>NZ_JAOTID010000004.1 GCF_026163695.1 Shumkonia mesophila | reverse complement strand
CGGCAGCGTAGGCGGGAAGGCGCGGGGGTGGCAAGGGGGAGGCGGCATTCCATGGTCATAGCTCGGACGGGTCGCGGGGGCCCCCCCCCCCCCCCCCCCCCCGCGGGGGGGGGGGGGGGGGGGGGGGGGGGGGGCCCCCACGCCGCGGCCTTGCCCACCTCTCCCGGCGCTGCGCGCCACCCTCTCCCCCCTCAAAGGGCGGAGAGGGTTGAGGCCAGCCACTTCCGCGCCTTGTCATTTCCGCACCGCCATTTTGATCGGGCCCTCGGCGCGGCCGTGGATGAACTGATCGACGAAGGCGTTGCCCGAGGCGTCGATCCCGGCGGTGGGACCGGCCCAGATGATCTTGCCATCGTAGAGCATGGCGATGCGGTTGGCGATCTTGCGCGCGCTGGCCATGTCGTGAGTGATGGAAAGGGCGGTCGCCCCCACCTCGCGGGTGATCTTGACGATCAAATCGTTGATGACGTCGGCCATGATCGGGTCCAGGCCGGTGGTCGGCTCGTCGAAGAAGATGATCTCGGGATCGGCGGCGATGGCGCGGGCCAGGGCGACGCGTTTCTGCATGCCGCCCGAGAGTTCCGCCGGATAGAGATCGGCCACCTCGGGTTCGAGGCCGACCTGGGCCAGCTTGGCCACCGCGATGTCGCGGGCCTCCGGGCGGCTCACCCGCTTCTGGGCCAGGAGGCCGAAGGCGACGTTTTCCCACGACGGCAGGCTGTCGAACAGCGCCGCGCCCTGGAACAGCATGCCGAACTTGCGATTCACCGCCTCGCGCGCCCCGGCCTTCATGCCGGTCACTTCCTCGCCGTCGACCTGGATGCTGCCCTTGTCGGGACGCAGGAGCCCGAGGATGCTCTTGATCAGCACCGACTTGCCGGTCCCCGAGCCGCCGATCACCACCACCGATTCGGCGACGCCGACGTCGAGGTCCAGGCCGTCCAGCACCACCTTGGGGCCGAACGCCTTGGAAAGGCCGCGAATGCGGATTTTCGGCGTATCGCTCATGTGCCGAAGAACATCTCCGTCAGGATGTAGTCGAAGGCGAGGATCAGAATGCAGGCCGACACCACGGCGTTGGTGGTTGCCGTGCCCACGCCCTGGGCGCCGCCCTTCGAATGATAGCCGTGATAGCACCCCATCAGGGTGACGATGACGCCGAAGACGGCGGCCTTGACCAGGCCCGAGATGACGTCCTCGGCCTGGAGGAAATTATAGGTATTCTGGATGTAGATGGAGGCGTTGAAGCCCAGCTTGTAGACCGCCACCAGATAGCCGCCGAACACCCCGATGATGTCGGCGATCAGCACCAATACTGGAAACATGACGACGCCGGCCACCAGCCGCGGCGCCACCAGGTACTTCATCGGATTGGTGGACAGCGTGGTGAGCGCGTCGATCTGCTCGGTCACCCGCATGGTGCCGATCTCGGCGGCCAGCGAGGCGCCAATGCGCCCGGCCACCATCAGGCCGGCCAGCACCGGGCCGAGTTCGCGGGTCAGCGCCAGCACGACGATGTTGGCGACCGCGCTTTCGGCCGAGAAGCGCGAGGTTCCGGTATAGGTCTGCAACGCCATGACCATGCCGGCGAAAATGGCGGTCAGGCCGACCACCGGCAGCGAGTAGTAGCCGATATCGACCATCTGGCGGACGATGATGCGCGGATAGAAGGGCGGCCGCACGCAATGGGAAAAGCCGGCGCCGGCGAACAGCGCCAGGCGGCCCGTGGTGCCGAGGAAGGCCAGGACGACCCGCCCGATCAGTTGCAGCAGGCGCATGTCAGTCCGCCCCGCCGACGTAGCGCCGATGGTAGCGCCGGCCGAGGCCGGTCAGGATCTCGTAGCTGATGGTGCCGGCCGTGCCGGCCACGGCGTCGATATCGTTGTGCGGGCCGATCAGGTCGACCAGCGAGCCTGGCCGGCATTGGGCTTCCGGAACGGCGGTGACGTCGAGCGTGATCAGGTCCATCGAAACACGTCCCACCACCGGCGCCCGGATGTCGCCAACAAACCCGCACCCCGCGTTGCCGAGGGACCGCAGGAAACCGTCGGCATAACCCACCGCGATGGTGGCGATCCTGGCGGGCCCGGCGAAGCGATGTGTGGCACCATATCCAACGGTCTGGGGGGTGTCAACGCCGCGCACTTGCAGGATTTTTCCTTGCAGGCGAACCACTTGCGCCATCGGATTGGGGCATTCGGGCACCGGGTTGCCGCCATAGACGGCGATCCCCGGCCGGGCGAGGTCGAAGTGGAAGCCGGATCCCAGAAAGATGCCCGCCGAATTGGCCAGCGAGGCGCGCGTCAGGGGCAGCCGCCGGCGGATCTCGACGAACGCGGCCAACTGCCCGGGGTTCATCGGATGGCCCGGCTCGTCGGCGCAGGCCAGATGGCTCATCAGGTAGCCGGGCGCCACGCCGTCGAGGCGCGCCGGCTCGGCGGCGAGGGTTTGCACCTCTTCGGGCGGCAGGCCGAGGCGCGACATGCCGGTATCGACGTGGATGTCGGCGGCCAAGGCGCTTTGCCGGGTCCGGCAGAAGGCCCGCCAGGCGTCGATGCTCTCCAGGCTGTTCAGCACCGGAATCAGCCGGTTGGCCGCGAACTCGGCGGCGGTGCCGGGCAAAAGGCCGTTCAGGACATGGATCTCGGCCCTGGGCAGGACGGCGCGCAGCGCGACGCCTTCCTCCAGGTGGGCGACGAAGAAGACCCGGCATCCCGCCGCGGCGAGGGTTCGGGCCACCGGCTCCAGGCCAAGGCCATAGGCATCGGCCTTCACCACGCCGGCGCATTCGGCGCCCTTCAGGCGATCCCTCAGGCTTTGCCAGTTGGCGGCCAGGGCGGCCAGGTCGATGGTCAGGACGGCGCCGCTGGAAGCCTCGCTCACCATGGCCGGTTCACCGGTAACCCGGATGGTCCTGGTCGAGGTTGCCGAAGCGGGTGAACGCCCCCTGGAACATCAGCTTGACGGTGCCGATGGGCCCGTGGCGCTGCTTGGCAACGATGACCTCGGCGACGTTGCGCACCGTCTCCAGCCGTTCCTCCCAACGCTTGCGGCGGTCGAAGAACTTGTCGTCGTTTTCGTCCTGGCGCTGGGCCGGCTCGTCGCGCTCCAGGTAGTATTCCTCGCGGAAGATGAACATGACGACGTCGGCGTCCTGCTCGATGGACCCCGATTCGCGCAAATCCGAAAGCTGCGGCCGCTTGTTGTCGCGCTGCTCGACGGCGCGCGACAGCTGCGACAGCGCCAGCACCGGCACATCGAGTTCCTTGGCCAGCGTTTTCAGCCCGCGGGTGATTTCCGAAACTTCCTGCACCCGGTTGTCGCTGCGCGAGCCGTGCGAGGAGGCGATCAGCTGCAGGTAGTCGATGACGATCATGGCCAGGCCATGCTGACGCTTCAGGCGGCGGGCCCGGGTACGCAGCGCGCTGACCGTCAGCGCCGGGGTGTCGTCGATGAAGATGGGGATCTGGTGCAGGGTCTGGCTGGCGACCACCAGGCGGTTGAACTCGTCGTTCGAAAGCTCGCCCTTGCGCATGCGGTCCGACGAGATGTCGGTCTGCTCGGAAAGAATGCGGCTGGCCAGCTGCTCGGCCGACATTTCCAGCGAGAAGAAGCCGACGATGCCGCCTTCGCCGCCCTTCGACTTGGCGTAGGTATAGGCGGCGTTGAAGGCGATGTTGGTGGCCAGCGCCGTCTTGCCCATCGACGGCCGGCCGGCCAGGATGATGAGGTCGGAGGGATGCAGGCCGCCCAGCGTCTTGTCGACATCGGTGAACCCGGTGCCGACGCCGGCCAGCGAGCCTTCGCGCTTGTGGGCCTTTTCGGCCATTTCGATGGCGTCGATGACCGAGGTCTTGAAGGGCTGGAAGCCGCCCTCGTACTCGCCGCGGGTGGCCAGGTCGTAGAGGCCCTGTTCGGCCCGCTCGATCTGGTTGACCGCGGTCTCCTCGACGTCGCCCTGATAGGCCCGCTCGACCACGTCCTCGCCCAGGTTGATGAGCTCGCGGCGCAGATGCAGGTCATAGATCAGCCGGCCATACTCGCCGGCGTTGATCAGGCCCACCGCCGAGGACGCCAACTCGGCCAGATAGGCCGGGCCGCCGACCTCGGCCAGCGACTGGTCCTGCTCGAAGAAGTTCTTGAGCGTCACCGGGTCGGCAATCTGGCCGCGCTCCACCAGCTTGGCGCAGGCTTCGAAGATGCGGCCGTTCTGCCCGATGGCGAAATGGTCGGACCTCAGGAACTCGGAAACCGCCTCGTAGGCGCGGTTGTTGGCGAAGATGGCGCCCAGCAGCGCTTTCTCGGCGTCGATATTGTGGGGCGGCGTGCGAAAGGCCGACAGCCGGGCGTCGGCATCGGCGAGTTGTTGGGGCAGCGAGGTGGAGACTTGCATCGTCATGGGACGCCAACCTAGTGGCTCGGCACCACTCTGCAAAGAGGGGACGTTTCCCACCCCCCTGTGTAAAAGTGGATGACACGTGGATGACCGGTGGAAAACCTACGCCGCGACTTGGCGGCCGGCGCCGGGCTGCCGTTCCATCCGGCGACTTTCGTCGGTCAGGTAGGTCCGGGTCAGTGGCACGGCGTCCTGGCGACGGGCCAACTGGACCTGGAAGACGACCAGGCCCAGGTGGCGGAAGGCCACCTCGCTGGCCGCCAGATAGAATTCCCACATCCGGCAGAACCGCTCGTCATAAATGGTCTTGGCTTCGTCCCAGTTGGCGACGAACCGCTCCCGCCAGTGACGCAGGGTTTCGGCGTAGTGAAGCCGGAGCACCTCGACGTCGGTGATGAAAAGCCGGCTGCGTTCGATGGCCGCCGTCACTTCCGAGAGGGCCGGGATATAGCCGCCGGGGAAGATGTACTTGCGAATCCACGGGCTGGTGGCGCCGGGGCCGTCGGCGCGGCCGATGGTATGGATGAGCGCCACGCCGTCGTCGGTCAGCAGGTCGTGGATCTTGCCGAAGAAGGTCTTGTAGTAGCCGACCCCGACGTGCTCGAACATGCCCACCGAAACGATGCGATCGAAGCGGCCCTGCTGATGGCGATAGTCGCGCAGGTGGAAGTGGACCCGCTTGGCCAGCCCGGCTTCCTCGGCCCGCTGGCCGGCCAGGTGGAACTGTTCGGTGGAAAGCGTCATGCCGGTCACCTCGACCTTGGCCCGCCGGGCCAGGGTGAGCGCCAGGCCGCCCCAGCCGCATCCGATGTCCAGCACCTTCTGCCCTTCGCGCAGCAGCAGTTTGGCGGCGATATGGTTTTTCTTGTTCTCCTGGGCGGTTTCCAGGTCGTCGTCCGGCCGCACGAAATAGGCGCACGAATACTGGCGGTCGGCATCGAGGAAGAGGTCGTAGATGGCGCCGGAAATGTCGTAATGATGGGCCACGTTGGCCTGCGCCCGGGGGAGGATGTTGAACTGGTGCAGACGCCGGAGGGCGCGTTGCAGCAAGTTGCCAAGGGCGAAGAACGGATGGCGCTCCAGCGACGGCAGATTGATCGCCGCCAGGTTCAGCAGGTCGAAGACGGAGCCGTCCTCGACCGTCAGCGTTCCGTCCATGTAGGCTTCGCCGGCCGTCAGTTGCACGTTGAGCGGCAGGCGCCAGTGAAGGGCCTTGTCGTGCAGGCGAACCCTGACCTCGGGCCCGGGCTCACCGCGGTACACACGGGTCCGGCCTTCGGCATCGACGAGTGTCAGGGTGCCAACCCTAACCAGGCGTGTCAGCAGCCAATCCAGCAACATCGCGCCATTCCCGAAACGGCGCCATAACGGCGCCTATGACTGAGCATCCCGTTATGCGGGTGCCCCCTCCTGGGACTCCCGAGAAAAAGCGTACCACAGAAATGGGATGTTTGGGTAGGCGCGACAAGAGGAGGCCGTTGGCGGCGCAGCAAAAAAGGCGCGCCGGCAACCCGGCGCGCCTTTTCGATCGGATCGCGGCGACAACCCGTCTTAAGCGTCTTCCTCGTCGGCGGGCTTCGCCTCGTCGCCGGCTTCGGCCTCGGCCTCGGCCTCGGCCTCCTCCTCGGGGGCTTCCTCCTCGGCGATCAGGACCGGCCGCTCTTCCTCGCGGACGACGGCCTCGCCGGTCTTGGCCTGGATTTCGGCCTCCTCGGGCGAGCGGGCGATATTGGCCTTGACTGTCACCGCCACCTCGGCGTGAAGGTCGACCCGTACGTCATGGATGCCGACCGTCTTGATCGGCGGCGCCAGCTTGACCTGCTTGCGGCTGACCTCGAAGCCGGCCGCCAGCATGGCGTCGGCGATGTCGCGGGCGCCGACCGAGCCATACAGCTGGCCGGCTTCGCCGGCCTGGCGGATCAGCGTCACGGACAGGCCCGTCATCTTGGCGGCGACCGCCTGGGCCTCCTCGCGGCGTTCGAGGTTGACGGCCTCGAGCTGGACCCGCTGCTTGGCGAAATAGCGACGGTTTTCTTCGGTCGCCCGCATCGCCTTCTTCTCGGGCAACAGATAGTTCCGGGCGTAGCCGGGTTTGACGTTGACCACGTCGCCCATCTGCCCCAACTTTTCGATCCGCTCCAACAAAATCACTTGCATCATTCGTCCTCCCGCACCGGGTCCGGTCCAGCGACACGGCGCCGCACGCCAACCCACTGCTCGATCAACCCAAGTCCGACCACGGCCATGCGGGCCCAACCGGACATGAACAAAACCACATAGAACACCACCAGAAGCGGCTGACGGGCGCGAACCCGGCGGGCCAGTCCATGAACCACGGCCGTTCCCAGAATGAAGAAGGGCACCGCCATGATCATGACCAGGTTACGCCCGATATACTCCACGTCGCCCGATCCCAGCAAGGACACGACGGCGGCCGCCACCATCAGCCACGACACCCAGTCCGGCAACACCATGTCCTTGGCCGTCGGGCCCGGACGCACGTTGCGCCCCGAGCGGGTCAGGATGGCCAGGGCCAGCAGCCCGTTGCCGACGACGACCGCGAGCCACATGACCGCGGCGGCACCCGGAAAGAAGGGGACCATTTCGGCGAGGATCTCGTTTCGATCCGTCTCGGCCAGCACCGGCCAGACGACCCGCAGCACCATCTCCAGATAGGAAGATACCGATTGCCGGAGACCTTCGCCTTGTTCGTACCTGACCAGGGCCACCACCACCAGAAGGGCGCCGGCAAAGGCGGCCAACCAGCAGAGGACGGCCCCCAGCGGATACCATGTCGCCTGGCCCTTGTCGTCGGTTCGCTGCAACAGGGCCTGGCGGAAGGCCAGCCCGCTGGGCAGGGCATGAACCAACCCGTACATGCCGGCGGCCACCAGGCCGCCCATCCCCGCCGACAGGGTCAACCCGACGGCTCCCGCCAGGAATCCCGCCTTGGCCCCATAGCCGAGGCCGACCAGGAACAGCGGCAAAGGCGCGAGATTGGCCAGCATGATCATGCTGGGCTTTCCCGTCGCGAAAGCGATCGACAGGACCGCGCTCGCGATTCCGCCCAGGGCGATGAAGAGGTGCCTGGACATGGGTTCTCGGGCCTCTATTCCTGGGGCTGCACGGAGCGCCGACCGGCGGCACCATCCCCTCGACGTCGAGGGGCGGGGCCGGCGGTTCGGCTTCCGGGGCGTCCCTACTTCAGCACGTAGGGCAGCAACGCCAGGTAACGGGCCCGCTTGATGGCCCGCGACAACTCGCGCTGCTTCTTGGCGGAGACGGCGGTGATCCGGCTCGGCACCATCTTGCCGCGCTCGGACACATAGCGCGTCAGCAGCCGGATGTCCTTGTAGTCGATCTTCGGCGCGCCGCGGCCGGAGAACGGACACGTCTTGCGCCGACGGACAAACGGCCGGCGTCCGCCGCCAGCGGCCCCGCGGGCGCCACCGGTTCTCTCTCTCTTGTCGTCGTCATCCATCATCATCGGGCGTCTCCCTCGATCACGTCGCCGCTAACCTCGACCTCGGCCGCCGGAGCATCGGCATCGACGGCGTCGTCGTCGCCAAAGCGCGGCGAGGAGCCGCGATCGCCACGACGGTGCCGCTCTTCACGGCCGCCGCGGCCCTGGACCATGGCCGACGGGCCTTCTTCCAACTCGTCGACGCGAATCGTCAGGTAACGCAGGATGTCTTCGTTGATCCGCATCAGCCGCTCCATCTCGTGGACGGCCTCGGCGGGGGCGTCCAGGTTGAGCAGCACGTAGTGGCCTTTGCGATTCTTCTTCACCTTGTACGCCAGGTTGCGCAGCCCCCAGTACTCGCGCTTGGCGACCTTGCCGCCCAGACCTTCGATGGTGGCGGTAAAGGCGTCGGCGAGGGAATCGACCTGGGTGGCAGAGATGTCCTGACGTGCGATAAACACGTTTTCGTAATACGGCATCTTCTTCTCCGTCTGGCTTTTCTCAACCCATCGGCCGGTGGTTTTCGCGGATCCGACGAGCATAGCCGGGCCCTTCCCGGCACAGAGATATGAGGCGCGGCACTATACACATTTGAAATCCATGTGCAAGCGCGCTTGACACCTACGGCCGAGACGCTATCACTGGCCGCCATTTCCGTTGCTATTTCGGTGACAGTGCACTTAATTCGGCGCGACGCGGGCGGCAGCCGGGGGAGCGGAGTGAATTAAGTGCACTGTCACCGAAATTAAATCCGAAGGAACGACCGCATGACCCGCGCTTTCGTTTTTCCCGGCCAGGGTTCGCAAGCCGTTGGCATGGGCCGAGAACTCGCCGCCGCTTTTCCCGCCGCGCGCCACCTCTTCCAGGAGGTGGACGACGCTTTGGGCCAGCACCTGGCCAAGCTGATGTTCGAAGGTCCGGCCGACGAGCTGACCCTGACGGAGAACGCGCAACCGGCGCTGATGGCGGTCAGCCTGGCGGTCATCCGGGTGTTGCGCCAGGAAGGCGGCATGGACGTGGCGAAGGCCTGCGCCTTCGTCGCCGGCCATTCGCTGGGCGAATATTCGGCGCTGGCCGCCGCCGAGGCGCTCAGCGTGCCGGTGGCGGCCCGGCTGCTCAGGACGCGCGGCCGCGCCATGCAACAGGCCGTGCCGGTCGGCGTCGGCGGCATGGCGGCCCTGATCGGCGTCGACTTCGCGGCGGCGCAGGCGATCGCCAAGGAGGCCTCGGAGGTGGGCGTGTGCGAGACGGCCAACGACAACGCCCCCGGGCAGGTCGTGGTCAGCGGCGCCTTGGCCGCCGTCGAGCGGGCCGTCGCCATCGCCGGCGGGAAGGGCGCCCGCAAGTGCGTGATGCTGCCGGTCAGCGCGCCGTTCCATTGCTCGCTGCTGGCGCCGGCCGCCGAGATCATGGAAGAGGCCCTGGCGGGGGCCGACATCGAATCCCCGGTGGTGCCGCTGATCGCCAACGTCACCGCCGCGCCGGTCGAGGAAGCCGCCGAGATCCGCCGCCTGCTGGTCAAGCAGGTGACGTCGACGGTGCGCTGGCGCGAGAGCGTTCTGGCCATGAAGGCGCTGGGCGTGGATACTCTGGTCGAGGTGGGGGCGGGCAGGGTGCTGAGCGGGCTGGCCCGGCGCATCGACCGCGATCTGGCGGCGATGGCGGTCGGCACGCCCGAGGACATCGAGACACTGGTCAAGACCCTGTGACGAACGGACGAGGGGAGAGGGAAGCCATGTTCGACTTTTCCGGAAAATGCGCGTTGATCACCGGGGCCTCCGGCGGCATCGGCGGGGCCATCGCCCGCCTGCTGCACGGGCAGGGGGCGACGCTGGGCCTGACCGACATGCGCCGCGAGGGCATGGAGGCGCTGGCCAAGGAGTTGGGCGGACGGACCCATCTGTTCGAGGCGAACCTAAGCGATCCCGAGGCCCCGGCCAAGCTGGTGGCCGACGCCGAAAAGGCGATGGGGCGCATCGACATCCTTATCAACAACGCCGGCCTGACCCGCGACAACCTGGCCATGCGCATGAAGGACGAGGACTGGCAACTGGTGCTCGACGTCAACCTGACGGCGGCGTTCCGGCTGTCGCGGGCCTGCCTTCGCCCGATGATGAAGCAGCGCTCGGGGCGCATCGTCGGCATCGCCTCCATCGTTGGGGTGACGGGCAACGCCGGCCAGGTCAACTACGCGGCCTCGAAGGGCGGCATGATCGCCATGTCGAAGTCGATGGCCCAGGAAGTGGCCTCGCGCGGCATCACGGTCAACTGCGTGGCCCCCGGCTTCATTGCCACCCCGATGACCGATGCCCTGTCCGACGAGCAGAAGCAGCGTTTGGTGGCCAGCATCCCGGGCGGCCGTCTGGGCACGCCCCAGGATGTCGCCGCCGCCGTGGCGTTCCTGGCCAGCGACGAGGCCGCCTACGTCACCGGGCAAACCGTGCATGTCAACGGCGGCATGGCCATGATCTAGGAATACCGCGCCTTTGCTGGGTGTTGGCAAAGGCGGAAAAAGTGTGTTACGAGAGGGGCCGTCGCCGGCGCCCAAGGGGTCTGTGGGGACTTTGCGGGAAGCGGCCGGGTCATTGCATTCAATGAGGAACAGGCAAGGAATTTACCGATGAGTGATGTTGGTGATCGCGTGAAGAAAATCGTCGTGGAGCATCTCGGGGTCGAAGAGACGAAGGTGACCGAGAATGCCAGCTTCATCGATGATCTCGGGGCCGACAGCCTGGACACGGTTGAGCTCGTCATGGCGTTCGAGGAGGAATTCAACTGCGAAATCCCCGACGACGCCGCCGAAAAGATCCTGACCATCAAGGACGCCATCGACTTCATCGAGGCGCACAAGTAGATCCTTCCTAGGGAGGCGCGAAGCCCGGCCTTGCCGGGCATGTCCTTTTCGCCACTCCCCCACAATAACGGAACCGCAACCGTCATGAGACGTGTCGTCGTCACCGGAATTGGGCTCCTGACATCCCTTGGGTGCGGGGTGAAACCCTGTTGGGATCGTTTGCTTCAAGGGCAGTCGGGCATTCGGACCATCGAGAATTTCGACGTTTCGGACCTTCCGGCCAAGGTCGCCGGCCAGGTTCCCGAGGGACCGACGGCCGAGGGCCTGTTCACCTCCGACGACTGGATGGAGCCAAAGGACGCCCGCCGGGTCGACAAGTTCATCCTCTATGGGATGGCGGCGGCGACGCAGGCGATCGAGGATTCCGGGTGGAAGCCCGAAACCGACGAGGACCGCTGTCGAACCGGCGTGTCGATCGGCTCGGGGATCGGCGGCCTGGCCGAGATCGCCAAGGGGGCGGTCATCGTCGAGAGCAACGTCCGGCGGTTGAGCCCGTTCTTCATCCCGGCCAGCCTGATCAACCTGGTGTCCGGGCAGGTTTCGATCAAATACGGCCTCAAGGGGCCGAACCACGCGGTCGTCACCGCCTGTTCGACCGGCGCCCATTCGATCGGCGATGCGGCCCGCATGATCATGTGGGAAGACGCCGACGTCATGATCGCCGGCGGGGCGGAAGCCGCCATCTGCCGCCTGGGCGTGGCCGGCTTCTCGCGGGCCAACGCGTTGTCGACCCATTTCAACGACGCGCCAACGCGCGCCTCGCGGCCGTGGGACCGCGACCGCGACGGTTTCGTGATGGGGGACGGCGCCGGCGTCGTCGTTCTCGAGGAACTCGAGCACGCCAAGAAGCGGGGCGCCAACATCTATGCCGAGTTCGTCGGCTACGGCCTGACCGGCGACGCCCACCACATCACGGCGCCGGCCGAGGACGGCAACGGCGCCTATCGGTGCATGGCCATGGCCTTGAAAAGGGCCGGCATGACGCCCGACGACATCGATTACGTCAACGCCCACGGGACCTCGACGCCATTGGGCGACGAAATCGAGCTGGGCGCCGCCAAGCGCCTGTTCGGCGAGGCCATGAAGAAGGTTTCCATGTCGTCGACGAAATCGGCGGTCGGCCACTGCCTGGGCGCGGCGGGATCGGTCGAGGCGATCTTCTCGATCCTCGCCATGCGCGACAGCATCGCGCCGCCGACGCTGAACCTCGACAATCCCAGCGACGCCGCTGCCGGAGTCGACCTGGTGCCCCACAAGGCCCGGGAACGCAAGATCAACGCCGTGCTGTCCAATTCCTTCGGCTTCGGCGGAACCAATGCGTCGATCATCTTCAAGGCATTCAGCTAGAATGTAAGGCGGCATGCGCCGCATCGCGTTCCTCCTGGTTTCCCTGGTTCTTCTGGCCTTGCTGGCCGGCGGCGGCGTGCTCGCCTGGGGCTATGCCCAGTTCGTGCGGCCGGGACCGCTGGCGGCGCCGGCCACGCTGGTGATCCCGAAAGGGGCCGGCCTCGGCGCCATCGCCGCCCAATTGGCCGCAGCCGGCGTCATCAGACACCCCACGGTCTTCGAGGCGGGGGCCAACATCACCGGTGCCGACGGCCGCCTCAAGGCCGGCGAATACGCGTTTCCGGCGGCGATCAGCGTTCGCGACGCCATCGCGCTCCTTGAAAGCGGTCGAACGGTGGTGCGGCGCCTGACCCTGGTCGAAGGGGCGACGGTGGCCCAGGTGGCGGCGCAACTGACTGCCGCCGACGGTCTCGTCGGCGACATCGCCGGGGCACTTGCCGAGGGAACGCTGTTGCCCGAGACGTATCACTATTCCCATGGCGACAGCCGCCAGGAGATGGTCGGACGCATGGCCCGCGCCATGGACGACATCCTGGCCCGCGCGTGGGTGGAACGCCGGCCGGACCTGCCGCTTTCCTCGCCGCGCGAGGCGGTCATCCTGGCTTCCATCATCGAAAAGGAAACCGCCGTGCCGGCAGAACGTTCGCGGGTGGCGGCGGTCTTCGTCAACCGCCTGAAGAAGGGTATGCGGCTGCAGTCCGACCCGACGGTAGTCTACGCGCTCACCGGCGGCAAAGAGGCCCTGGGGCGCCCCCTGATGCGCCAGGACCTGAAGACGCCCTCTCCGTTCAACACCTATGCGCAAGACGGCCTGCCGCCGGCGCCGATCTGCAATCCGGGCCGGGCCTCGGTGGTGGCCGCCCTCAATCCGGCCGACACCGACGACCTTTATTTCGTGGCCGACGGCAACGGCGGGCACGCGTTCGCCAGGACACTGGACGAACACAACCGCAACGTCGCCCGCTGGCGCAAACTGCGCGACCAGGAAACGCCCGGGCCGGCCGATCCCCGCTGACGCGGCTCAGGGGCTGCGCGGCAGGCGCCGGCGGGTATTTCGGGGGTATTTCGGCGGGTATTTTGGGGACACCATACTTAATTCGCGAAAAGACATTGCCATTCCGGGCAATGAGCGGTGAAATCGAATTAAGTATGGTGTCCCCAAAATACGAAGTATGGTGTCCCCAAAATACGAGATGCCGAAATACACCCGGTTTTACGGGTTGCGCGGCAGGCGCCGGAACAGCGGATCGGTCCAGGCCGGGGGCAGGACACTCATCAGCCAGACGACGACGTACATCGGCCACGGAAAGGCGATGCGGGCCTTGTCGCGGGCAAGGCCACGCCGGATGATGCCGGCCGCCTTGTCGGCCCCCATGATGAACGGCATGCGAAAGGGATTCACCGCCGTCATGCCGGAAACGACGAAGCCCGGGCAGATGACCGACACCCCGATGCCGTCCTCCCACAGCGAGCCCCGCAGGCCTTCGCCGTAGCTTCTGACGGCGGCCTTGCTGGCGGCGTAGGCGGTGGTGCCGGGCAGGCCGCGGAAACCGGCAATGGAACTGACCACGGCCAATTGTCCCCGGCGGCGCGGGCGCATGCGGGCGATGGCGGGATCGAGGGTGTTGAGCAGCCCGTCCACGTTGACCGCGAAGATCTCGCGGACCTTTTCCACGGGGTCGGTCGAGCGCGCGGTTCCGGCCGAAATTCCGGCATTGGCGATGACGAGGTCCAGCGGATGAGCGTCGTCGACGCCCTCGATCCAGGCGGCCATGGCGGCACGATCGACCACCTCGATGGCCTTGACCGCCACATCCGTGCCCCGCTCCCGGCACTGCCGGGCCACCGCCTCCAGGCGGTCGGCGTTGCGTCCGGCGAGCGCCAGGAAGACGCCGGGGGCGGCGTAGCCGGTGGCCAGCGCGGCGCCGATGCCATTCGAGGCGCCGGTGATCAGGATGGATCGCGGAGACGAAAAATTTCTCACCATGGCCCTTTCGTTGCGGCGGGGATGCCGTCAGGATAAAAGATCCGGGGGCCGGAAACGACGAAGAAAACATCGACAAGGGGCGGCCGAAGGCGGACCGGTATCGACAGTGGGGAAAATCCGGGGTGTCGGCCGGCGCACGGTCGGGGATAGGATGTCGCGCTTGCGAACGGCAAGACCCGGCGGTTCAACCCTGCCGGCAACGGAATAAGGTGAATGATCGTTCGCCTCCATACGCGCGTCACGATGGCGATCATCGGCCTGATCGCCGCCCTGGTTGTTGTGCTGTCGGCTTTGCTCTTCGTGCAGTTCCGCCAAACGATGGACGAGACGCGCGAGTCGAACTCGGCGGCGATGGCGGCGGCGCTGTTGAAGCAGGCCGAACGGCGCGCCCAGGGCGTGGCCGTCTTCCTTTCGGAATCCCTGACCGACCCCCTTTCCCGCCAGCAATGGGATGCCGTGCGCGATCTCGTTCTGTCCGCCCGCGGCCGGCGGGGCGTCGACCATGTCCGCGTTTTCAACGCCTCCCGGGGCATCGTCGTGGATGGCTCAGACACGGTCGTCGCCGATTTCCCGGGGGTGCCCGACAATAAGATGACCGCGGTGCTGTCCTTCGGCCACAGCGTCACCTTGATCGAGGGCGACCGCCTCAGCGTCTCGGTCCCCGTCGCGGAGGGTGCGCGGATTCTGGGCGGTGTGACCGTCGGCCTTTTATTGACCGACGTGCAATCGGACATTGCGACGACCCAAGCCTTGGTCGAAGGAATTCATCAAAAAGGAACGACCCGGCTGCTGACGGTCAGCGGCATCGCGGCATTTGTCTTCGCCGCCTTGGGGATTCTGTTCAGCGTGGCGGTGGCACGTGGAATCAGCGGCCCGATCGAGAAGCTGGTGGTGCTGACCCGCCAGATCGGTCGCGGCGCCTTCGACGTGTCGTTGCCGGAACAGCGCGGCGACGAAATCGGCGAGCTCGGCATCGCCCTGGTGACCATGGCGCGCCAACGCCGCGAGGCGGACGAAAAAGCGCGGCGGTTGCAGGCGGAACTCGCCCACGTTTCCAGGGTCAGCACGATGGGGGAGATGGCGACCGGCCTTGCCCACGAGCTGAACCAGCCGCTGACCGCCATTTCCAACTACGTGCGGGGGAGCATCGCGCGGCTCAGGAAAACCAATACGGTGACCCAGGAGGTGCTGGACGCCATGGAGAGGGCGGCGGCCGAGGCACTTCGCGCCGGCGAGGTCATCCGCCGGGTTCGCTCCTTCGTCCAGAAGGTGGAACCCGAGAAGGCGCCGGTCGACATCAACGCCACCATTCGCGAGACGGTCGATCTTCTGCAGGCCGAGGCGCAATGCCATGGCGTCGCCGTCGCTCTCGATCTGGCGACAGCGCTTGACCCGGTGACCGCCGACAAGATCCAGATCCAGCAGGTCATTCTCAACCTCGCGCGCAATGGCGTCGAGGCGGCCCGGGAAAACGCGCCATCGTCCCGCCGGGTGATCATCTCGACCGCCCGGTGCGGCGACGATCTGGTACGGGTGACCGTTCGCGATTCCGGACGCGGGGTTCCGTCCGACCTCCGCCAGTCCATCTTCGAGCCGTTCGTCACCACCAAGGGCGACGGGCTCGGCATGGGATTGGCCATTTGCCGGTCCATCGTCGAGGCCCACAACGGCCGTCTGGAATTGGTCGAGGGCGTGGACGCGGGCACCGCCTTCCAATTCACCCTTGCGGTCTCGGGAGAGACCGGGAACAAGGCCGACGAGGCCCATCCCGCCCCCGCCGTTCCCACGGCCGCTTGTTGATCCCGGTGGCGGACGATATAACGGGGGCCGCAGGGGCCGGTGCTGGAGAGGTTGTGTGGCCATTTCATCGATGACGGGCTTCGCCCGCGCCCAAGGGCAGAACGACCGCTGCTCGTGGATCTGGGAAGTCAAAAGCGTCAACGGCCGCGGCCTCGATGTGCGAAGCCGGCTGCCGAATGGTTTCGACCGCCTCGACCCGCCCATTCGCGAGCGGGTCGTCGCCCGTTTCCGCCGGGGCAACGTCTCGCTGTCGTTGTCGCTGCAATGGAACGTCCGCGGCGCGGGGTTCCGCATCAACCACACCGCCCTGGACGAGGTCATCGGCCTTCTCGCCGAGGTTCAGCGGCGGATTCCCAACGCCGCGCCGCCCCGTCCGGAAGGGGTTCTCGCGTTGCGCGGCGTCATCGAGACGGCCGAGGAGGAGGTGGACGAGCAGGCCCAGCAGGCGATGGATGCCGAACTTCTGGCCTCCCTCGACGCCGCGCTCGATTCGCTGCACGCGGCCCGTCGCGACGAGGGTCGCCACCTGGCCGAGATCGTCGGCGGCCAGTTCGACGAGGTCGAGGCGCTGTGCCGCGAAGCCGAGGCGGTGGTTGCCGCCCAGCCCAAAGCCATCCGCGAACGCCTGGTCAGCCAGGTGAAGGCCCTTCTGGAGGATCTGCCCGCCCTTTCCGAGGAGCGGCTGGCGCAGGAGGCGGCACTGTTGATGACCAAGGCCGATCCGCGCGAGGAACTGGACCGGCTGAGGGGGCATCTGGCGGCCGGCCGGTCGCTCTTGCGCGAGACGGACGCGGTGGGGCGGCGGCTGGACTTCCTGTGCCAGGAATTCAACCGCGAGACCAACACGCTGTGCTCGAAGTCTCCGGACATGGATCTCAGCCGCTGCGGGCTGGCCTTGAAGGCGGTCATCGACCAGATGCGCGAACAGGTGCAAAACATTGAATAGCCCCAGCCCCGCCGGTCTCGGCGACGCGGCGCCGAAAGAGCCCATGGCCCGGCGCGGCCTGATGCTGGTGCTGTCCTCGCCCTCCGGCGCCGGCAAAACCACGATCTCGCGCCTGTTGCTGGAGCGCGAGGGCAACCTGATCCTGTCGATTTCGGCGACCACGCGCTCGCCGCGTCCGGGAGAGGTCGACGGGCGCGACTACATTTTTGTTTCCGACAGCCGGTTCGAAGAGATGGTCGAGGCCGGCGAGTTCCTGGAATACGCCGAGGTCTTCGACCACCGCTACGGCACGCCCAGGGCCCCGGTCGAGAGGGCGCTCCGCGAGGGAACGGACGTGCTGTTCGACGTCGATTGGCAGGGCGCCCAGCAGTTGGCCCACAATGCCGGTACCGACCTCGTCAGTGTGTTCATCCTGCCGCCGTCGCACGCCGAGCTCGAAAAACGGCTCAAGACCCGGGCCCAGGATTCCGACGAGGTGGTGCGCCGGAGGATGGCCAAGGCGGCCTCCGAAATGAGCCACTGGGAAGCCTACGACTACATCGTCATCAATCGGGTGGTGGAAGAGAGCGTGGCCGGCGTGCAGGCCATCCTGGCCGCCGAACGGCTGCGGCGCAAACGCCAGTTGGACCTGCCGGCCTTCGTTTCGCATCTGTGCCGCGACGCCTGAGTTCGCTCCGATCCGTCGCGGTCTCAGGACGATGGGGGGACTCGGATGAACCTTCGTCAGCTCGAGTATTTCCTGGCGGTCGCCAAATCGCTCAACATCACGGGCGCGGCCGCCGATCTTGGCGTCGCCCAGCCCACCCTGACGAAGAGCATCCGGGCACTCGAAGAGGAGCTTGGCGTGCAGCTGTTCGACCGGCTGCCGCGCGGGGTCCAGTTGACCGAATTCGGCCAGAGCCTGCTTCGGCATGCCGAGACGGTGAACGTCCAGGTGCAGGACGCCATGAGCGAGATCGACTGGCTGCGCCGCGGCGCCGTCGGCACGGTGTCGATCGGCGCCGGGCCGGCCTGGCTGCGCCGTCATCTGCCGGTCAGCCTCGCGCGCACGGTCATGGCCAATCCGGCGGTCCGGGCCCGCGTCGTCGGCGGATATGACGACGTCCTGCTGCGGGCGCTGCGCCGCGGCGAACTGGACTTCGTCGTCGCAGAACTGCCGTTGCGGGAGCTCTCCCAGGACCTGGCGATCGAGCGGCTGACGGCCGACGAGTTGGGCCCTTGTTGCCGGGCGGACCATCCGCTGGCCCGGCAGAACGAGCCGGAGCCCTGCCAGCTGCTCGAGTTTCCCTGGATCCTGCCGCCCCGGAACACCCGGTCCCACCGCCGGCTGCAGGCGCTTTTCGTGGCCCTCGACCTGCCGCTGCCGCAGATCGTCGTCGAGACGGAATCCATGGCCTTCATCCTGAACATGCTCCGCGAGTCCGACGCGCTCAGCTTCCTGGGCTCGACGACCATGCAGTGGAGCGAGGGGCAAGACATTGCGATGCTCAAGGTGCCAAGGATCTCCGCGGTAAGGGAGGCGGGGCTCATCAGCCGCAAGGATGGCTGGCTGTCGCCGGCCGCGACGGCGATCATCGCCGAGTTGCGGATCGTCTGCGCCGCGCGTCCCAAGAATTGATGCCATAACTTTCAGCTATCGCAATTACCAAACAAATCATTTGAATGCATGGCAAAAGGGTGCCACGTCTTCTCCCAAAAATGCACCAGGGAGAATTCACATGGACACCTTCAGATTGACGCGCCGCCAGACGCTTGCGGGTGCCGGCGCCACCGCCATGGCCTTCGCCTGCCGTCCGCTGTGGGCCGCTTCCGCCGCTCCCATCACCATCGTCATCAACCAGTCCCCGTGGTTCGACAGCTTCCGCAAGACGGTCGTGCGCTACGAGGCGGAGACCGGCAACAAGGTCGAACTGGACGTCAACCCGTTTGCCGGATCGCTGGAAAAGCAGCGCAATTCGGTACGCGCCACCACCGGCTCGTACGACCTTCTGATCATGAACTCCGGCTGGTTCGCCGAAATGTATGCGGGCGGTTTCGTCGAGGCGATTTCCGACATCGACCCCGGCTTCAAGCTGGACCCCGACGTCTACACGCTTGGCAACACCATCTATTTCGATCCCAAGACCCGGGCCATGACGCCGGCCGGCAAGCTGATGTCCATTCCGGTCCAGCCGAACGTGCCCATGCTCTACTACCGGGGCGACCTGTACAAGGAGGCCGGCCTGAAGGAGCCGGAGACCTTCGCCGAGCTGGAGGCCAACGCCAAGGCCCTGCACCGTCCGCCCAGCCGCTATGGCATGGTGCAGCGCGGGGCACGCGGCACGCACACGGTGTCCTACGACTTCTATCCGTACCTTTACGGCCACGGCGGCGACATCTTCCGCGACCAGAACGCCGGCGACTACACGGTCACGCTGGCCAATGACGTTGGTGTCGCGGCGTTGGAATACTACATCCATCTCGCCAAGGAGGCGGGGCACCCGCAGACGGCGTCTATGGATCAGGCGGAAGTCATCCAGAACGTGCTGACCGGCAAAGCCGCCCACGTCATGGTGGTGATCGCCGCGGCTTCGCAGATGGACGACAAGAACAAGTCTGCGGTGGTCGACAAGATCGAGTTCGCGCCGCCGCCCCATCTGCCGGGACTGCCGACCGCGCCAGCCCTCGGCCACTGGTTGGGCGGCGTCTCGAAGAACGTGACCGACGACCGCAAGCGCGCCACCGTCGAGTTCCTGCGCTGGTTCCAGACCAAGGATGCCCAGCTTCACTACGCCAAGTCCGGTGGCATTCCGATCAGCGCCGCGCCTTATAGCGACCCCATGGCCGAAGAGCGCGTCAACCGCTGGATGAAGCCGCTGTCCAAGGCCTTGCCCCACGCGGTGAACATCTACCAGTTCCCGGAAGCCAGCGAGGTGATCGCCGTGCTTGACCTCGGGCTGAACCGGGCGATCAGCGGCGAAGTCGCGCCGGCCGCAGCGTTGAACGGCATGGCGGACGAGATTCAGGCGATCATGGCCAAGCACGGCTACAAGACCGGCCGGGCTTGAATCAGGCCATCGCGGCCGATGGAACGCGAGCCATGAAGGCAACGACGATGCCGATCGGCGAGCCGCGTGCGGTGGCGAGGAGCGGGAAGCGCGGCTCGCTTCTCGACGATCGGGCGTGGCGCTGGGCGACCTTCGCGCCCGCCCTGCTGTTCATGCTGGGCTTAAGCGTGTTGCCGCTGGTGAACCTGGTGGCGACGAGTTTCCACGAAGTCAGCTGGGTCGGTGCGTCGGCCGTCTGGCAGCCGGTCGGAACGGACCACTACGAGGCGCTTCCGAATGATCCGCTGTTTCGGGCCGGGCTCGTCAACACCATCATCTTCGCGGTCTCGGCGGTGGCCGGCCAGATGGTGCTGGGCTTCGCCCTCGCGCTTTTGTGCAGCCGCCTCGGCAGCGGCCGGGTCGTCTACCGTACCATCTTCATCCTGCCGATCCTGATCCCCGGCATCGTCATCGGGGCCATCTGGAAGCTGATGCTGAACTTCGACTTCGGCCCGGTGAACCAGCTCATCGGGATGTTCGGCCTCATGCCGCACGACTGGCTGGGGTCGTCGGCCACGGCACTTCTGTCGGTCATCGTCGTCGACATCTGGCACTGGACGCCGTTCTGTTTCCTGCTGTTCCTGGCCGGCCTGGAATCGCTGCCGCAGGACGTCTACGAGGCCGCCCAGATCGACGGCGCCAGCCGCTGGCAGGAATTGCGCTACGTCACCATCCCGCTGATGGTGCCGACCATCGTGGTCACGTTCGCGTTTCGCCTGGTGCTGGCCTTCAAGGTGTTCGACGAGGTCTACCTCTTGACCGGCGGCGGGCCCGGCACGGCGACCGAGGTCATCAGCTTCACGCTCTACCAGCGCTTCTTCACCGAAGACCGCGTCGGCTACGGCTCGGCGATGGGGGTGGCCGTCATCTTCCTGGTCTCGCTGCTGCTTGTGGTGGCGCTGAATGCCCGCCGGAAGCGGGAGGGCATGGCATGAGGCGCCTGAGCCTTCCCCGGCTGACCGGTCACGCGGTACTGGTGGCCGCCGCCGTCGTCGTGCTGTTCCCGGTGGCCTGGGTGGTGGCGGCGGGCTTCCGCACCCAGATTTCGCTGCTGATGGGCGAATTCGCCTTTTCCCCGGTGTTGATGAACTTCACCGAGGTGCTGTTTTCCAAGACCTCGGACTTCCTGCTGAACTACCGCAACTCCCTGCTGGTGGGGATCGTCTCGACGGCGCTTTGCCTGCTGATCGGCACCACGGCCGCGTGGTCGTTGTACCGCATGCGTTGGCATCCGTGGGTGCTGCATTCCTTCCTAGGCTGGACGATCGTCTTCCACATGATTCCGCCGATCGCGCTGGCCGGCGCCTGGTACACGATGGCGCGCAGCGTCGGCCTGGACAACACCTTCACCGGCCTGATCCTCGCCCACACCACGCTCAACCTGCCGATGGCCCTATGGCTGATGGGCGTCTTCGTACGCGACGTGCCCCAGGAGCTGATCGAGGCGGCCCGCATCGACGGCGCCTCGACGCCGGTCGTGCTCAGCAGGATCGTGGTGCCGATCATCCGTCCCGGGCTGGCCGCCACCGGCGTGCTGACGTTCGTGTTCTCGTGGAATGAATTCGCCGTCGCCCTGAACTTGACCATGAAGCAGACGGCCACCGTCCCGGTCGCCATCGCCAAGTTCGCCCAGGAGTACGAGATCCAGTACACGCAAATGGCTGCCAGCGCCGCGCTGTCGATCGTCCCGGCCCTGGTGCTGCTGGTGATCGGGCAGCGGTTCATCGTCTCGGGCCTGACCAAAGGCGCCATCAAATAGGAGCGGGGTTGCCTTCATGAAAGCCGTCTTCGTCCTGTTCGATTCCCTCAACCGACATCTGCTGGGCTGTTACGGCGGCGGGCGCGTGCCGACACCGAATTTCGACCGCCTGTCGCAGCGCTCGGTGGCTTTCGAGCGCCATTACGTCGGCAGCCTGCCCTGCATGCCGGCCCGCCGCGACATGCTGACCGGCCGCCTCAATTTCCTGCACCGCAGCTGGGGGCCGCTGGAGCCGTTCGACGACGCCTTCCCCGCACTGCTGCACCGCGGCGCCGGCGTCTACAGCCACCTCGTCACCGACCACTTCCACTACTGGGAAGACGGCGGCGCCACCTACCATAACCGCTACGATTCCTACGAGTTCGTGCGCGGCCAGGAGGGCGACGCCTGGAAGGCAATGGTACAGCCGCACTGGGAGAGGCTGCGCGAGATGTACCATGCCCGCCAGTTCGCGGCGGGTCGGCGGACGTACTTCGCCAGGAACGCCGTCAATCGCGAGTTCATCAAGGAGGAGAAGGACTTTCCCTCGGTGAAGTGCTTCGCCCACGGCTTCGATTTCCTGGACCGCAACCGCGAGGCCGACGGTTGGCTGTTGCAGATCGAATGCTTCGACCCCCACGAGCCGTTCCATGCGCCGGCCCGCTTCAAGAAGCCGTTCGAGACCGGTTGGAACGGGCCGGTACGCGACTGGCCCCGCTACGGCCGCGTCGACGAATTGCCGGCCGAATGCGAGGAGTTGAGGGCCAACTACTACGCCATCATGTCGATGTGCGATTTCCTGATGGGCCAGCTGCTCGACTATTTCGACCGCCATGACCTGTGGAAGGACACCGCGCTCGTCGTCACCACCGACCACGGCTTCCTGCTGGGGGAGCACGACTTCTGGGCCAAGAACCGGATGAACATGTACGAGGAAATCGTCCACATCCCGCTGTTCATTCACGATCCCCGCGCGCCGGAACTGGCCGGAACGCGCACATCCGCGCTCAGCCAGACGATCGATATCGCGCCCACCTTCCTCGACCTGTTCGGCCTCGCCCCCGAGCCGGACATGGAGGGCTTCTCGCTGCTCGGCATGCGGCGCAACGAGGTACGGCGGGAAGGCGCCCTGTTCGGCTATTTCGGCGGTGCCGTCAACGTCACCGACGGCCGCTACACCTACCATCGCTATCCGGCCGACCTGGCGGCGCAGGAGATCTACCAGTATACGGTGATGCCCACCCACATCTTCTCGTTCTTCACGCCCGAGGAGTTGTCGCTGGCCAGCCTTTCCGACGGCTTCGCCTTCACCAAGGGGGCCAAACTGCTGAAGGTGCCGGTCATCGAGCGCTCGCCGATGTACAACAACTATGGCCCGGGCGCCCTGCTGGAAAGCGATACCCGGCTCTATGACCTGAAAACCGACCCCGGACAGCAGAACCCGCTCCGCAACGGCCCCGAGGAGCAACGGCTCCTCGACCTGATGACCCGCCTGATGCGCGCCAACGACGCGCCGGCCGAGGCGTTCGCCCGCCTGGACCTGCCGCGGGCCACGGCGATGGCGTGAGCGGCATGCCGGCGCTCAGCCCCCTCGTCGGTACGCTCCGCCAATTGGCGAGCGTGCGGTCCATGACCCTGAACGACGGGGTCGAGAACGGGGTGCGCGTCCTCGCCTTTTCGACGGGCGGCGGCCTCGACTTCGTCGTGCTCGTCGACCGCTCGCTGGACATCGGGCTGGCGTCGTGGCGCGGCGTGCCGCTTGCCTGGCAGGCGCCGTCGGGCTTTCGCCATCCCTCCGTGAAAGATTCCCCAGCCGACGGCCGCGCCGGATTGGGCGGAGGACTCTCCGGCTTCCTCATGACCTGCGGCCTCGACTCGATCCGCCGCTCGGCGGACGAGGCGCCGTTGCACGGGGACCTGCCCGTCACCCCGGCGCGGCTCACCGCCCATGGCGAGGACTGGGCGGTCTCGCCACCGCTTCTCTTCTGCGAGGGGGAAATCGTCCAGGGCCGCTACGGCGGCAGCCTGCTCAGGCTCTCCCGCCGCATCGAGGCGGAGGCGGGGGGCAGCGGCTTCGCCATCATCGATACGGTCGAGAATTGCGGTCCGGAGCCCGCGCCCCACCAGGTCCTCTATCATTTCAATCTCGGCTATCCCGCCATTTCCAACGGCACCACCGTCGCCTCGGCCGGCCGCCGCATTCTGGGGCCGCTGAGCCTGGCGGCGGAGAGCGGGCCGGAAGTGCCGCAGTGTCACCCCGCCGGCGAGGGCGAGGCCACGTGGACCGTCACGACGCCCGGGGACCGGGCGGGGGCGGACGATTCCCTTCGCATCACCTTCACGTTCGATCCCACGGCCCTGCCGGTGATGCAGTTGTGGGGCGATTTGCGCGCCCGCTGCGGCGTGCTCTCCATCGAGCCGTGCACCAGCCGGCGGACCCCCGACGGCCGCAGCGAGCCCGGACGCCTTCTTCAGCCGGGGGAACGGCAGAGATACCGCCTCGAGGTTTCCGTCGCCGGAAGCCCACCGACGATTCCGTTCAACATGCCTGAAAACCGAGCGCAGCCATGACCTTCTCGATCCATGACGGAAGCAAGATCCTCAGCAAAATCCGCGACGTCCTGAAGCGCCGCCTCGAACATCTCGACCGGGCGCTTCGCCTTAAACCCTACCACCCGGAGCGCCGCTACATGCGCCGCGACAAGACCGGCGGGGACGGCAACGCGGCCAATGCCTCCGGCCCAGGTTGATCGCGAGTACCTAGGCGACGATTTCGGTCATCGGGGCGATGGCGATTCCTTCGGCCTTCAGCGCTTCGCGAATCCGGGTTGCCGTGGCGACGGCGGCCGGGTTGTCGCCGTGGACGCAAACGGTATCGACCCTGACCGGCACGCGCTTGCCGGTGATGCTGACGACTTCCTGGTCCTCGACCATGCGCACCACGCGGCGCGCCGCCACGTCGGGATCGTGGATCATCGAGCCCTCGATCTTGCGCGAAACCAGGTGCCCCTCGTCGGTGTAGGCGCGATCCGCGAACACTTCGCGGGCCACCCGCAGGCCCAGCTTCTCGCCGGCCTTTTCCATTTCGGTGCCGGGCATGGCGACCAGGATGAGGTTCCAGTCGGCGGTGCGGGCCGCCTTTGCGCAGGCCATGGCGAGTCCGGCGTCGACGCAGGCCATGTTGTTCAAGGACCCGTGCGGCTTCAAATGGGTGACGGCATGGCCGACGTGGGCGGCCATCGCCACCAGGGCGCCGATCTGGTAGACGAGGATCTTCTCGATGTCCTCGGGGCGCTCGCCGTGGATCGGCCGGCGGCCGAATCCCCACTGGTCGATGAAGCTGGGATGGGCGCCGGCACCGACGCCGTTGGCCTTGGCGTGGCGCAGCGTCGTGTCCATGACCAGCGGATCGCCGCCGTGGAAGCCGCAGGCGATGTTGGCGGAACTGACGATCTTCAGCATCGCCGCGTCGTCGCCCATGGTATAGGCGCCGAAGCTTTCCCCCATGTCGCTGTTCAGATCCACCCGTGCCATCGCCCTTCTCCTTTCCATTGTCTTGTGACGATATCGCCCATTATGCGCGCAGCCGAGGGCGCTTTGCCAAGAACCGATTGCCAGCGCCATCGTGAAGCGGCAGGGTAGGGCGCCCAGCCTGGAACGGGCGCCTGCGGAGAGTGCAATGTCCGTCAGCATGCCGCCAAGCCAGAAGCCCGCGGACCCGCCCCGCTTTCTGCCGGCCGGGGACGGCGCCGTCGTCGTCGAGTTCGGCAGTGCGGTGGACGAGGCCTTGAGCGACCGCGTCATGGCCATGGACGCGAGAATCGCCGAAGCGGGCATCGAGGGCGTCGTCGAAACCGTGCCCACCTACCGCTCGCTGCTGGTCGTCTATGACCCTCTGGCGATCCGCGCCCGCCAGTTGATTCCCCGCCTGGCGGAACTTGCGGCGAACGCCGGCGAGGCGACGACGGTGGGCCGGCGATGGGTGATCCCGGTGTGCTACGGCGGCGATCATGGCGAAGATCTGGAATGGGTGGCCAAGGTTCACGACATGACGCCGGAAGAGGTGATCGCCCTTCATTCGGAGGCGATCTACCGGGTCTACATGATCGGCTTCACGCCCGGCTTCGCCTATCTGGGGGGACTTCCCGAAATCCTTCACACGCCGAGGCGCGAGACGCCGCGCACCCTGGTTCCGGCCGGCAGCGTGGCGATCGGCGGCCAGCAGGCGGCGGTGTTCTCGGTGGCGGCGCCCAGCGGCTGGCACATGCTGGGACGAACGCCGGTGCGCACCTTCGATCTTAAGCGCGACGATCCCTTCCTGATCGCGCCCGGCGATCGCATCCGCTTCTCGCCGGTCGCCGCCGCCGAGTTCGCCGCCCTGGCGGCGCGCGCGGAGGCCGGCGATATCGTTGCCTGGCACGAGGAGGAGGCGTGATGGCGGCGCTGCTTGTCGTCGATCCCGGCCCGCTCGCCACCCTTCAGGATCTCGGCCGCGTCGGCTATCAGCGGTTCGGCGTCACGGTTTCCGGCGCCCTCGACGAACGCGCGCTGCGCCTCGCCAACCGGCTGGCGGGTAACGAGGCGGGCGAGGCCGCCATCGAATTCACCCTGGCCGGCGGAACCTATGCGGTGGAGGCGGCGGCCTGCCGGATCGCCGTTGCCGGGGGCGATTTCCCACTCTCGATCAACGGCCGGCGAGCCGGCGCCTATGCCAGCCACACGCTGAAGCGGGGCGACCGGCTGGCCATCGGGCGGGCCCAATCCGGCACGCGGGGCTATCTGGCGGTGGCGGGCGGCTTCGACCTGCCCAGGGTGCTGGGCAGCCGTTCGACCCATGTGCGGTCGGGATTGGGCGGGATGGACGGCCAGCCGCTGAAGGCGGGAAGCCGCCTCCCGCTGGCCGATGCCGAACGCTTCGACGGTCCCGACCGCTGGCTGAAAACGAGCCTGTGGCCAAAGGCCCGCGATGTCGTGCGCGTCGTCCTCGGCCCGCAGGACGACCTGTTCACCGAGGAGGGCAAGACGACCTTCCTGTCTTCCGCCTACCGCATCCTGTCCCAGTCCGACCGCATGGGGTATCGCTTCGAGGGACCGCCCATCCGGCATGCGGCGGACTACAACATCGTGTCGGACGGCATCGCGCCGGGCAGCGTACAGGTGATCGGCAGCGGCCAGCCGATCATCATGCTGGCCGACCGTCAGACGACCGGCGGATACGCCAAGATCGCCACCGTCATTTCCGCCGATCTGCCGGTGCTGGCGCAGTGCCGGCCTGGCAACGCGGTGCGGTTCCGGGCGGTGGGCGTGGAGGAGGCCGAGGACCTTCGCGCCGCCATGCTGGACGGCATCGAAAGACTGGCGGCGGCGTTCTATCGCGCCGGCAGCGCCGCCGACGACACGGCGAACTTGCTGGGCGTCAACCTGATCGACGGCATCGTCAGTCCCGAGGAGGCGCCGCCGCGCTAGGCGTGGTATTTCGGGGACACCATACTTAATTCGCCAGGAATTAAGTATGGTGTCCCCGAATTAACCGGACTTCTCCTCCAGGGCTCTCGCCAGCGCGCAGAAGGCGGGCACCTCCAACTCCTCGGCGCGGGCCGACGGATCGATTCCCAGCCCGGCAAGGTCGAGATCCAGCCGGCGCAGGCTGGCCCGCAGCATCTTGCGGCGTTGGCCGAAGGCCGCCGCCGTCACCGCTTCCAGCGCCTTGAACGACGCCGGGGCCAAGGGCTGCGGTCGCGGGGTGAGAACGACGACGCTGCTTGTCACCTTGGGCGGCGGCGTGAAGGCCCGGCGGTCGACGGTGAAGGCGGGGCGCACCTCACACAGCCATTGGGTGATCACCGACAGCCGCCCATAGGCCTTGGTGCGGGGCGTGGCGAGAAGGCGGTCGGCGACCTCCTTCTGGAACATCAGGGTCAGGCTTTCGAAGGCCTGCGCCTGGCGGAGCCATTGCAGCAGAAGGGGCGTCGCCACGTTGTAGGGTAGGTTGGCGACGATGCGCCGCGGCGGCGGGCCGAGCCCGGCGACGTCGACCTCCAGGGCGTCCCCCTCGATCAATTCGAAGCGCCCGGCAAACGGGCCGGCCAGTTCCTGAAGGGCGGCGATGCAGCGCGCATCCTTCTCGATGGCGACGACGCGCCGTGCCCCGGCCAGCAGCAGGGCGCGCGTCAGGCCCCCCGGCCCGGGGCCGATCTCGATGACCGTGCTCTCGCCAAGATCGCCGGCCGTCAGCGCGATGCGCCGGCACAGGTTGGCGTCGAGAAGGAAATGCTGCCCCAGCGAATGGCGGGCGATGAGATCGTGGCGGGCGATGACCTCGCGCAGGGGCGGAAGAGCCGCCGCCGTCGGGGCGCCGGTCATGAACGCGCCCGGTTGGCCGTCATGTCGGCGGCGACGCGCAGGGCCGCCATCAGGCTGCCCGGCTCGGCCTTCCCGGTTCCCGCGATATCCAGCGCCGTTCCGTGGTCGGGCGAGGTGCGCACGAAGGGCAGGCCCAGCGTGGCGTTGACGCCGCCGTCGAAATCGAGCGCCTTGATCGGGATGAGGGCCTGGTCGTGATACATGCAGATGGCCGCGTCATAGGTGCGCCGGGCGCGCGGCGTGAACAGGGTGTCGGGAGGGAAGGGGCCGGTGGCGTCGATTCCCTTTTCCCGCAAGGCGGCGATCGCGGGGCCGATGATCGTCTGCTCCTCGGTACCCATGCTGCCGCCTTCCCCGGCGTGCGGGTTGAGCCCGGCGACGGCCAGCCGGGGACGCGCGATCCCGAAATCCGAGCGCAGGGCGGCGGCGGTGATTTCGGCGGCGACGACGATGGACTCCGTCGTCAGGGTCCGGAGCGCGTCGGCGAGGCTGACGTGGATGGTGACCGGAATTACCCGCAACTCGGGGCAGAGTAGCATCATGATGGGAGGCGTCGCGATTCCCGCCAGGGCGGCCAGGAATTCGGTGTGGCCGGGAAAGGCGAACCCGGCGGCATAGAGGACTTCCTTGTGGATCGGATTGGTGACGACGGCTCCGGCCCGGCCCTGCTGGACCAAGGCCACCGCCGTTTCGATGGACCGGCGAACCGCCTCCGCCGCGGCGGGGGCGGGCTTGCCGGGAAGGATCTCGATACCGAGCGGCCGGTCGAGAACGGGAAGGGCGGCGGGGAAGATCCGCACCGCCTCCTCGGGAGCATCGATGCGCTCGATGGGCACCTTAAGGCCAAGCCGCGCCGACAGCGATTGCAGGCGGGCGGCATCGTCGATCACGAAAAAACATGGCATCGCGGCATCGCGGCGAAGCCACGCGCCCAGCGTAACCTCGCCGCCCACCCCCGCGGGCTCTCCCATGGTGAGGGCCAGGGGAAGGGGGGCCGGTCGGCGGGCCGGGGTCGATGTCGGGGCCATCACAGACGGATGTCGATGAAGGCCGCCCGGCGCATGTCGCGAAGATAGCGCTGGGCGGCGGCGTCCAGGCGTTGCAGGGTGATCATGCGCTCGATCTGCTGACGCTGATCCTGCTCGGCGTTCTGGCCGCCCTGGCGGTCGCACACCATCAGCACCGCCAGGCCATTTTCGGTACGCACGGGGGGGCTGGGACGCCCGACTTCGAGATTGCGAATGGCGTTCTGGACAACGGCCGGCAGGGCGCTGGTCTTCAGCTTGCCCAGGCTTCCCGACATCGGCGTGGCCAATTCCCGGGCCAGGGATTCCATGTCGCCACAGCTTTTCGCCCGGGCGGCCATCGACTGGGCCTTGGCGGTGGCGTCCCGGACCTGGGGTTCCGGGGCGTTGGCGGGCAGCGGGAAGAACAGCTGCTGCAACTGCACTTCGGCGTCCCCGCCGGACAGCCCGGCGGCGAGGCGGCGCTCGCGCAACATGACAATCTGGAAGCCGCTGAGTGTGCGGACCGGCCCCATGACCTGGCCCGGCTGCATCTGGGAAACCGGGGCCGCCAGCTCGTCTCCCAGCTCTTCGGCCCGCACCCAACCCAAATTCCCGCCCTCCGTCGCCGAGGCGGCCTGCGAGAAATTCCTCGCCACGGCGGCGAAGTTGGCGCCCTGCTGCAGCTGCTGTATGATCCGCTGGGCGACTTGGCGGATTTGCGCCTCGTTTTCCGGCTCGTCGACGCGCAGGAAGATCTCCGCCAGCAGGTACTCCGGCTTGCCGACGCCGGCCTTGATCCGGGCCAGGGTCTCGCTCACTTCCTCGGGCGGCACCTGGATCTGGGGCCGAATGCGGCGGCCGATGACCTTGCCCCACGCGATCTGCGGCTCGAGCTGGCCCGCCAGGATCGATTTGTCGAGGCCGCGGCTCGCCAGGAACGCGCTTAGGCCGCCCTTTGGCATGCCGTTCTGGCGTTCGATGGTGGCCATGGCCTGTTCGACCTCGGCACCGGCGACGGTGACGCCCAGCCGCTTCGCTTCCTGGAGCTGGAGAACCTCGTCGATCATCCGGCGAAGGACCTCGGGCGCCAGACGACGCCGGGTTTCCGGACTGTCCCTGGTATCCGATCCGGCGATGACCAGCGACAGCCGGGCCTGAAGGTCGAAAAGGGAGATGACCTCGTCGTTGACGACGGCGGCGATCTTTTGGGCTTCCTGCGCAACGGCGGGATGGCCGATGATTGCGAAACCGCATGCCAGGAAGATCAGAAGGAATTTTCTCATCGTACGCGGTGCAACCCGATCCGATTGGCCAACTGAAGGCGGGACCCATCATATGCCGTCGCCCCGCCCCACGGCAACTCGCGCCGCTCTTTTTTAAGCGGCCGGCGCTTTCGTCAGTAGGCGGTGGTGGTGAACTCGCCGAGGGTCTTGAACATTATGCGGAAGATGATGCTGTCGCTGGGCACGAGGTCGCGGTCCGAATAGAACGTGCGGGCAAGCCGGGTATCGAAGATCAGGCATTCATCTTCATAGATGAGGCTCATGTCGTACGAGCGGCTTTCTTTCTCTTCGGCGTCGTAGACGACCGACGTGGTGGTCCGCCAGTAGCGGTTGATTTGGGCGCTAACGGCGGAGCGCCATTCCTCGCGCGAGTCGGTGAATTCGCTCTCCTGCTGGCGGTCGAAGAAGACATAGCCGGCGCTCAGACGCAGCGACCGCGGCCCTGTCGACACCGTGAATTCGTTCCTTCGGGGCGCGAAATCTTCCTTGTCCAGGCGGGTTCGGTAGAGCAGGTCGAGATATTGGTTTGGCGATACCTGGGCGCGGGCGACGATGTCGGAGAGGTTGTCCTCGAGGCCGGAGCCCTCGGCGAAGGTATCGTCCTTCTTGAGGCGATAGCTCTGGCCGACGAGAACCGAGGTGTGTCCACCGCCCGCCCCGTAGGCGGCCCACCGGACCCCATAGTTCACCCGCGGGCCGCTTTCCACCCGGTCCAATCCGGAAAACCGGCTGGAATCGAAAAGATTGGTGTCGTCGAATTCGATTTCCTGGCTGTCCTCGTTGGGAATGGTATTCGGATTGCCGCCGTAGGGGCTGACGAACATCGAGGTGATCGGCTCGAAAATTTGCACGATGCGGCCCTCGGAGCGAACGAAGGGAAAGCGCCAGTTGAGCCCGATCTCGGGAATCAGCCGTTCGGATACGCCGTTATAGGTGTCTTCGCCGTCGCCGCCTTCCAGGTCGTTGACTTGGTAGATGTCGCCGCGCAACGATGTCGACAGGGTGTAGACGTCGCCTAGGGGACCGGTGTACGGGATGTCATAGCCGGCATCGACCGAAAACCGGCGCGTGTCGGTGCCCTCGCTGCGGGCCAGCGAGAGCACGTTGACGTCCATGCGGGTGCGCCCGCCGAACTTCCCGGGTTCGCCGACGTGGCGGTAGTCGAGCATAGGCAGGACGACAGGGGTGGTGCCAGGGTCGTCATCCGCTTGGAGTCCCTGGAAGGCGTAAGTGTTGGCCGCGAAGTAGTTGCGCTTGCGGAACGCTTCCGTATAGAGGCGGCTGGTCAAACTCTGCGGAGATCCGAATCCATAACGGCGCATGTAGGTGTCATCGGTCGCCCGCTCGGCGTCGAAGCCCCACCGCCAGGTGTTGTCGATGTCGAACCGCCCTTGGCTGTCGATATGCCCGCGGACGTCGCTTTCGGAATCCTGCGTGATGCTCGCGGTAACATCGGCCTTGCCTTTCTGAAAGTGCCGGCGGTAGTCGCCGATCAGGCCAGGGCCTTCGTCCGACGCTATGAACGGCGTCAGCGTGACGTCCTCGGAGGGGCTGATATTGTAGAAATAGGGGACCCGCACGACCATCCCCAGGTCCGACGACGATCCAAAGCTGGGCGGCAGGAGTCCGCTGCGCTTTTTGACCGTCGGGTCGGGATGGGAAAAGTAGGGTGTATAGGCGACCGGCACGCCCTTGATTTCCAGCCACGCGTCCTCGTAGCTGACGTCGTGGGTCTGATTGTCCTGGGTCAGTTTGACGGCCTTGACCTGCCACAACGGCGGCCGCGTGGGATCGTCGGAGCAGAGATTGCAGGGCGAATAGACCCCTTTGGTCATTTCGTGGACGGTGCCATCCGTCCGTTCGCCGCCGTTGGCGGCGATGCGGGCGCCGTCGGTCAGGATGATGCGGATGTCGCGGACGATTCCGTTTTTCAGATCGCCGGTCAGTTCCACGTAGTCGGCGAAGAAGACGTTGCCCTCGGGCTCGAGAAGACTGACGTTGCCGGTCGCCGTCACCAGGTCGTCGCGCTGGTTGTAGATAAGATGGTCGGTCAGCAGGACCTGGTTGTTGCGCGAAACTTCGACATGGCCGCTCGCGGTCACCACGCCCAGTTCGCGGTCGTAGCTCATGGAATCGGCCCTGAGCAGGACCGGGGGTTCTTCGGCTCCGGCCGGCTGCTGCGCGCGCGCCAGCGCCGGCAACAGCAAGGCTGCGGCAACGATCCCGGCGGCGGCCAGGAGACTGGGAAGCAACCTTGCCATCATGGATCAACCATCTTCGAGATGAAGCAACATGGCAAGCCCCAGCAGCGTGGCGATGCTGGCGGGAGCCCACGCCGCCAGCGCGACCGGGATGCTGTTCGACAGGCCGAGCGCGAAAACGATGTCCTGGAAGAAATAGACGACGAACCCGGCCAGGATGCCGCCGGCCACGACAACCGTGTTTCCGCTGCGCCGGGAATGGCGCAGGGTGAAGGTGGCGGCAATCAGGATCATCGCGCAGATCATCAGCGGCGCGGCCAGCAGCGAGTTCCAGTACAGGCGGTGGCGGACCGCCGAAAACCCGGATTTCTCGAGCGTTTCGATGAACTCCGGCAGCGCCCAGAACGACATGGTTTCGGGGGTGGCGAAGCTGTCCTGGATCTTGTCCAACGTCAGGTCCGTCGCCAGCCAGTATTCCTTGTCGAATTGGGTGGGCTGCTCGGGCGCGGAAATGCGGGCGTTCTTCATGTGCCAGAAGCCGTCCTCGAGACGGGCGGAATCGGCGTCGATGCGCCCCAGGAACTTGCTGTCGCCCTCGTAGATGAAAACCAGGACGTTCTTCAATTCGACCAGGGTGCGTTCCTGGAAGACGTGGGTGGCGAAGATGACGGACTGCCCGTTTTGGTTCGCCTGGCGCAACCATAGGCCGCTTTTCGACAACGCCAGGAAGCTGACCTCGCCCTTGAATTCCGTCGACTCCAGGCGCTCGTAGCGGGTCAGCAGCACAGCCGCCAGCGGGTTCAGCGTGGTGATCTTCAGCACGCCCAGCAGAAGCGCGATCGTCACCACCGGAAACAGGAACTGCCAAGCCGACACCCCGGCCGCCCGGGTCACCACCAACTCGTGATACCGGGTCAGTCGCCAGAAAACGGCCATGGCCCCGAACAGGGCGGCGAACGGGAAAAGCTGCTGACCCATGTGGGGCAGCTTCAGCAGCGCCATTTCCAGGACAAGGGTGAAGGTGATGTGGGATTTCGACGATGCCCGCCGCATCAGTTCGATGACGTCGAACATCAGGATGATCATCAGGAAAATCCCGAACAGCATCAGGAAGCCGACCAGGAAATTGCGGCCGATGTAGAAAGAGAGCGTCGAGGAAAGACGGATCGCCACGGCCCAGCTCCCGGTTACGGTGTTGCCACGGCCGGGCGGTTCCGGCGGCGGTGCCAGTCCCTGGCGTGTAGCAGCGCCATGTAGCCGAAGATGGATGGAGCCACGGCAGAGGCGTAGAGAACGGGAATCCAGGCCAAATCGCGTGCGCTGTAATATTGGATGGCAAGGACGCCGGCCTGGACGACGATCAGGAACGCGATGGCCAGAATCACCCGATGGCTTTGGGATCGCCGGCTGAACGTCCCGGACAGCATGCAGGCCAGGGCGATGATGTTGAACCCCATGGCGAGAAGGGGCGACGACAGCCTCTTGTGCGCCTCGACGGTGAACTTGCCGTGGTCCTGTGGCGGCACCGTCGGGTCGTTGGAGACGTTCAAGAGTTCGTCCAGCGTCCGTTCGCTGGCTTCCCGGTATCGGGCCTCGGGGCTCTCCAGCACGTCTTCCAGGTCGAAGGCCGAGCGGTCGAAATAGAGGAGCGACAGGCGGCCGGTTTTGCGGTCCATCTCCTGGCGATTGCCTTCGAAAAGGACCAGGCGGGCTCCGGCGCCGCTTTCGACCAGGGCCCCGCGTTCGGCCATGTAGGTGGTCGGCTTTTCCTTGTCTCGGTTGTCGTGCACCAGGAGGCCGCGCAATTGGCCGTCCTTGCTGCGCTCGCGGACATAGACCGTGATGTCGCTGCTGAGCGCGTTGAAGGCCCCTTCCTGGAGGACGACATGCGCGAAGCTGTGGCGAAAGGCCCATTGCATCTCGCGGAACTTGCGCCACGATTCCGGCATGATGAAAAGGTTGATCGCGTAGATCAGGAGAACGACGATCATGCCGAGCAGGATGGCCGGCTTGGCCAGGGCCCATTGGCTCAATCCCGCGCCCCGCATGACGATCAGTTCGCGGTCGGTGCTCAATTTGCTGTAGATGAACACGACCACCGTGAACAGCGCGATCGGCAGCACGATCGGCAGGAAGTTGGGCAGCATGAGCATGGTCATGTAAAGGAAGGTGCCGACGGTCAGGCCGCGGTTGACGATCATTTCGACGAAGCGCAGCGACTGCATCAGCCAGATGACGCAGGTCAGGCCGGCCGTAACCATGATCATGCCGACGACAAGCTGTCGGAACATGTACAGGCCCATTCTGGTCATGAGGCCGTATCCCGGCTGCAGAGCATGCGCCAAATTGTGGGAAAAACGCCTGGGAATCAAGGAATAACCATAAAAAGTTCGCGTTCCCCGCTCGCCGGTGGCGGCGACACCGTTCTGCGACACATCGTCTTCGAACTGTTACAAAATGAAACAAAAAACACGCGCTTTGACATACTCGCGAAACGAATGGGGGCTAGTGTCTACATCGTGGTTCGTTGCACGGGTGCTGATCACCGGGTCTTACAACCGATCAAAGATCAGTAAAAATACGGTGGCTGTCCGCCCCTCCCAGTCTCCCCCCTCCCCCTCAAGGCCGGACAGCCATCGTCTCCCTCTCGAACGATGAAGCCTCCCTGTTAAACTTGCCGGACCCCCAAAAGGGCCCGGCAAATCTTTTTTGGGGCTGGCCGGTGCCTCGGGCCCGTCATCGCTTGTCTTGCGGGAGGATGACCTTTCCGGGATTCATGATGTTGCCGGCGTCGAGCGCGGCCTTGATCTTGCGCATCATGGCGATTTCCGGCTCCGGCTTGAATTCGCGCAGCTGGTTCACCTTCAGGCGGCCGATCCCGTGTTCGGCGCTGATGCTGCCGCCAAGGTCGGCGACCATGGCGTTGACGATGCGGTTGATCGGTTGCCAGCGGTCCAGGAACGCCTGGCGGTCGGCGCCGATCGGCTGGCTCAGGTTGAAGTGGATGTTGCCGTCGCCGACGTGCCCGAAGGCGCACACCCGTACCCCCGGAATTTCCCGCTCCATCCTGGGAATGGCCAAGTTCATGAAATCGGCGATGCGCGACACCGGCACCGAGATGTCGTGCTTGATGCTGCCGCCCTCGTGCTTCTGGGCTTCCGGGATGGCTTCCCTGATTCTCCACAGGGCGTCGGCCTGCGACAGGCTGGCGGCGACCACGGCGTCGGCGATGAGGCCGCCTTCCAGGGCCTGGGCGAGTTCGTTCTGCAGGACGTCGCGCAGCGGATCGCCCGGGCGCGAACTGGTCAGTTCGATCAGCGCGTAGTAGCGATGCGGCTCCCCGAACGGGTCGGCCACCCCCGGCATGTGCCGGCAGCCGAATTCGACTGCGATGCGCGGCATCATCTCGAAGCCGGTCAGGGTGTCGCCGGCGGCGTCGCGGACCCGCGCGAAGAGATCCAGCACGGCTTCCACGCTGGTCATGCCGGCCAGCGCCGTTTCCCGTACCTTGGGGCGGGGGTAGAGCTTGACGACGGCCGCCGTGATGATGCCCAGCGTCCCCTCGGCGCCGATGAACAGGTGCTTCAAGTCGTAGCCGGTGTTGTCCTTGCGCAGGCCGCGCAGCCCGTTCCACACCTGGCCGTCCGGCAACACCACCTCAAGGCCCATGACCTGTTCGCGGGCGTTGCCATAGCGCAGCACGGCGATGCCGCCGGCGTTGGTCGACAGGTTGCCGCCGATCTGGCAGCTGCCTTCCGAGGCCATGCTCAGCGGAAACAGGCAGCCGATATTCTCGGCGGCGCGCTGGATCTCCGCCAGGATGCACCCGGCTTCCACCGTCATCGTGTGGTTCAAGGGGTCGATGGTGCGGATGCGGTTCATGCGCCCGACGGAAAGGATGATGCCGCCCTCCGGCACGCCGCCGCCGACATGGCCGGTGTTGCCGCCCTGGGGCGTGATCGGCAGGCCGACGGCGGCGCACAGCCGCACCACCTCGGCGGTTTCCGCGGTCGAGGCCGGGCGCACGACGGCGGCGCAATGCCCGCGGTAAAGGCCGCGGCTTTCCTTGAGGTAGGGCTCCATCGTGGACGCATCGTCGATCCATCCCTTCGGCCCGACGGCGGTGCGGATGGCGGCCAGGGCCTGGCCCGCCGTCATCATGGCGCCGAAATCCCGTTCATGTCGTCTGCTCCCTGCGGGGTGGCCGCGCGGTTCAGGCGGTCGTTGATGGCGCGCCCCAGGCCCGTCTGCGGAATGGGCGAGACGGCGATGGCGGCGAACTCGCCGCGGTCCAGTTCGCGCATCATGGCGAAGAAGTTGGCGGCGGCCTCCGCAAGGTTGCCGCGCGGGCTCAGGTTGAGGGTGGCGCCGGGAACATGCGGGCCGAAGCCGAGCAGGGCCTCGTCGGGGCCGGCCTCGGCGGCGTTCAGGCGGACCGGCCGGCCGGGCGCGTAGTGGCGGCTCAACATGCCCGGCGACTTCGGCCGGCCGCCGGTGGGGGGGGCCAGCGGCCCGATGACGGCCTCGATGTCCTCGACTGGAAGGCCGCCCAGGCGCAGCAGCGTGGAGGCTTTCGTGCTGAGGTCGACGACCGTCGATTCCAGGCCAAGCCGGCACGGGCCGTCATCCAGGATGAGATCGATGCGCCCATCGAGGTCGGCGGCGACGTGCGATGCCGTCGTCGGGCTGACCGAGAACGAGCGGTTGGCGCTGGGCGCGGCGACGGGAAGGCCGGCCTCGACAAGCAGCGCCCGCGCCACCGGCTGGCTGGGAACGCGCACGGCCACGGTGTCGAGCCCGGCGCTGACCAGGAGCGAGATGCCGTTGGCGGCGCGCCTGGGCAGCACCAGGGTCAGGGGCCCCGGCCAAAAGGCTTGGGCCATCGTGCGGGCCCGTTCGTCGAAGGCGACGGCCGCCGCCGCCCTTTCGGCATCGGCGAAATGGACGATCAGCGGATTGAACTGGGGCCGGTTCTTGGCGGCGAAGATGGCGGCGACCGCCGCGTCGCTGGTGGCGTCCGCCCCCAGGCCGTACACCGTCTCGGTTGGAAAGGCGACCAGGCCGCCGCGCCGAAGCGCTTGCGCGGCCTCGTGGATGGCCTCCGGGGAGGCCTTGAGGATCGAGGTCTGGCGATGGGTCAACGTGGAATCCGGTCCGTCGTGTGTTCGTGTGGTGGGCAACAGGTGAAGCATACACAACAAAGAGCCGTCGGACATACCAACGGCTCTTTTTACTCTCGTAGATTGTCTGCGGTCAGCCTAGACCACCCGCGGTAATGATCTGGCTCGGCAGTCACCGCATCGAGTGCGGCGGCTATAACGGTACCCGATTTGGATACCGCGATCAGTATGCGCGCTGAGGCCGAAAAAATCAAGGGCGATGGGCCGATTTCAGGGATGGACAAGGGGGGCGCGGGCCACGAAATAGGGGTTCTCGAACCCCGGTTTTCCATAGGAAAGCCCGTGCCCCTCCAGGGTGCGCACGGTTCCGCCTGCGAAGCGCAGGATGGCGTGGCCGGCGGCGGTGTCCCATTCCATGGTGCGGCCCATGCGCGGGTAGAGGTCGGCCTCGCCGGCGGCGACGCGGCACCATGATGCTTGCCCATGCCGATGATCATCATCTCGCGTGAGCCACCCTTGTCGCTGGTATGGGGATTGCGGTTGTTGATCACCACGATGATGTCGGCACCGTGGGTGTGCCTATCGCAGTAGAGGGAGCCGTCGTTTTGCTTGTCGGCGACGGCTGGTTTCCGGGGCAGGGCGGCCAAGCATTTTCGGGGTCCGTGCGCCCGGAAGGGGGGCGGGGTGCCGCGCCGTTCGCGAATGGGGCGTCGGGGCTCCTTTTTAAATTTATGACATGTTAACAGCGGAAAATATTTTGTAATTGACATGTCAGAATGAGCTCAATATGCTCCTCTGGCATTTCAACGGAGACTGCCGTGCACCGCCAAACCCCAGATACACCGGATTCGCCGAAACGGCTGATCGATACGGCGTACGAGTTGTTGCGGTCGGACATCGTTCAGTGCCGTCTGAAGCCGGGCGAGCAGGTTTCCGAGGCGCATCTCGCGCAGCGCTACGGGCTTGGAAAGGCTCCCATCCGCAGCGCGCTGTCCCGCCTTTGCCAGGAAAGATTGGTCGAGCCCCTTGCGCGGCGCGGCCATCGGGTCGCGCGGTTGACCATCCGGGATGTCATCGACGTCTTCGAGATGCGGATCATTCTCGAACCCAAGGCAGCCCGTATGGCGGCGGGACGAATCGGCGGCAGTGTCCTGGATCGGTTGGCGGAGATCTGCCGCCAGGAGTATCGACCGGGAGATCCGGTAAGCCGGGCGATCTACTTGCAGGCGACCTACGAACTCCACGCGACCATCGCGAACGCCTCCGGGAACTGGCGTTTGGCGGTGGCCATAATCCAGCATCTCGACGAAAGTCAGCGCATTCGCCACCTCGGACTGGCCGGCACCGACATAAACCGCACAGCGCGCGCACAGCACTTGGCGCTGCTCGCTGCGATCCGCGAAGGAGACGGAGATCGAGCCGAAGCCATCAGCCACGAGCATCTCCAGACGGCGCGGAAACTTTTCGTCGATGAGTTGATAAATCACCCGTCGATTCTGGATCGCGACGCGAAGCTTGGTGCTGCATGAAGATACTGTACAAATAAACGCTAAAACAAAAACAACAATAAACTACACGTACGACTCCCCGAAGCGGTAATTCGCCCCGTATCTTAAGTAGTTCACAATCTGATACGGAGTGAAACAATGAAGAAAGTAGAACGACTTCACGCCGCCGTGAATGGCGAGAAGGTGGATCGCATTCCCGGCATCATGTGGATTCATTTCGGGACGGATATCGTCGATGGCGCCGAGACGGCCCGGCTTCATGCGCGTTATTTGAGGTACTACGATTGGGATCTGGCCAAGGTCGTCAACGACTATCGCTATCCCCTGCCGGAAGGTCTCGAGACCCTCGAAACGCCGCAGGACATGCTGAAATTCCGGCCACAATCGATGGAGCATCGGACCTATACCGAGCAGTTCCGTTGCTTGAAATGCCTGCGTGCGGACCTCGGACCCGATTGGCCCATCATCGACACCTTGTTCGACCCCTTCCAGCAGATCATGCGCAAGGTGGGCTTCGAGAAGGCACAGATGGTTTTCGACAATCCCAAAGAAGCGAAGCCGATGCTGGAAGCGGCCACCGAGACCATGCTGGCCTACGTCCGCGAGATCAAGCGGATCGGCGTTGACGGCGTTCTCTATTCGGTGAACGGCGCCATCTGTCCGCCGCATCCGAAGGGCGTTACCGAAGAAATCTTCCGCGAGTTCATGCGACCCTACGAGGTGCGCGTTCTGGAAGAGATGAAGGGCATGGTGCGGATTCTCCACGTTTGCCAGTCGCAGTTGGATTTCTCGCGGGTTCTCGACTATCCGTGCGAAGTCTTCAGTTGGTGGGATCGCAACGATACCTGCCCGTCGCTCGCCGAGTTGCGCAGGCGGACCGACAAGTGCCTGATGGGTGGCGTCGACCATACGAAACTGATCGAGAAAACCCGCACGGCCATTCGCGCCGAAATCCACGACGCGATCTCGCAGGTCGGGCGAAAGAAGTTCATCCTGGCTCCAGGTTGCACGGTGATGACCCACGCGCCCGAGCATATCCTGCAGTGCGTACGTGACACGCTGAACGAAGAAGCGCTGGCCGTAGCGGCGTGATTCGATGGGGCGCGGCGGTCGTGGGGTCGCCGCGCCCGCTTTTGGCCGGCACAAAATTTAAACGCATAGGAGGCAAACGATGAAGAGGCTATTTGGGTTATTGTTGGTTGCCGCTGCGATCGGCATCGTGTCTTCCGGCAGTGCCCAGGCGAAGTACGATCTTCGGCTGGCGACGGTGGTGACCAAGCCTCACCCCTGGATCGACGCCGGCGAATACATGGCCGCTGAGATCGCGAAGCGGACGAAGGGCGAAGTCAAGATCAACGTTTTCCCCGGGGGCGCCCTGGGCACGGACCAGTCGTCTATCGACGAGATGCGCATGGGCACCGTCGATTTCGTGATTGGATCGACCCAGAACGCAGCCCCCTTCATTCCCGAGTATCAGATCTTCAGTCTCAACTACCTGTTCGATAACGTCGCCGCATTCAGCCGCGCGACGGCGAATGGCGGTGCGCTGTTCGCGAAGTTCGCGAAAATCCATGGCGACCGCGACCTCGGATTCAAGCTGCTCGCCTTCACCAGTGGCGGCGTGCGGAACATGAGCAACAACACGCGGCCCATCACGACGCCGGACGACCTCAAGGGCATGAAGATGCGGGTTACCGCGGCGAAGATCGAGGCGGACATCTGGAAGGCCCTCGGCACCCTGCCGACGACTTTGCCGTGGTCCGAGATATACACGGCCGTCCAGACCGGGGTCGTGCAGGGCTTCGAGAGCACCATCAGCGGCTATAAGGGCAGCAAGCTTTACGAGGTCGGGCCCTACCATGCCAAGACCGAGCATCAGGTCATGGTTAGCCACATTTCGATGAGTACCGCGACCTACAACCGGCTGCCGAAGGAATTCCAGAAGATCGTCGAAGACGTCGCGGTCGAGGCCGCCGCCCTCTGCACGAAGAACGGTGACAAATATGACGCCGCCTTCCTCGATGAACTTCAGGCGAAATACGGCGTCAAGGTCAGCGAGGTCGACAAGCGGGCGTTCATGGCGCTCGTCGTGCCGCTGCAGGACGAGTTCGCTTCGCAGAAGAAGATGAAGGACGTTCTCGAGTTGATTCGAGTGGGGCAGAAGTAGCCGCTCCATCGGGGAGGGGAAGGGGGCGCGTCCTCCTTCCCCATTTTTAGGTCACGCCGTGCTGCCAAGGCAGCATGATGAGCGAATCCAAATAAAAAATGATCTTGGAGGCGTCCGTGATAACAAAAATCAACAACGTTGCTGAAAGATTCATCTTAAGTATAGTTGGCCCTGTCTTTATGATTTATATCGTGGCAATATTTTCTCAGGTAGTGGCCCGCAATTACATTCAAATTTCGATCATTTGGTTGGATGAGGTGGCTCGCATGTGTTTCATGTGGACACTGATGCTTGGTGCCGCGGTCGCCGTGCGTCGTCAGGCCCACTATGTGGTCGAAATCGTACCGAAAAGGCTTTTCTGGGCGGCCACGGCCCTGAAGTTTTTCGCGCAGGCGGCGATGCTGCTGTTCATCTGGGTGATGATCTTCCCCGGATCGACCTTCGCTTGGATGGGGTTGCACAGGCTTTCGTCGGCCCTCGAGATTCCGTGGTTCTACATCTACATCTCCTTGCCGATCGCCGGCATCGTGATGGCGATGTTCCTTGTGGAAATCATCGTTGCCGACATTAAGCAGGTGACTATTCGAGTTCAGGGGAAGTAGATCATGTTTCCGGCCATTCTTTTGATTGTGAGCTTTCTTGTCCTGATTTTCGTCGGCGTACCGATTGCCTTCGCCATCGGAATCGCGTGTCTCTTGACGATCTGGGAACTCGGACTTCCGATGCTGTGCGTCGCGAACCAGATGTTCACCAGCATCGATTCCTTCCCGCTGCTGGCGGTGCCCTTCTTCCTGTTTCTGGGCCGGCTGATGAACGACGGGGGGATTACCGACCGTCTGTTGAAGGTCGCCGACGCGTTCGTCGGGAGTGTCCGAGGCGGCCTCGGCCACGTCAATGTCGCCGTCAGCATGCTGTTTGCCAGCATCTCCGGGTCGGCGGCCGCCGACACCGCGAGTATTGGTGCCGTGCTGATTCCGGCGATGAAGAAGGCCGGCTATCCGGTTCCCTACTCGGTGGCGATCACGGCCTGCTCGTCGATCCTTGGCATGATCATCCCGCCAAGCATCCTGATGATCCTTTACGGGGCGTTCGGCAACGTCTCGATCGGCGCCTTGTTTCTCGGCGGGATCGTTCCGGGCGTCCTCATCGGCTTCGGCCAGATGGCCTATACCTATGTCCTGGCGGTAAGGTACGGCTTTCCCGCCAAGCCGCGGACGCCGTTCGGCGAGAAGTGCCGCATCACCGTGCGCGCGCTGCCGGTGCTCCTGCTTCCGGTGATCATCCTGGGCGGCATCACCGGCGGTGTCTTCACCGCCACCGAAGCCGCGGCCATCGCGGTGGCCTACGGACTTGTGCTGGCCCTGGGGTTCTATCGGAATGTTCGTCTCGCCGAGCTGCCCGGCATGCTGAGCGAGGCCGTGGTGACCTATGCCCTGCCGCTGTTCTGCGTGGCGACGGCGGGCGTGATGGGATACCTGATCGCCTATCTCAATATCGCCGAGGACGTCGCCCAGCTGATCCTCTCGATCACCGACAACCCGATCGGCGTCTACCTGATGATCGTCGTATTCCTCCTGATCGTCGGCACGGTTCTGAGCCCGATCACCGCAGTCATCATCTTCCTGCCCATTCTCCAGCACCTCGGTGACGTGATCGGGACCAACCCGATCCAGTTGGGGCTTGTCGTGGTGATCTGCCTGACCATGGGGCAGGTGACCCCGCCCTATGGGATCTGCCTGTTGATCGCCGCCCAGATCGGCGAGGTGCCCGCGATCAAGGCTTTCGCCGCTGCGGCGCCGATCCTGCTGATCGTCCTGGCGGTAGTCCTGATCGGCATCCTCGTGCCGGACATCTACCTGTTCCTGCCGCGGACGTTTCTGCCCGATGCCTTGATCTGAAGCCAATTGTATTGGGCGTCGGGCCTGTATCCGGCGCCCAATGTTAAAGTATATTATACATTATCTGAATCTAATTTGATCTGAGAAAACATATTCAGTGTGAGCCGCAAGACAATTCTTGCGGGAGGGTGGTTTTGTGTAAAATTTCTATATTTTATTTCGATTTCTTTAAATATTGCAGGGCTTTTATTATGATAACAAGAGGAGTAATCGCTGTGAATATTACTACACCTTTGAAGGCTGGGACGGATCTTGGCGCTATCCTGATCCGCGAAATGGAAGCTGAGATCCAGCCGGCGACCGGCTGTACCGAGGTGGCGGCCGCTGCGCTGGTCGTCGCCCGGGCGGTCGAGGCGCTGGGTGCGGCACCGGTGCGGGTGGCCGTCACCGTCAGCGCCAACGTCTACAAGAATGGCCTTCTCGTTGGAATTCCGGGAACCGATTTGCAGGGGATCCAGGTGGCTGCCGCGCTCGGTGCGGTCATCCAGCGCAGCGACGCCAGCCTGGCCATCCTCGACTTCGTCGACGACAAGGCAATTGCGGCGGCGAACGCGATGGTGGCAGCAAACGCGATTACCGTGAAGTTTGACGGGCGCGCTCCGGACGTCGTCTATTTCCGGGCCGATGTCGAGGCGGGGCTGGATCGCGCATCGGCGACGATCCAGGGCACGCATGCCCATTTCATCGAGGTCTCGAAGAACGAGACGGTCGTGTACTCCGCTCCAAAGACGTCGTCCGGAAAAGGTGAGGAAGCGGACCTCGGCGTCTATAGCGTCGCCGAGGTTATCGACGCCGTCATCCGACTGAGCCCCGCGTCGCTGGACTGGCTGATCGAGGCCGCCGAAGTGAACCTCGCTGCCGCCAGGGCCGGCATCGCGAAGCATCAGCCGCTGGGCCGGGCCCTCGCCGGCTGGAAGAACCCGGCGACGGGGGTAGACGCCGGCGCGGCGCGCGTCCAGCTCCTTTCTGGCGCGGCCAGCGAGGCGCGGATGCGCGGCCTGCCGGTTCGGGTGATGTCGCTGTCGGGCAGCGGCAACCACGGCATTGCCAACTTCCTCGGGGTGTACGGTTTCGCGCAAGAGATCGGGGCCGACCGCAAACAACTGGCGCACGCCCTCGCCATTGCATCCGCCATTACGATCTACATCAAGGGGTTCACGGGTCGCCTGACGGCCTTCTGCGGATGCACCATCGCGCCGGCGACCGGAGTGGCCGCGGCAGCGGTCTATCTTTTGGGTGGCGACACCACGCTGATGATCAAGGCGATGCAGTCGGTCATCGGTACGTTCGCGGGTATGCTGTGCGACGGGGCCAAGCTGTCGTGCGCCTACAAGGTGAGCTCGACGGTGATGTCGGCGATTCACTTCGCTCGCCTCGCCATGGAGGGCGCATACTGCCCGGCTGGCGAGGGCATCGTCGGTCGCACCATCGAGGAGACCTTCGAGAATCTGGGCGTGCTCAACCATCGCGGCATGCAGCAGACGGACTCGGTCGTCATCCAGTTGATCGAGAAGAATGCGGGCATGTTGGACTGATGCGAAGGAGCCTGGAGTCATGAGCCGAAGCAAGATCCATAGCGACCGCGCCCCAGCCGCCGTCGGTCCTTATTCGCAGGGAATTAGGGTGGGCAACCTGTTGTTCGTCTCGGGCCAACTGCCCCTCGACCCCGATACCGGAAAGATCGTGTCCGGCGGCCCATCCGCCCAGGCGGAACGCAGCCTTCGCAATCTCGCCGCGGTGGCGGAGGCGGCCGGTGCGGCGCTTGCCGACGCGGTCAAGGTCTCGGTGTTTCTGACCGACATGGCCGACTTCCCGGCCGTGAACGAGGTCTATGGACGGTGGTTCACCGAGCCGTTTCCCGGCCGAAGCACCGTGGCGGTCGCCGAACTGCCCCTTGGCGCGGCGGTCGAAATCGACGCCGTCATCGCGGTTGCTTCACCCTAGCCCGAGACCGGTTCGGGAGGGCGCTCATATCCTCATCGGAGGGGGAGGCTTCGGCCTCCCCCTCCGGGCGCTTTTTCCACACCGGTTTTCACGCTTCACCCACCGGCATGTGATTCGTCCTGGCGCGCGTGATCGCCCATCGATGTCGCGAACGGCAGGGCTATGACGGGAGCCCCGTGGCCACGAAATAGGGGTTCTCGAACCCCGGTTTTCCATAGGAAAGCTCGTGCCCCTCCAGGGTGCGCACGGTTCCGCCTGCGAAGCGCAGGATGGCGTGGCCGGCGGCGGTGTCCCATTCCATGGTGCGGCCCATGCGCGGGTAGAGGTCGGCCTCGCCGGCGGCGACGCGGCAGAATTTCAGCGAACTGCCGACGCTGATTTCCCGGGCGATGGCGAATCCCTTCAGGTAATCGTCGGTTTCCTTCGTGCGATGCGAGCGGCTGACGATGGCGACGACGCCGTCCTCGGGCCGCGGGCGGCAGGAAATTTGGCGCGGCGCGCCTCCGCCCGTGCTGGCGAAGGCGCCGTGTCGGCTGCCCCAAAAGGTGTCGCCGGTGACCGGCACGTGGATGACGCCCAGGACCGGCCGGCCCCCCTCGATCAGCGCGATGTTCACCGTGAAGTCGGTGCCCCTTTTCACGAATTCCTTGGTCCCGTCCAAGGGATCGATCAACCAGAAGGACTGGCCCTTCACCTCCGGCGCGAAGCCGGCGGAGGCCGCCTCTTCGCCGACGATCGGGATGGCATCGGTGATGTCGTTGCGGATCGCGTTGGTGATCAGGGTTTCGGCCCGGCGGTCGGCCTCGGTCACCGGCGAGCGGTCTTCCTTCGAATCCACCGCGAAGTCGCTGTTGTAAACCGCCATGACCTCGATGCCGGCCCGCTCGGCGAGGGCGCGGAGTTGGTCGATGAGGCGCAATCCGATGTCGAGGGCCACGGGCGGTCTTCCTTTTTTGGGGAATTGCGGGATCGGCGGCGGCAAAAATTCACCTTCGCCGCCGCCCTGTCAATGGCCGGAGAATTTCGCGTAAATTCGGTAATTTCGGGGACACCATACTTAATTCGACTTCACCACTTGTCGCGCACTGACGGCAACGTCTTTTGCGAATTAAGTATGGTGTCCCCGAAATTACTCCGAAACTACTGTCCCCGTAATTTCCAGAGGACCGACGGGTCGGCCAGATCCTGATCGGCGATCTCTTCGGCGACGAAGCGCCACGCCTTGAAGCCGCCCGACCAGTGTTCGGCCTTGAGCCCGGCCTTGATCTTCAGGTGGCCCAGGAAGGTCTTGGGATCGGGCAACGTCTCCCACACGGCGGGCAGGAACAGGGCCTTGCGCCCGGCGTCCTCGATGATCAGCCCGTCGACGTGCGGCCGAAGGCTGGCCAGCAGATCGCCCTCATCGGCGACGGCCAGCGGCGACGGGGCGCTGAGCACGGAAACCGACAGCGACAGACCGTCGATCTCGGCGGCGGTCAGCTTCGCAAACCTCGGGTCGCGGAAGGCGGCGGCGAAGGCGTGCTCGGCGACGTCGAGGGCGAGCGGCCGATAGGCCGTCGAGGTGCCGATGCAGCCGCGCAGCTTGCCCTGGCGCTTCAGGGTCACGAACGAGGCGCCGGGCAGCCCGAGATCGGGCGCATAGTCGGCCAGCCGGACCGTGAGCGGACGCCCGTGGGCGAGGCCGTGCTCGACCGAGGCGGCGGCGAGGTGCAGCAACGTCTCGCCATGACGCGCGAGCAGGGCCCGGGTGCGGTCCGCGAAGGCGTCACCTTCCGCCTTTGTGCCGGTGGCCGGCCCCTCCGCCTTGGCGGCGTGACCCGCGGGTTCCAGGAAAAGCCAGCTGCCGTACCCGACCACGCGGTCGCGCGGCCCGGCGGTATCCCCGGAATTGCGCAGATCGACGGTAACCACGGAAAGCCCGCGTCGGCGGGCGAGATTGAGAAGGCCGCCGACCGGGATGCGCCCGCAGGCCTGATCCTGGCCGATGGCGCCGGCATCCAGGCTTTCGATGGCCCGGCTCGTCGCCTGATCCAGCCGGCGGGCGGCGTCGTAGCCGAGATAATGGCTGAGGTCGGAACTGACGACGATCAGCGTTTCCGGGCCGCCCCAGACGGCGTCCAGGACTTCCGCCACCTCGTCGGCGGTGGCCTCGCCCACCACCAGGGGCACCAGCGTGAAATCGCCCAGGATGACCTGCAGGAAGGGCAGGTGGACTTCCAGGCTGTGTTCCTGGAAATGGGTGTCGTCGAAGACATGCACTTGCGGCAGCTGCAACAGGCGCTCGGCCGCTTCGCCATCCACGCGGACATTGCCCAAGGGGGTGGCGAAGGCGGTGGCGCTGCTCAAAGCGAGGCCGCGCACCGCCACCCGGTGACAGGGGCCGAGCAGGACGACGCGGCGGATGTGACCGGCGGCCGGCCGCAGGCGGGCATAGGCGCTGGCCGCCACCGGCCCGGAATAGACGTAGCCGGCGTGCGGCGCGATGATCGCCTTGGGCAGCGGGCCGGCGGGGGGTGTCGCCAGCGAAAGATAGCGCTCGACGGCGTCGGTCAGTTCCCTGGCCGTGCCCGGATAGAACTGCCCGGCGACCGCCGCCTGTCTGATCGAGGTCATGTCCTGTCCCCGCGAATGCCGTTGAATGGACGGATGCCGTTCCGGCATGCCTTCGCATGATTACTATAATATAATTCCGAGGGCGGCGCGCCAGGATTGACGCTCCGCGAAGACGTGATTAACTAAGGACGGAACGCGATTGATGTCGCGCCCCGGATGCTCCGGGATGATGCCTCCGAAGACACGGACAACCTTTGGATCGATACCGGCTCCTCTGCCGGTGAATGCATGACCATGGGCGAAACCACCCACACACTGTCGCCGTCCGACCTCTTTCCAGGCCGCTATTGGCACGCCCTCGATGACGGGCGCGTGCAGTGCGACCTGTGCCCGCGTCTCTGCAAGCTCAACGAGGGCCAGCGCGGCCTGTGCTTCGTGCGCGCCCGCCACGGCGACGGCATGGTGCTGACCACCTATGGGCGCTCCAGCGGCTTCTGCATCGACCCCATCGAAAAGAAGCCGCTGAACCACTTCCTGCCGGGCACGCCGATCCTGTCGTTCGGCACGGCGGGATGCAACCTGACCTGCAAGTTCTGCCAGAACTGGGACATCAGCAAGTCGCGCCAGTTCGACAGGCTGTCCGATCTGGCGAGCCCCGAGGCGATCGCCGAGGCGGCGGTCCGCACGGGGTGTCGCAGCGTCGCCTTTACCTACAACGATCCGGTGATCTTCCTGGAATACGCCGTCGACGTCGCGGCGGCCTGCCGCGAGCGCGGCATCAAGACGGTGGCGGTGACGGCCGGCTACATCTCGAAGGAGCCGCGGGTCGAGTTCTACCGCCACATGGATGCCGCCAACGTCGACCTCAAGGGCTTCACCGAGGACTTCTACGGGCGGCTGTGCACGGCCCGCCTGGAGCCGGTGCTGGACACGCTGAAGTACCTCAAGCACGAAACCGACGTGTGGTTCGAGATCACCACCCTTTTGATCCCCGGCGAGAACGACTCGACGGAGGAACTCGAACGGATGGTGGCCTGGGTGGTCGAGAACCTGGGCCCCGACGTGCCGCTGCATTTCTCGGCCTTCCATCCCGACTGGAAGATGCTGGACACCCCGGCGACACCGGCCGCCACCCTGACCCGGGCCCGCAAGATCGCGACCAACGGCGGGGTTCGCTACGCCTACGTCGGCAACGTCCACGACCCGGCGGCCGACAGCACCTATTGCCACGGGTGCGGGGAAATGCTGATCGGGCGCGACTGGTACGAGCTTTCCACCTGGAACCTGACGGCGGACGGCCGCTGCGGTTCGTGCGGCACGCCGTGCGCCGGCGTCTTCGACGGCCCGCCCGGCACCTGGGGCCGCAAACGCCAGCCGGTCCGCCTCACGGCCGCCTGAGGCCACTGAATATTCTCCCCCTCTCCGCCTTTGGGGGGGAGAGGGCGGGGGTGAGGTGGGGAACGCCGAGGCTCCGCCCACCTCACCCGGCGCTGCGCGCCACCCTCTCCCCCCTCGCGGGCGGAGAGGGTTCTGGCCGTTGTGTCCGCAAAAATCACGATGGACCGAACGACGGATTGCCCTGCAACGGAACCGGATTTGTGGTAAACACGGCCGGCTTTCCCGCTTCCCCACCATGGCGTCCCCGATGTCCAAGAAATGGCTGCTGCTGATTCCGAAGATCCTCATCTCGGCGGCGCTGATCGTGTTCGTGCTCTCGAAGGTCGACCTGGCGGCGGTGAAGGCCCGCGCCTTGCAGGTGGCGCCCGAGATGCTGGTGCTGGCGGCGGCCGTCTTCCTGCTGCAATACGTCGCCTGCGCCTTTCGCTGGCGCTCCGCCCTTGTTCCGCTGGGCGCCCAAGTCCGTTTTCCCCGCCTGCTCCACCTTTTCTACATCGGAAACTTCTTCCACCAGACGCTGCCGGCCTCGGTGGGGGGCGATGCCGTTCGCACCTATCTGGTTTACCGCGACGGTGTCAGCCTGCGCACCGCCATTAGCGCCATCATGCTCGAAAGGGTGGCTACCGTCGCCGCCCTGGTCTTCATGGTGGCGGCGATCCAGCCGGTCTTCATGGGCCGGGTCGGCGAGGCGGCGGGAGCGTGGATCGTGCCGGTGGCCGGCGTCGGGGTGGCGGCGGTTATCGGCGGCATTGTCTTCATCGCCCTCCTCGATCGCATCCCCGAGACCTTCCGGCGGGGCAAGATCATGGCGGCGCTGGCCAACCTGGCCGTCGACACCCGCACCATCTTCTTCTCGCCGCGTCGCGCGCTTACGGCGATCGGCTCGGCGGCGCTCGGCCACGCCACCTTGGCCATGGCGGTATTCGTGCTGGCCCGGGGCTTGAACCTTGCCGTCGGCCCGATCGATGTCCTGGCGCTGTTCCTGCCGGTGTTGTTGATCTCGGCGTTGCCCATCTCGGTCGCCGGCTGGGGGGTCCGCGAGGGCAGCATGGTCTATGCCTTCGGGCTGATCGGCGTGGCCCCCGCCGACGCCCTGGTGATGTCGGTTCTTTATGGCTTCTTCACCCTGGCCGTGGCGTTGCCGGGCGGCCTGGTCTGGCTGGCCAGCGGGACCCGCGCCAAGGACGTCGCCGCCGGCCTGGGCAAGGCCGAAACGCCGGGCATGGCGCACCCCGGCGACTAGTTTTTCCGCCACGGCCCTTCCTTTTGGCGCCATCACTGCTAAATTCAGGGGACCGGGTTCGCCGGGTCGCGTGTTGCGGCCGGCGGAAAACCCGCAGTGATGGCGGTCTGGCCCACCCAGCGGAGGGATAATGAAGATTTCGTTCTCCAAGCCTCAGTTGCCCGAATCGGGCGTTGTCGTGGTCTCTGTCCTGGAGGGGGGCAAGCTGACGCCTTCCGCCGCCGCGCTGGACAAGCAGCTCAAGGGGGCCATCGGGCGCGCCATCAAGGCGGCGCCGCGCTTCAAGGGCAAGAAGGACCAGAGCCTGACCCTGCTGGCGCCCGGGGGATCGAAGCTGGATCACGTTCTGGTGGTGGGCCTGGGCAAGGGGGACGAGATCGACGCGACGCGCCTGCAAGGGCTGGGCGGCCAGATCTATGCCGAATTGGGAACGCGCGGCCACGCCACCGTCGAGGTGGCCGTCGACGCCATCGAGGGATGCGCGATGACCGCCCCCGACATGGCGGCCGAGGTGGCCTTCGGGGCGCGCCTGCGCTCGTACCGTTTCGACAAGTACCTGACCAAGGAAGAGAAGGACGACAAGCCGTCGCTCAAGTCGCTGCGCATCCTCACCCCCGACGCCGCCAAGACCAAGGGCCGCTTCGAGGGCTTGAACGCCATCGCCGACGGCGTTTTCCTGACCCGCGACCTGGTTTCCGAGCCCGCCAACGTGCTTTATCCGGCGACGCTGGCCGATCAGGCCAAGACGCTGACCGAGCTTGGCATCGATGTCGAGGTGCTGGGCAAGGCGCAGCTCGAAAAGCTGGGCATGGGCGCGCTGCTGGGCGTCGCCCAGGGCAGCGTGCGCGAGCCCCGCGTGGTGGTCATGCGCTGGCAGGGCCTGCCCAACGGTGCGGGCAAGGGCAAGGCCGCCAAGGATGCCGAGCCGATCGCCTTCATCGGCAAGGGCGTCACCTTCGATACCGGCGGCATCTCGATCAAGCCGGCCGGCGGCATGGAAGACATGAAGTGGGACATGGGCGGCGCCGGCGTCGTCATCGGCCTGATGAAGGCGCTGGCCGGGCGCGGCGCCAAGGTCAACGTCGTCGGGATCATCGGATTGGTCGAGAACATGCCCTCGGGCAGCGCGCAGCGGCCGGGCGACATCGTCAAATCGATGTCGGGCCAGACCATCGAGGTTCTCAACACCGACGCCGAGGGCCGCCTCGTGCTGGCCGACGTGCTGTGGTACTGCAAGGACCGCTTCAAGCCGCGCCTGATGGTCGACCTCGCCACCCTGACGGGGGCCATCATCATCGCGCTGGGCGAGGAATTGGCCGGCCTCTTCTCCAACAACGACGAGCTGGCCCAGCGCCTGTTCGCCGCCGGCGAGGCGGTCGGCGAGCGGGTGTGGCGGATGCCCTTGGACGACGAATACGACAAGATGCTGAAATCCGACGCCGCCGACGTCAAGAACATCAGCGGCGGGCGCTCCGCCGGGTCCATCACCGCCGCCCAGTTCCTGCAACGCTTCGTCGACGGCACGCCGTGGGCCCATCTCGACATCGCCGGCGTCACCTGGGGCAAGAAGGACAAGCCGACCGTGCCCAAGGGCGGCACCGCCTTCGGGGTGCGCCTGCTGGACCGCTTCGTCGCCGACTTCTACGAAAAGAAGTAGGGCGGCCCAAGGGGCCGGAACCGGGAGGAGGGGCATGGGCGAAATCGCCTTCTACCATTTGCAGAAGTCGCCCCTCGAACGGGTGCTGCCGCGCCTGCTGGAAAAGACGCTGGCGGCCGGCAAGCGCGCCGTCGTCATGGCCGGCTCGGAGGAACGGGTCGAGGCCCTGAACCTCTCGCTGTGGACCTACGGGGACAAGTCGTGGCTTCCGCACGGAAGCCACCGGGACGGCAATGCCGACGAGCAGCCGGTGTGGCTGACGGCGGGGGAAGACAACCCCAACGGCGCCGCCTTCCTGTTCCTGACCGACGGCCGCGACGGGCCGATAGACGCCTACGAGCGGTGCTTCAACCTGTTCGACGGCAACGACGCCGCCGCCCTCCAGGCCGCCCGCGAACGCTGGAAGGCCTACAAGGAAGCCGGCCACACCCTCACCTACTGGCAGCAGACCGAAGCCGGCGGGTGGGAGAAGAAGGGATAAGGACAATCAGGAATCACTCCCTCTCCGCCCCAACGGGGGGGAGAGGGCCGGGGTGAGGTGGGGGATTCTCCGGCGGCGGCAAGGCCCACCTCACCCGGCGCTGACGCGCCACCCTCTCCCCCCGTGAAGGGCGGAGAGGGTTGACTCATCGCTCCTCGCCGGTGCGTCGCGCTAGCAGCAGGGCAAGGCCGGCGCCCGCCACCCCGATCCCTGTCATCGCCAGGTAGGCGCCACCGCCGAAGGCGGCGTAGAGCGGCCCCGACAGCAGGATCGAGGCGCCCATGGCCAGCCCGGCCAGCACCGAGCCGTAGAGGCTCATCGCGGTGGCCGAGAGGGCGGGGGGCACCCGCTGCATGATGAAAGTGATGGCCCCCAGGTGGGTGGCGCCGAAGGTGAGGGCGTGCAGGAGCTGCATGAGGGCCACGGCCGGCAGCGCGCCGGTCAGCCCGGTCACCGTCCAGCGCGCCACGGCGGCCAGGGCGCCGATGAGGATGAGGGCCGACGGACTGAACCGTTTCGTGATGCGGCCGCTGAAGGCGAACAGCACCACCTCGGCGATCACCCCCTCGGCCCACAGGGCGCCGATCGCCGCCTCGGAATAGCCGAGCGTCTTCCAGTAGAGTGTGCCGAACCCGTAATAGACCCCGTGGCTGCTCTGGATCAGCCCGGCGGCGGCCAGGAACAGCAGGAACCCGGGGTTGGCCAGGACCGAGCGCAGGGGCGGGCGGCGGCCGCCGTCGTCGTCGGGCGGCGCCTCCGGCAGCAGCCCGCAGGCCGCCGCCGTCGCCGCCACCAGGCCCAGCAGAAGCCAGAAGATGATGTCGTCGGGCCGTCCGACCAGCGCCCGGCCGCCGATGACCGCGGCGACGATGAAGCCCAGGCTGCCCCACAGGCGGATCGGGCCGTATTGCAGGCCGTGCCGGCGGACCGCCAGGTTGACCAACGTCTCGCCCAGCGGCATCAGCGGCGACCACACCACGGTGAAAAGCACGGTGACGGCGAGGATCGGCCAGAAACCGAGGGTCCAGGCGTAAAGCGCGAAAGCTGCCAGGGCGCCGATGGCCAGCGCGGCGATCAGCCGCCGGCGCCGGCCGGAGCGGTCGCCGACGCCGGCGATCAGCGGCGCCGCGAACAGGCGCACCCCGGCGGCGATGCCGAGCAGGAGGCCGATTTCGGTGGGCTCCAGCCCGCGCGAGACCAGCCATACCGGCCAGAACGGCATGTAGACGCCGATCATGCCGAAGAAGGCCACGTAGAACAGCGACAGCCGGACGGCGATGCCGTATCCGCGCTTCGACCCTGGAGTGCCGTCTGCCATGGTTCGCCGTCCGCTTCGCTGGGGTATCGCGATAACCCACCCGGCGCCGCCGCGCAAGGGGGGCGGGTTGCCCTGCTCGCCCGCTCTGGCTAGGCTGGGGGCGAAAGGGGGGACGCCATGGCCCGCATCACCGTCGTCGGATCGATCGGCGAGGACACCGTCGTGCGCCTGGACGAGCCCTTGCGCGTCGGCGGCCACCTCGAGGGGCGGGGCCTCAGCGTGCGGCTCGGCGGCGGCGGCGCCAACACGGCGATGCCGCTGGCCCTGGCCGGCCATGCCGTGGCGCTGGTGGCGGCGGTGGGGGACGATGACACCGGCCGGCGTCTGCTGGCCGGCCTCAAGGCGGCCGGGGTGGACGCCGGGGCCGTCAAGGTGATCGAGGGCGCGGCGACGACGCGCTCGGTGATCATGGTCGAGGTCGGCGGCGAGCGCACCATTGTGAATTTGCATCGCACGACCGAGCCCGAGCCGCCGGCCCGTCTCGTCGAGTTACCGGCCGACTGGCTCTACGTGCGCAGCCGGGCCCTGAACCTGGCGCCGCTGTTGGCCGAGAAGGCGAAGCATTGCCGGGTCATCGCCCACATCCCGCCCTGCGCCACGGGCGCCCGGCCGGCCCACGTGGTGGTCGGCTCGGCCTCCGACCTGACGGCCGCCGCGCTGGCCGACCCCTGGCAGGCGGCCAAGGCCGTTGCCGGCGACCTTCTGGAATGGGCGGTGGTGACGCGCGGCGCCTGGGGCGCCGTCGCCTACGGCCGCGACGGCCGCGAGATCGAGCGGCGGGCCCGCCAGGTCACCGCGCTCGACACCACCGGGGCGGGGGATTCGTTCGCCGCCGGCCTCATCCACGGCCTGGCCTCGGGCCGGCCCATGGAGGCGGCGCTCGACGTCGCCATCGCCTGGGGCACCGAGGCGGTGCTCTCCGAAGGCTCGCAGCTGCCCCCCGATGCGGTGAAACGGCTGACGGGGTGTTAGGGGCCACTACTCGACAAATTCCAGGTTGTCGATTTCCGCGAAAACATCATTGACGGCTCGCTCGGCGGCTATTCCTGTGACTTTGCCGCAACCAACGGCGCGAATCTCTGAAGTGCCGCCGCTCCAATGGGACCATCCCAGCCTGCCAAATCGCAAGATCAAAATCATGCAGCTTCCGCTAGTGCCAGACACACTAGCCCAATACGCGGTGCCGTGTTTCGTTTTTCTTTTTGTGATGGAATAGTCGTTTCCCTTGGCGCCATATTCATCAAGATTGTGTTGGAAAGCCTGGGATTCGATGCGATTTTCCAGGCTCTGTTTTGGAGGGTGATTCCAATCCCTTTCCCCATAGAGGCTGCTGTAATAGAATACAGGCATTCCATTTAGTTTAATGGTCTCATATCGAGCATCATTGCTTGATACATACGTTCGCTCTTCTACGGAACGTTGGCCTATATATTTTATCTTTGATTGCTCATCTCCTATTTTTTCAAAGCCGCTGCTGGATATGACCTTCCCCGTGACGTCTTTAACCGTGCCGGGATCGGTCGTGACGCAGCCCGATCCGGCAAAGACAATGGAGCAGATGATGATTGCTAGTCGCATCGACGTTTCCCCCATTGACCCAACTACTATTGAGTTGCATAGTTTTTTCTTTTCAACCACGGTATTTTGACGGGGGGACGCTATATTGGCAAGGAACATCTCCGTTATTGGCGTGGTTGCGCCCGCCCTTCTGGCGATCGGCGCCTGTCAGTTGAGCGGGGGGGCCGGGAGCGGTGGGAGTTTGGCCTACCGGACAGACCTGCAGGTTTGTCGGACGGCGATTGCCACTCGTTCCGGGCCGGCGGCGTGGGAGTCCGTTGACGCCTACCAACCCTCGGTCCGCGAGGCGAAGATCCGTGGGTTGAAGGTCGAGGATTGCGTGACCTTGCTGGCCGCAGCGAGGGAAGGCGCAGGGAAGGCCGAGGCGAACAAGGCCGCTGCCGCACCCGCACCGACGGCAAGGGTAACGTCGGGGCCCAGTCAGCCCAAAAGGGCGGGAAGTTCCCTTGCCGCCAACGAAATGACGGTGGCGCTGCAATGGGAGGGCGTCGTGCCGCTGGCCATCGGCCTCATGCGCACCAGTTCATTGACCGACCGCGGAGAGATCATTCTGTCTTTTGGCGAGCCGAAGGTGGAATGCGTTGGGCAGTGGATGTGGGCGCGCGGCAAGTACAGGACCACGAACCCACCCGAGGGGACTTGGTCGGTGGCCTGTAATAACGGCTTAAGCGCAGCCGGCATCTACACAAGCCACAGGCAATGCAACGGCAACGGTTCCGGCTCCGATCCGCAGGGTCGGCGGATTACCTTCACTTTTTCCAACGACGCTCTATAGGGCGGACCGCGACCGACGCTTTGAAGCGTTGTCGGAGGCCGGCCTTCCCTGCTATTGGTGACAAAACCGCCGAGAGGGGCCGCCAGGATGCAGACGACGCCGGAATTCCCGAACCTTTTCATCCTCGATCATCCGTTGATCCTCCATAAGCTCACCCACATGCGCAAGACGACGACGCCGACGCGGGACTTCCGCGGGCTGTTGAAGGAAATCTCGCTCTTGATGGGCTACGAGATCACGCGCGACCTGCCGATGACTACCGAGGTCATCGAGACGCCGGTGGCGCCGATGGAGGAAGCCCCGGTCATCAAGGGCAAGAAGGTGGCCGTCGTTCCCATCCTTCGGGCCGGTACCGGCATGGCCGATGGGCTGCTGGAGTTGATGCCCTCGGCCCGGGTCGGGCACATCGGGCTTTATCGCGACCCCGAGACCAAGCGGCCGGTGGAATACCTGGTCAAACTGCCGGCGGCGCGCGGGCGCACCTTCATCGTCACCGACCCCATGCTGGCCACCGGCTATTCGGCGGCGCACGCCATCGACGTGCTCAACAATCACGGGGTCAAGGACGCCAACATCCGGCTGATGGCCCTGGTCGCCGCGCCGGAGGGCGTGCAGGTGTTGCTGGATGCCCATCCCGACGTGCCGGTCTACGTCGCCTCGCTCGACGAGCGGCTCAACAAGAAGGCCTACATCGTGCCCGGCCTCGGCGACGCCGGCGACCGCCTGTTCGGCACCAAGTGACGCTCTGTGCTTCGCGACGCCTTTGCCCCGACCTCGGGATCGGGACTAGTGGCCTTTACAATTCGTCATTGCCCGGCGAAGTCCGGGCAATCCGGAGTGCCGAAAGGCTGGATGCCCCGGGCTGAACAGCTGCCGCCGGGGCATGACGGTTTGGAAGCGAGCGGACAAAAAGAACCCCCGCCGGGCTGGCCGCCCGGCGGGGGGGTTGTCTGCGTGTGGAGATTGACTACTCGGCCGGTGCGGCTTCCGGTTCGGGGGCGAACAGCGCCTCGCCGGCGGCGCCCTTCTGGCGGCCCGGCATCACCAGGTTGAGGATGACACCGGAAACGGCGGCCAGCGCCATGCTCGACATCTGGACCGTGTCGGTGACGTGGATCACCGCGCCGCCGACGCCGATGACCAGGATGACCGAGGCGATGATCAGGTTGCGCTTCTCGGCGAAGTTGACCCGCCGGTCGACCATGAGGCGCATGCCCGAGGCGGCGATGATGCCGAACAGCATGATGCACACCCCGCCCATGACGGCGGTCGGGATGCTCTGGATGAAGGCCGAGATGACGCCGACGAAGCCGAAGACGATGGCCAGCACCGCGGCGCCGCCGGTGACGTAGACGCTGAACACCCGGGTGATGGCGACGACGCCGATGTTCTCGCCATAGGTGGTGTTGGGCGGGCCGCCGATCAGGGCGGCCAGGCTGGTGGCCAGGCCGTCGCCCAGGAGCGAGCGATGCAGGCCGGGATTGACCAGGAAGTTGCGCCCGGTCACCTTGCTGATCACCGTCTGGTCGCCGATGTGCTCGGCGATGGTGACCAGGGCGACGGGGGCCACCATCAGGATGATGGACAGCGAAACCACCGGCGAAACGGTGACGCCGGGGATCATGAACTCGGGGATCACGAACAGCGGCGCCGTGGCGACCTTGGCGAGGTCGACCAAGCCGAAGGGGATGGCCACCAGATAGCCGCCCAGCACGCCGAACAGGATGGGGATCAGCCCGAAGATCCCGCGCATGAAGGTGGCGAAGACGACCGCGATGCCGAGCGCCGAGAGGGCGACGATGAACTGCTCGGAGCTGTAGGGGCCGCCGGCCGCCTGGCCGGTCGCCATCTTGATGGCGACGGGGGCTAGCCCTAAGCCGATCACCATGATGACCGGGCCGATCACCACCGGGGGCAGCAGGCGCAGCAGCCAATCGACGCCGTATTTGGCGATGAAGCCGGCGACCACCACGTAGACCAGGCCGGCCACCGCGCAGCCAACCAGGGCGCCGTCCAGGCCACCGATGGTCTTGGCTGCCAGGATGGGGCCGATGAAGGCGAAGGAGGACCCCAGGTAGACCGGGATCTTGCCCTGGGTAATGACGATGTAAAGCAGCGTGCCGAGGCCGCTGGAAACCAGGGCGACGGCGGGATTGAGGCCGGTCAGGAAGGGCACCAGCACGGTGGCGCCGAACATGGCGAAGAGGTGCTGGAGGCTGAACAGCAGCCACGGCCCCGGGGCCGGGCGTTCATTGACGTCGAGAACGCATTTTTCGGGCATTGCGGGATTCCCCCCATTTATGGTCGCAGGACCGCGGCCCGGTGGCACCCCTCATGGCCCGATTCCGAAAGCCCGGTCTCGGAGCAAAGGCTTTCGCATATCGGGGGAACGGGATAAAGCCCAATTTTTCCGATATTTTCCCCTAGTTATCCACAAATGGCGGAATCCCTGGGTGGGGCCGATGTTGGAAGACGACCGTGTCAACGATCTTTCCGGTTGCCCAGGGCGACGGTCCGGCGGGGTCAGCCCTGGCCGGCCGCGCGGGCCCGCAGCACGATCTGGGTGATCTCGGCGGGGCTGCCGAGGCGCAGCGGGAAGCCGGGCCACAGGCCGGTGCCGTTGCTGACGTAAAGCTGCATGCCGCCGACCGCATAGAGGCCGGAGACGAACCCCTCGTTGAAGTGCCGCGCCAGCGCCTTGATGCCCGGGATCTGGCCGCCGTGAGTGTGCCCCGAAAGCTGGAGGTCGACGCCGGCCTCGGCGTGCCGCGCCGCCCCGGGCGGCCGGTGCGCCATCAGGACGACGGGGGCATCCTTGGGCGCCCCGGCCAGCGCCGCGCCGATGTCGGGGGCCGTCAGCGCGAAGCCGAAAGCGGCGGCATCGGTGATGCCGGCCAGTACCAGCGAGCGGCCGTTCTGGCCGATCACCACGTGCTCGTTCATCAGTACGCGCATGCCGAGGTCCTCGAAGGCGGCCATCCAGGCGGCGTGGCCCGAGTAGTATTCGTGGTTGCCGGTGATGGCGAAGACGCCGTGCCGGGCCTTAAGCCCCCTGAGCGGCGCCACGTCGGTGGCGCGCCGGTCGGCCGGGCCGTCGGCCTGATCGCCGGTCAACAGGATGACATCGGGATCGAGCGCGTTGGCCTTCTCCACCACGGCTTCGACCCACGGCGCCGCGAACAGGCGGCTGGCGTGCAGGTCGCTGATCTGCACCAGGTTGAGGCCGTCGAGCTCGGCCGGCAGGCCGGGGATGGCGATGTCGAGGGTGCGCACGTCGGGCACGCGGACGGCCTGCCACACCCCGAACGCCGAGAGGACGAGCGCGGCGACGCCGGCGCCCAAGGCCCAGCCGACGCCGGAAACCGAAATCCCCGCCGAAAGGCCCGCCTTGGCGGCCAGCAGGAGGACGACGGCGGCGAGATCCCTGAGCAGCAGCAACCCCGCCAGCAGAATGAAGGCGCCGAACAGCCAGCCGACGGCGATCAGCACCGGGGCGGGAAGTTCCGGCGAGGCCAAGCTGCCGAAGAACGTGCGCACGACGAGGTGCTGCTGGGAGATCGCCAGCAGGGCCAGCGCCGCCAGCCCCTTCCAGGCCGGACCGACCGGCAGCGGCAGGACGAACCGCCAGGCCACGTAAAGGAAGATGGCGAGGGGAATCACATGGAAGATGATCATGGTGCTCAACGGGACTTTGCGAATGGCCGGTCCCTTCCATCGGTTGGCGGCGGGGGGATGGGCGCGGACAGACGCCCGCCCGAGATAAGCAGATCGGGCGGGGTCTTGTCCATGGCGAGGGTCGGCGCAACGCGCCAACGGCCGGGCACGGAAAAGGGGAGAAGGGGCATCCCCCCGCTCCCTCCGTCCGCGGGAGTCAGGCCGTCAGGCCATTGGGCCGAAGAGGGGACAAGCCCGGATGATGGAGCGGCCAGCCTCGAGGCCGGCGCCGCCGGTGGCCAGCCATTGCACCATCGGACGCGCGCGTTTCGCGTCGCTGGTCGAACGCATCCCAATCCTCCGCTTCTTTTGGATGATGCCCGACCCACGACAGGTCGAGCCCTCCGCACGGGTTGGGCCTTAAGCTAATCCCGCTCGCCCCCGGCTGGCAAACGGGGGAGAGGGAATCGCGCCTACTCTGCCTCGTCCAGCGCGGCGTGGGCGGCGAGCCAGGCTTCCTCGGCGGCCTCCAGCGCGCTTCGCGCCTCGGCCATGGCGATCTGCAGCGCGGTGACGCGCTCGGGCGCCCGCGCATAGGTGGCGGGGTCGGCCAGCTCGGCCTCGAGGCGCTTCTTGCACTCGGTCGCTTCAGCCAGGCGTTTTTCGGCCTGCTGGGCGGCCCGTCTTAGGGGGGCTGCGTCGGCGCGCGCCTGGGCGCGGTTGCGCCTCGCCTCCTTGCGGTCGTTGGCCCCGGCCTCGCCGTCGCCGCGCCGGTTGGCCCGGCGCTGTTCGGCAAGGTGGCGGGCGTAATCCTCGAGGCTGCCCTCGAAGGGGGCGCAGGTGCCGTCCGCCACCAGCCACAGGCGGTCGCACACCAAATCGATCAGGTGGGCATCGTGGCTGACCACGATGACGGCGCCGTCGAAGCCGTTCAGCGCCTCGACCAGGGCCTCCCGGGCGTCGACGTCCAGATGGTTGGTCGGCTCGTCCAAGAGCAGCATGTGCGGGTCGGCCCGGCTCATCATGGCGAACAGCAGGCGGGCCTTTTCGCCGCCGGAGAGCGAGGAAACCTTGACGTCGGCCTTGTCCTGGCCGAAGCCGAAGCGGCCGAGATGGGCGCGCACCGCCGATTCGCGGGCATCCGGCATGAGGGCGGCCAGATGGCTGAAGGCGGTGCCGCCCATGTCCAGCTCCTCGGCCTGGTGCTGGGCGAAATAGCCGATGCGCAGCTTGCCGGGCCGGCGCAGCGTCCCCTCCGTCACGTCGAGCCGGCCGCTCAACAGCTTGACCAGGGTCGACTTGCCGTTGCCGTTGGCGCCGATCAAGGCGATCCGGTCGTCCATGTCGATGCGCAGGTTGAGGCGGGAGAGCACCGGCTTTTCCGGCACGTAGCCGACGGAAACCCCGGTCAACGCGATCAGCGGCGGCGGCATCGGCTCGGGGGCCGGAAACTGGAAGGCGGTGGTGTGCTCCTCGATGACCGCGGCGATCGGCTCCATGCGGGCCAGCATCTTGAGCCGGCTTTGCGCCTGCCGGGCCTTGGTGGCCTTGGCCCGGAAGCGGTCGACGAAGGCCTGGATGCGCTTCTGCTCGGCGACCTGGCGGTCGCGCATCCGGGCCTCGCGCACCAGGTTTTCGCGGCGCACCCGCTCGAAGCGATCGTAGTTGCCGGCATAGCGGGTCAGCGTGCGCTCGCTCAAATGGGCGATTTCCTCGGCGACGCGGTTGAGCAGCCGGCGCTCATGGCTGATCACCAGAAGGGTTCCCGGCCAGGCGGCCAGATAACCCTCCAGCCACAGGGTGGCCTCGAGGTCGAGGTGGTTGGTGGGCTCGTCCAGCAGCAGCAGGTCGGGCCTGGCGAACAGCGCCCCGGCCAGCGCCACGCGCATGCGCCAGCCGCCCGAGAATTCCTGGCAGGGACGAGCCTGGGCCGCCTCGTCGAACCCCAGGCCGGACAGGATGGCGGCGGCCCGGGAGGGCGCGGAATGGGCCTCGATGTCGGTGAGCCGCGTGTGCACCTCGGCGATGCGCAGCGGATCGGCCGTCGTCTCCGCCTCGATCAGCAGGCGGGCCCGTTCCTCGTCGGCGGCCAGCACGGTTTCCAGCAGGCTCGACGGGCCGTCCGGCGCTTCCTGGGCGACGCGGCCCACCCGCGGCCGCCCGGCCAGGGTGACCGACCCGCTGTCGGGGGCCAACTCGCCGGAGATGACTCGAAACAGCGTCGTCTTGCCCGAACCGTTGCGTCCGACCAGGCCCACCTTGTGGCCGGCCGGCACGAACAGGCTGGCACCCTCGAAGAGGACGCGCCCGCCAAGGCGTAGCGTGAGGTCGTTGATCGTCAGCATGGCGGCGTCATAGCACGCCCCGGCCCGCCGGAAAACCACGCCTGTTTCGGCCTATTTTGGGGACACCATACTTAATTCGATTTCATCACTCGCCGCACGAGGGGTAACGTCTTTTGCGAATTAAGTATGGTGTCCCCAAAATAAAAGTATGGTGTCCCCAAAATAAACACCGGCTCCGCCCCACCGGCGGAGAGGGCAGGGTGGCCGCCTTTGCGCCCCCTCGGCGGCGGATGGGACACTTGCGTCGCGCCCACGATCTGTCTATAAGGCGCCGGCTCCGAGGGGAGCCCGATGCCCGCGCCCACGCAAAACGGGAAACCGTCGGGGGGCGGGTCTCTTGAGGGAATGTCAGAGAACAAACGAAGCTATTGGAGGATTTTAGGGCATGGCTGTCGAACGGACTTTGTCCATCATCAAGCCGGACGCCACCCGCCGGAACATCACGGGCCAGATCGTCGCCCGTTTCGAAGAGGCGGGGCTGCGCATCGTCGCCCAGAAGCGCATTCACCTGACCCGCAAGCAGGCGGAAGGCTTCTATGCCGTCCACGCCGAGCGGGCCTTCTTCAACGACCTGTGCGACTACATGTGCTCCGGCCCCATCGTGGTGCAGGTGCTCGAAGGCGACAACGCCATCCAGCGCAACCGCCAGGTGATGGGCGCCACCAACCCGGCCAACGCCGAGGCGGGGACCATCCGCAAGGATCTCGGCGTCAACGTGCAGGAGAATTCCGTGCACGGCTCCGACGCCCCGGAAACGGCGCGCGACGAAATCGCCTATTTCTTCGCGGCGACCGAGCTGGTCGGCTGACCTATTCCGCCGCCGCCCCTTCAAGCGGCACGGCACGTCATCGAAACCCCGTCCCGGGCAACCGGGGCGGGGTTTTCGTTCCCGCGCCACGTCACGCCGTCGCCGAACGCACGCAGTTGCGCCCTGACAGCTTGGCGCTGTAAAGCGCGGAGTCGGCCTGCTGCACCAGATCTTCCGGATTGAGTTGCGCTGACGGCACCAGGCTGGCCACGCCGAGGCTGACGGTGACGATGCCCGTGGGCGCATCCGCGTGCGGCAGGGCCAGCGCCCACACCCCCTGCTGGATGTGGTGGGCGGTTTCCAAGGCGTCGTGCCCGCCGGTATTGGGCAACAGCATGACGAATTCCTCGCCGCCGTAGCGCACCGCCAGTTCCCCGGCCCGCCGCCCCGCCTGGGCCAGCGCCCCGGCCAGCGCCTGCAGGCAGCGGTCACCGGCCGGATGGCCGTAGCGGTCGTTGAACTTCTTGAAGTGGTCGACGTCGAGCATGATCAGGGCCAGCGGCGTGCCGGCGCGTTGTCCGCGTTTCCATTCCTGGGCCAGCATGCCATCGAAGGCGCGGCGGTTGGCGATGCCGGTCAGTCCGTCCGTGTTGCTGAGCGCCTCCAGCCTGGTCTTGGCGTCTTCCAGGGCGGCGGTGCGCTCCTCGACGATGGCTTCAAGCTCGCGGTTGCGCTCGTGCAGGCAATTGATCGGGTAGACCTCGTCGTCGCCGCTTGCCAACAGCTGATAGGGGATGGAGATGCCGCTGTGCGCAATCTTCCACTCCCCGTCTTCACGGCGGAAAACCAGTACCAGCCGCGCCGTCTCCCTGGATAGAATGGAATCGGGGATGGGCAGGTGAATGTGGAAAAAGGCGGTGGTGACGACGACGTCCTCGCTCAAGTCCTGCGTCGAGAGGTCCAGCATCTCGATGCGCAGACGGCCGGGCACCTCTGCGAAGTCCTTGCGGGTGATTCGCGCCCAGTGCTCGCGGTCCTTGACGAGGAAATCGCCGCCGCCGGTGTAGCCGCTGAAATTTTCGCTGAAGCGTTCCGTCAAGAGATCGTCGCGCGCGGCGTACATCTCGATGTACTCATCGAACAGGGAACGGATGAGGTCCTGGCGTTTCTGGCGCATAGGATTGTGATTTAATCGGGATGACCAATAAAACAAACGACAATACTGCCTGAGAATAGCAGTTTTCGCGACGTGGCAGAATTCCAGATGACGCCGATGACGGCCGCCAGGGATCTGCGGCGATGGGATCAAAAGGGAATCGGCAAGCCGGAAGACGAAGATCGGGAACAGATAAAGAATCGAGCAGCCGAAAAACGGCATGGCCGAACGGCTGGTTTCGTCGCGCCAGACGCCGGTCACGGTTTCCGTCTTCCGAAGCCATGGAGACTCGCGCACGGCCTCGCGGCGGTTCAGTACGTCACGACCCGCCGGTAGAGATGCCAGGTCGCATGTCCCAGGACCGGCAAAACGACGGCGAGGCCGACAAAAAGCGGAAGCGCCCCGAGCAACAGGGCGGTCGCGACGACGAGGCCCCAAATCCCCATGGTCAGCGGATTCGCGAGAACGGCGCGGATCGACGTTCTGACCGCCACCGCGACCGGCACGTTGCGATCCAGGATCATCGGGAACGAGACCACGCTCAGCATGAAGACGATGGCGGCGAAGACGAAGCCCACCCCGCAGCCGACGACGATGAGCGCAAAGCCCGCCGGCGTGGTCAGGACGGTGTCGGCGAAGTCGGCCACCGAGTCGGGCAGGGTGCCGATGATCTCGGCATAGAGGACCCAGGCGGCGGCCAGCCAGACGAAATAGAAGAGCATCAGCAGCAGCCCGAGGGCGACGATGCCGCCGAACGCCGGGGAATGGACGACCTCGAGCGCATCCCAGCGCGACACCCGCAGCCCGGCCTCGCGCCGCCGGCTCAACTCGTAGGTGCCGACCGCGATCAGCGGGCCGATCAGCGTATAGCCGGCCAGCAGCGGGAAGACCAGCGGCAGCACCTCGTAGCCGGCATAGATCCTGGCGACGATCAGGGTGACGATGGGATAGGTCAGGCAGAGATAGAACAGGTGGGTCGGCATCGCATCGAAGTCGGCCCAACCCTTGAGCAGGGCGTCCTTCAAATCGGCCGGTCCGATGGTCAGCGCGAACGGCTGGCGGTGTTCTTCCAGCCTTTCGATCTTGGCGCCGGCACCGGCGACGGTGTTTCCTTGCATCATTGCCGTGTCTCCTCAACCGCTGCCGGCAACGGTCGCGAAGCCAGGGTGACGCAACCAAGATGACACAAGGGGCCGATCACGCTGTCGATCGCGCCGTACGGCAACCGACGTGTTCACGAAGCACTGTGCGGATCACCTAATACGGGCAATTATGCACGATTGGTACAAACGTGCAATTTATTATTAGTCGTGTTACAATACTTTTCAGAGAAGGCTTCACGGGAAGCCTATAGGGGAGGTTGTCTTTGTCGAATCCGGGGCCCGGGGTTCCGGAAGGGCGGCCGCAAAGGCCTTCGATCAGGGGAAGGCCGGCGGCACAGCCGGATCGCAAGGACGGCATTTCGGGAACGGCCGAGAGAGCGAGGTGAAGCGCCTGGCGGGCCACCGGATCGCGGCCCGGCTTCGCGCGAGTTCATGCCTGTGGACGCTGGACATGGGGGTGATTGCGGATGCTCGTCGCCGTCGTTCTTATCGTCATCGCGGTCGGCACCGTCGTATTCCACGTCGTGAGCCCGTGGTGGTGGACGCCCATCGCCTCGAATTGGCACAGCATCGATGACGCCACCCTCGTCACCTTCTGGATCACCGGCATCGCCTACGTCGCGGTCATCCTGTTCATGGCCTATTGCGCGGTCCGTTTCCGCTACCGGAAAGGCCGGCGGGCGGCGTACGAACCGGAAAACAAGCGCTTGGAGTGGGGGCTTACCGGGTTGACGTCGCTGGGTGTCATCGGCCTGCTGACGCCCGGCCTTATCGCGTGGAACGAATTCGTCACCGTCCCCGACGACGCGGCCGAGTTCGAGGTCGTCGGCCGCCAGTGGCAGTGGAGCTTTCGCCTGCCCGGCAAGGACGGGGTGTTGGGCGCCTCCGATCCCCGGCTGGTCGGCGGCGACAACACGTTCGGGCTCGATCCCAATGACCCCCGCGGCCAGGACGACGTTTTGATCGAGGGCGACGACCTGCACTTGCCGCTCGGCCGGCCGCTCAAGGTACTGATGCGCTCCGTCGACGTCATCCACGACTTCTACGTGCCTCACTTCCGGGCCAAGATGGACATCATTCCCGGCATGGTCACCCACTTCTGGTTCACCCCGACCCGGACCGGGACCTTCGACATCCTGTGCGCCGAGTTGTGCGGCCTCGGGCATCACACGATGCGCGGCATGGTCGTGGTGGAAGAGGAGACGGAGTATCGGGACTGGCTGCAAGGGCAGTCGACGTTTGCCGAACTGATGGCGCGGGCCGCGCCCGGCGACGCCGTGAAACTGGCCACCAATGACGGGCGGGAGGACGCCGCGGCGAATGGGGGTGCCCGGTCGGCTTCAAACCGACCGCACCCCCTCAACCGATAGCGGAAAGGGTGATCCCATGGCCTATGCCGAACCCGCAATCGTCGACCATGCTCCTCCAGCGGAAGTCCCGGAGGTCGAACTCTACCACGCCAAGACCTGGCTCACGAAATACGTCTTCTCGCAGGACGCCAAGGTCATCGCCATCCAGTACTCGCTGACCGCGATCGCCATCGGCCTGGTCGCCCTGGTGCTGTCGTGGCTGATGCGCCTGCAGCTCGGGTTCCCCGCGACCTTCTCGTTCATCGAGCCGTCGGACTACTACCAGTACGTGACCATGCACGGCATGATCATGGTCATCTACCTGTTGACCGCGCTGTTCCTGGGGGGCTTCGGAAACTATCTGATCCCGCTGATGGTCGGGGCGCGCGACATGGTGTTTCCCTACGTCAACATGCTGAGCTACTGGATCTACCTGGTGGCCGTGCTGGTCCTGGCGGCCAGTTTCCTTGTCCCCGGCGGCCCGAGCGGCGCCGGCTGGACCCTCTATCCGCCGCAGTCCATCCTCTCGGGAACCCCCGGGCAGGAATGGGGGATCATCCTGATGCTGGTCTCCCTCGCCCTCTTCATCATCGGGTTCACCATGGGCGGCCTGAACTATGTGGTGACCGTGCTCCAGGCCCGGGCGCGCGGCATGACGCTGATGCGCCTGCCGCTGACCGTATGGGGCATCTTCGTCGCCACCATCCTGGCCCTGCTGGCCTTTCCCGCGCTCTTCGTCGCCGTCGTCATGAGCCTGCTGGACCGCACCATCGGCACCAGCTTCTTCATGCCCCACATCGTCGAGATGGGGGAACAACTGCCGTATGGCGGGGGCAGCCCGATCCTGTTCCAGCACCTGTTCTGGTTTTTCGGCCATCCCGAGGTCTACATCGTCGCCCTGCCGGCTTTCGGCATCGTCTCCGACCTGATCAGCACGCATGCCAGAAGGAACATCTTCGGCTATCGGATGATGGTGTGGGCGATCATCGCCATCGGCGGCTTAAGCTTCGTGGTGTGGGCGCACCACATGTACGTCAGCGGGATGAACCCCTATTTCGGGTTCTTCTTCGCCACGACCACGCTGGTCATCGCCATCCCCACGGCGATCAAGCTTTACAACTGGGTGCTGACGCTGTGGCGCGGCAACATCCATTTCACCGTGCCGATGCTGTTTTGCATCGCCTTCATCGTGACGTTCCTGAATGGCGGCATCACCGGGCTTTTTCTCGGCAACGTCTCGGTCGACGTGCCGCTGTCCGACACCATGTTCGTGGTCGCCCACTTCCACATGGTGATGGGCGTGGCGCCGATCTTCGTCATCTTCGGGGCGATCTACCACTGGTATCCGCTGATCACCGGGCGGATGCTCAACCAGGCCTTGGGCCTGTTCCATTTCTGGGTCACCTTCATCGGCGCCTATCTGATCTTCCTGCCGCTGCACTATCTGGGCTTCGTGGGCGTGCCCAGGCGCTATTTCGAGATCGGCGAAACCGGCTTCGTCCCGGCATCGGCCGCCACGCTCAATGAATTCGTCACGGTCGTCGCCCTGATCGTCGGTTTCGCTCAGGTGGTGTTCATCGGCAACATGGCGTGGAGCGTCTTCGGCGGCCGTTTGGCCGGGCGCAACCCGTGGCGGGCGGCGACGCTGGAATGGCAGACGGCGGAGGTGCCGCCCGGACACGGCAACTGGGGCCCGGCGCTGCCGGTGGTCTATCGCTGGGCCTACGCCTACAGCGTGCCGGGCGTCGAGGACGACTTCGTGCCGCAAAACGTTCCGCCGAGCCAGGTCAAGGCCGCCGATCCCTCCGCCCGGGCGGCCGAGTAGGGGCGCGCGACATGGGTCTCCTGCGCCAGCTCACGGAAAAACCCTGGTTGCCGCAAGATGCGGTCGAACGACTGCATGCGGAACGCGCCATCGCCGCGCCGGCGGCCAAGATCGGCCTTCGGTTCTTTCTTGCCGTGGTGACCGTCCTCTTCTTTCTCCTGACCGTTGCCTATGCCGAGCGGATGCGGTTCGAGGCCTGGCGTCCGGGGCCGCAACCGGCGCTGCTGTGGCTGAACACGGTCCTGCTGATCCTGGGCAGCGTCGGGCTGCAATGGGCGCGGATGGCGGCGAGCCGAGGGCAGATCGACGGCGTGAGGAGGGGACTGATCGCCGGCGGCTTCTTCACGGTGGCCTTTCTGGCCGGGCAGATCGCGGCGTGGCGCCAGTTGGGCGGAATTCCCTTCTTCGACATGGCGAGCCCGGCCATCGCCTTCTTCTACCTGATTACCGCCATGCACGGCCTGCACATCCTGGGCGGTCTGGTGGCCTGGGGCCGAGCCACCGCCAGGGCGTGGCCGGCGACCGAGGTGGCGCGGGACCTGTACGCGAGCGTCGACCTCTGCGCCGTCTACTGGCATTTCCTGCTGCTGGTCTGGCTGGTTCTTTTCGGCCTGCTGTTCTCGGGGAACGGCAATATCGACCTTTTGTTGGCCCTTTGCGGGTTCAGGTAAGGGGGACGACGCGATGGCACCATCCGAACTTGCATCCACCACCGATCCCCTCGCCCAATCCGGGGGCTGGCCCGGCATCGTCGCCGACTGGTCTTCGGACCAGCGGGCCTTCAAGCAGGTGTCCTGGGGCAAGGCGATGATGTGGATCTTCCTCTTGAGCGACACCTTCGTGTTTGGCTGTTTCCTGCTGTCCTACATGACGGTGCGCATGTCGACGACGGTGCCGTGGCCCAATTCGAGCGAGATTTTCGCCCTGACCATCGCCGGCGAAAGCATCCCCCTCATCCTGATCGCCATCATGACCTTCATCCTGATCACCAGCAGCGGGACGATGGCCATGGCCGTCAACTTCGGCTACCGGCGCGACCGCGTGAAGTCGGCGGTACTGTTGCTGGTGACCGCCGTGTTCGGCGCCATGTTCGTCGGCATGCAGGCCTTCGAGTGGACCAAGCTGATCGTCGAGGAAGGCGTCCGCCCGTGGGGCAATCCCTTCGGCGCCGCCCAGTTCGGGTCGAGCTTTTTCATGATCACCGGCTTTCACGGCTTTCATGTCTCGGTCGGCGTGCTGTTCCTCGTCATCATCGCCCGCAAGGTGTGGCGGGGCGATTTCGACCACGCCCGGCCGGGCTTCTTCACCAGCCGCAAGGGCCACTACGAGGCGGTCGAGATCATGGGCCTCTACTGGCACTTCGTCGACCTGGTGTGGGTCTTCATCTTCGCGGTGTTCTATCTCTGGTAGGGACGAGGCCATGCAGCAAACCGCGCACCAAACCGTTCAGGAACCCATGCCGCAAACCACCCCGCATGCCGCGGGGCAGCAGCAGCACTCGATCGGCGTCTACTTCAAGATCTGGGGCCTGCTCTTCGTGCTGAGCACGTTCTCCTACCTGGTCGACTACTTCCACATCCAGGGCTACCTGCGCTGGACGCTTATCCTGGTGTTCATGGTGCTGAAGGCCGGGCTGATCGTCGCCGTCTTCATGCACATGGTGTGGGAGCGCCTCGCCCTGATCTATGCCATCCTGATCCCGCCGCTGCTGGTGCTGGTGTTTGTCGCCCTGATGGTCTTCGAGGCGGACTACACCTTCGCGACGCGAAACCTGTTCTTCGGCAACGGCAACTGAGGTAAAGCGCCGCACCCGCAGAATTAAGGGCCACCCGGGACTTCCCCACCTCACCTTGCCCCTCTCCGCCCCCAAGGGGTGGCGAGGGAATGTGCGGAATCAGCCCTCTCCGCCCTTCAAAGGGGGGAGAGGGTGGCGCGTCAGCGCCGGGAGAGGTGGGTGCTGCCGTAGCCCGGGATCTCCCAGGGGTGGAGTTCACCCCGCCGGGTTGATCAGCGTGCCTTCGGCTGGGGCGGCGCGTTCGATCAGCACGCGCTCGCCGACCACCCTGACCCGGCCGTCGGCGATCAGGCGGACGGCCAGCGGGTAGATCTTGTGCTCCTGTTCCAGCACGCGCGCCGCCAGCGTATCGGGGGTGTCGTCGGCCCGCACCGGCACGGCGGCCTGCACGATGATGGGGCCGTCGTCCATGGCCGGGCGCACGAAATGGATGGTGCAGCCGGCGAAGCGGGCGCCGGCTTCCAGCACCCGCTCGTGGGTGTGCAGGCCGCGGAAGGCCGGCAGCAGCGAGGGATGGATGTTGATCAGCCGGTTGTTCCAGCGCTTGATGAAGCCGTCGGTCAGGATGCGCATGAAGCCGGCCAGGCACACGAGGTCGGGCCGGGCCCCCAGGATGCGCTCGTGGATGGCGTCCTCGAAGCTTGCGCGGTCGGCGAAATCCCGGTGGCTGATCACCGACGTTTGGATCTTGGCCTTTCTGGCGCGCTCCAGGCCCTGGACGCCTTCCACGTTGGAAAGCACAAGGGCGATCTCGGCTGGAAAATCGGGCGCCGCGCAGGCGTCGATCAGGGATTGGAGATTGCTGCCCCTGCCCGAGATCAGAACCGCCAGTTTCTGGCGTGCCATGTTTCCTCCACGTTTTTGAGGATCACGCGCGGCTCTTCGTCCGCGCTTTCGATCAGGCGGCCGATCGGCGTTACCGTCTCGCCGTTGTCCGCCAGGGCCTGGCTCACCGCCCGCACCCGATCGGGTTCGACCAGGGCGACCATGCCGATGCCGCAGTTGAACGTGCGGGCCATTTCCCCCGTCGGCACTTCGCCCTTGGCGGCCAGCCAGGCGAAGACCGGCGGCAGCGTCCAATTGGCGACGTCGATCTCGACCGCCGTGCGCTTGGGCAGCACGCGCGGGATGTTCTCGACAAGCCCGCCGCCGGTGATGTGGGCGAAGGCCTTGACGCCGCCCGTCGCGATGGCGGCGAGGCAGCTTTTGACGTAGATGCGGGTCGGCCTCAGCAGCGCCTGGCCCAAGGCGGTGCCCGGCTCGAACTCGGCCTCGGCGGCATAGTCGAGGCCGCTCTTCTCGACGATGCGCCTGACCAGCGAGAAGCCGTTGGAATGCAGCCCGTGCGAGGCGATGCCGAGCAGCACGTCGCCGGCCTTGGCCCGGCCGTTGGGCAGGATGGCGTCGCGCTCCACGGCGCCGACGGCGAATCCGGCGAGGTCGTAATCCTCGCGGGCGTACATGCCGGGCATTTCGGCGGTTTCGCCACCGATCAGCGCGCAGTTGGACTGCCGGCAGCCCTCGGCGACGCCGCCGATGACGATGGTGCCGGTCGCCACCTCGAGCCGGCCCATGGCGTAGTAGTCGAGGAAGAACAGCGGCTCGGCGCCCTGGACCACCAGGTCGTTGACGCTCATCGCCACCAGGTCGATGCCGACCGTGTCGTGGATGCCGGCGGCAATCGCGATCTTGAGCTTGGTGCCCACGCCGTCGGTGGCGGCGACCAGCACCGGGTCCCTGTAGCCGCAGGCCTTCAGGTCGAACAGGGCGCCGAACCCGCCCAGGTCCGAAGCGACGCCCGTGCGCGCGGTCGAGGCGGCCAGCGGCCTGATGGCATCCACCAGCGCATCGCCGGCAACGATGTCGACGCCCGCGTCTTTATACGTGAGACCGCTAATGGCTTCCTCCACCCATCCAACGTGCTAACATGCGCGTCCAAATCGAGCGTAACATACCGGATCGGAGACGCTTTGCAATGTTCGATCACCGCCGATGGCGTGCCTGGGGGCACCGCGCCGTTCTTGCCCTCGCCATCTCGCTGGGAGGCGGCGCAGCCCCCCTTCTGGCGGCGATGCCGGACGTCTACGAGGTCGCCGGCGTTGCCGTCGACGTCACTGCCGAAACGGCGGCCAAGGCCCGTGATACCGCCATCGGCGAAGGCCACGCCAAGGCCTTCCGCCAGTTGCTGGCGCGCCTGACGCTCAAGGCCGACCGCGGTCGCCTGCCGGAGCTGACGGTGAATGGAATCGCCGCCTACGTGACCGACTTCTCGGTGGCCAACGAGAAGACCTCGGCGACCCGCTACCTGGCCAGCCTGACCTTCCGCTTCAAGCGCGAGGCCATTCGCCGGCTGCTCACCGATTATCGCCTGCCGTTCGCCGAAACGCCGAGCAAGCCGGTGCTGGTGCTGCCGGTCTTCGAAGAGGCCGGCGCGGTGCTGTTGTGGGACACCCCCAATCCCTGGCGGACCGCCTGGGAGGAGACGCCGGCGCCCGACGGCCTGGTGCCGCTGGCGCTGCCGCTGGGCGACCTTTCCGACATCGCGGCCATCGGGGCCGAACAGGCGGTGCGCGGCGACGCGCAGCGGCTGGCGGCCATCGCCTCGCGCTACGGGGCTGGCGATTCGCTGGTGGCCCACGCCATCAAGACCGTCGAGCCCCGGGCCAACACCATCCGGATCGACGTCTCGACCACCCGCTACGGCCCGACCGGCGGCGGCCAGACGCTGGTCCGCGCCTATGCCTCGGCGGCCGGCGAGACGACGGAGGCCCTGCTGCGACGGGCCGCCGCCGAGATCGCGGTGGAGGTCGAGGACGACTGGAAGCGCGACAACCTGTTGCAGTTCGGCAGGCCCGGCGTCATCGCCGTGACCATTCCCATCGGCGCCTTGAGCGAATGGCTGGCGATCCGCGACCGGATGGCCGGGATGGCGGTGATCCGCTCCACCGACGTGGTTTTTCTGTCGCGGACGGAAGTGCGGGCCAACCTTCAATTCGTCGGCACGACGGAGCAGTTGACCCTGGCGCTGGCCCAGGCCGACCTCGCGCTCGCCCAGGAAGGCGCGGCGTGGGTCCTGCGCTCGCTGCGGAAAGGATCGTAAGGGTTTGAGCCTGCCCAACTTCATTTCCCTCGGCCGGCTGCTGGCGGTGCCGGTGGCGGTGTGGCTGATTCTCTCCGGCAAGTTCGGCTTCGCCTTCTGGGTCTTCATCGCCGCCGGCATCAGCGACGCCGTCGACGGCTTCCTGGCCAAGCGGATGAACGCCCAGACCGAGCTGGGCAAGGTGCTGGACCCGCTGGCCGACAAGGCGCTGCTGGTGGCGGTCTACGTCACCCTGGGCCAGGCCGGGCACCTGCCGGTCTGGCTGGTCATCCTGGTGGTGTTCCGCGACCTTCTGATCGTCGGCGGCATCATCCTTTCCCACACCCTGGGCCGGCCGGTGCGCATGCGCCCGCTGCTGGTCAGCAAGCTCAACACCGGGGCCCAGATCGTGCTGGCGGGCGGTATCCTGGCCGTGCTGGGCTTGGGTCTCAGGGTCGACCAGTTGATCCTGCCGATGGTCTGGCTGGTGGCGGCGACGACGGCGGTTTCGGGCGGCGCCTACTTGGTCACCTGGGCCCGGTTCGTCACCTCGGCGGGGGACGGAAACTGATGCAAAACGCCAAGATTTTGGCCGGCCTGGCCGGAGTGGCCGTCGTCTGCGTCCTCATCTACATGCTGAGCGGCATGCTGACGCCGTTCCTGGCCGGCGCGGCCATCGCCTATTTCCTCGACCCCCTGGCCGACCGCCTGGAACGGCTGGGCTGCTCGCGCACGCTGGCCGTCACCCTCATCATCGCCGCCTTCTTCCTCGTCGTCATCCTGCTCCTGGCGCTCCTGATTCCGATCGTCCAGGTGCAGGTGGCCGGTTTCCTGGAGCGCTTGCCCGGCTATATCGAGGCCCTGCGCGTCCAGGCCGCGCCCCTCATCGACCGCCTGCGCTATGCGTTGCCGGAAGGCCAGATGCAGGAACTGCGCTCGGCCGCCGGCCAGCAGGCCGGCACGGCCATCAAGTGGGTGGGCGGGCTCTTCACCGGCATGCTGACGGGGGGCGTGGCGCTCATCAACCTGATCTCGCTCGTCATCGTCATGCCGCTGGTCGCCTTCTACATGCTGCGCGACTGGGACCGCATGGTGCGGCGCATCGACGAACTGGTGCCCGGCGCCATTCACCAAACGGTGCGCGAACAGGCCGCCGAGATCGACCGCACGCTGTCGGCCTTCGTGCGCGGCCAGGCCCTGGTCTGCCTGCTGCTGGGAACCTTCTACGCCGTCGGGCTTTCCCTGGTCGGGCTGGAATTCGGCATCGTGGTCGGCTTCGGCACCGGGCTGATGTCGTTCATCCCCTATTTCGGCATGGGATTGGGCCTCGTCGTCGGCATGGGCATCGCGGTTGCCCAGTTCTCGGACTGGGTGCCCATCGCGCTCACCGCTGCGGTCTTTGCCGTCGGCCAGTTCATCGAGGGCAACTTCCTCACCCCCCGCCTGGTCGGCGACCGCGTCGGCCTGCACCCGGTGTGGGTGATCTTCGCGGTGATGGCGGGCGGCGCGCTGTTGGGCTTCACCGGGGTGATCCTGGCCATTCCGGTGGCCGCCACCCTCGGCGTGCTGGTGCGCTTCGCGGTGGAACGCTATCGCCAGAGCCAGGTCTACGCCTTGGGCGGAGATGCCGACAGGTGACGCCGCCGGCCCAGCTTCCCCTCGAATTCGGCCACCGGCCGGCGCTTGGCGGCGACGATTTCCTGGTCGCCGCCCCCAACGCCGACGCCGTGGCCTGGCTCGACCGCTGGCCCGACTGGCCGGCCCCGGCGCTGGTCATCCACGGGGCGCCGGGCTGCGGCAAGTCGCACCTCTGCCAGGTGTTCTTGAGCGCCAGCGGCGGCCGCGCGGTTTCCATCGACGCGCTCGGCGCCGCCACGCCGCCCGAAATCGTCGGCACGGCGCCCGCGCTTGTCATCGACGACGTCGACGCGGTGCTGGCCCACGGCCTCGAACGCGAACTCTTCCACCTTTACAATTTCGTCGCCGAAAGCCGCCGCCACCTGCTGATGACGGCCGCCGCCGCGCCTTCCCGCTGGGACGTGAAGCTTCCCGACCTGCGCTCGCGCCTGAATGCCGCCATGGCCTGCGAAATCGGCCCGCCCGACGACCCCCTGATGGCGGCCGTGCTGGTGAAACTGTTCGCCGACCGCCAGCTCAAGATCGACGACGGGGTGCTGGCCTTCCTGCTGGCCCGCATGGAACGCTCCTTCGACGCCGCCCGCCGCGCCGTCGCCGCGCTCGACGCCGCCGCGCTCGCCGAGCGCCGCAACATCACCGTGCCGCTGGCGCGCGAGGTGTTGGGAAGGATGGAGGGGGCGGCTTCTTAGTTGGGTTAAGGTTACGATTACGATCCTGAATTGATTCCTATGAGCGGCTGCAAGAATCCAAAACCGACATCAAGGTTCAACGTCATCGCTGGGGAAGCAGCCGGTACTGGCTGAGGGCAAGCCGCCCTTCGTCGGACATCCGGGGCAGGGCGTCCAACAGGATGCCTTCGATGAGTGGGCTGACCTGCTGGCGTGCCTCGCGGGCCGCCAGCATGTCGGTACGGGTCTTGTCCCCGTCGAACGGCCGTTCCGCGATGTCGGCACGCACCCGTTCCACCGCCTGGAACGATTGCCGCCACAAGGGAACCAACTCCGGGAACTTCCTGGCGAACGCGCCGCGGAGGATGTGGCCGTCGGCGGGCGGCAGTTTCTCCGCTATTTGCCGGAGAATGGCCTGGACGACGACACCCCCGACCGGGCCATCGGCAATGACCTCCGAGAGAAGGCTCTCCGGATGCCGGTGGCGCCAAGCCTGGGCCCCGATGAAGCCGGCGAAGAACAGATTGAAGGCGATCGACAGGCCCACGGCCCAATACGTCCAGCGGAAGCGTCCGTCCTGCCCGCGCATCACAGCCACTCCTCGATGCCCGCCGCGCCATACCCCAGCAGGAGGGCGACGGCCGGCACCCCTAGCTGTGGCGAAGACTGCCAGGCGGGGCTGATGACGACACCCGCAAGCCAACCGGCCAGAGCCGTGGCCGCCAGGATGGCGCCGACGGGCTTCGAGAACAGCCAGCGCCAATCCCAGGATCGCGTTGGCCGGGCGCGGATTTGGCGAAGCGCGGCATCGGTGATTGCGGCGGTCCTGCCGGAATCGGCCCGAACAGTTTGCTCCAGGCGCCTGCGGTCCAACGTGAACAGCGCGTCCAGGCGTTGAGCCGCCTCCCATTTCTCGCGAGCCGCGGGCGATGCGTCGAGCAAGGCCTCGCCGGCCACGCGTTGGGCATCCGGCCAACGCCGGAAATCGGCGCCGAAGGTGTCGAGCAGGCGAATGAACTGTTCAAGATTCATGGGTCGACCTTCATGGATGGACTGAGAGATTCCTGCAAATGCTGCTGCACCGTCTGCCGGGCCCGATGCAGAAGGGACCAGAACGCCCGCAGGCTGACGTGCATGACCGCGGCGGCGTCCTCGCCGCTCAGTTCCTCGTAGTAGAAAAGCGTGACGGCCGCCCGCTGCCGGGGTTGCAGCAACTGCACGGCGGCCGCCAGCCGGCGGGCATCATCCTGCCGCGACAGGGTTTCAAGCGCGCCCGGCGCGGGATCCTCGGCCTCCATGACCAAGTCCAGCGAGACGGTCCGCGACGCGCGCAAACGGTCGAGGCAAAGCCTATAGACGATCGTGTAGATCCAGGTCGTCAGCCGCGAGAGGTCCGCCCGCCAGCTTCCGGCGTTCATCCAAATGCGCAACAGCGCCTCCTGTGCCACGTCGTCCACCTCCGCCGTGGGGCCGAGCATTTTCCGGCCAAGCCTCAAAATCCGCCCCAGATGACGATCCGCCAGAAGCCGGAAGGCCCTTTCGTCTCCGTCCGCGATGCGCTCCATAAGCGCCTCGTCGCCCGTCTCTTCCCCGGTTGTCATCAAGAGACCCTGATTCCATCGCAAGGCGGCTCGCGATGACAGAGAACCCGGCGTGCCACCACCCGCCGCAACGCAGCGGGGAACGGCGCCGCGCCTCGTCTCCGCGTTTTTTCGAAAGCCCCCATCATCCTGAACTGGATCCAGCGTCTCCTTCTCTTCGGTCCGGGCCGCCTGGGACGCCCCCGACCACATCGCCAACGACCATGATACGGCCTAACCCGCGAAAGTTTTCGCGACAACGACAAGGTCGCCGCCGATGCGAAATTCAGGGGCGCGTCGCGGAAACTTGGCAAGCCTTCGCCGTATCAATCCTCGAAGGGCCGTGATGCGGCCGGCTTTTGTTGAGCCCGAATAAGGAGACTACGATGTTTGTTGCCGTTCCGGAAAAGCGCAATCGGTGGGAAGGAAAATTCGCCGCGGCCATTCTTGCCGCCGGCGTCGGCCTATCCGTCTGCACTCCCGTTGCGTGGGCCCAACAGCAGGACGCACCGGCCGAGAAGGCCGTTCGGCAGGCCTGCACCTCCGACTTCCGCTCCCTATGCTCCGGCGTGCGGCCCGGCGGCGGCCGCATCCTCGCCTGTCTCCAGAAAAATGAGGCGAAGCTGTCATCCGGCTGCCGGCAGGCGCTGGCCAACGCCAAGGCGGCGAAATCAAACGACACGGAGAGCGCCACCCAACCGAAGTGAGCCGAAGGAGGGCCGAGACGCGCGGGCTGCCTTTGATCGCGGGAACGAGGCGTGGGTTGCCTGCGGGAAGGACTGGTTGATGAACACCCCGGACGGAATTGGGACGATCGTGCAGGAAATTTCCCCGCCGCTCCCTCGCGCGGCGCCGATGTCCAGGCGTCGATTGCCAAGGGTGCGCGGCCGCTGGCTAGCATTGGTTGTTTTTCTTTCCCTCGCTGGCGCGAGCGGGACGGCATGGTGGAGCGCGCGCGGTCCGGCGCCCGTATCCTATGTCACGATGCCGATAACGCGGGGACCCGTGGTCCGCACGGTGACGGCCAGTGGAACCGTCAATCCGGAGTTGACAGTCCTTGTCGGGACCTATGTCTCCGGGGTCATCCAGCAGTTGAATTGCGATTACAACACCAAGGTCGTAGCCGGCCAGGTCTGCGCCAAGATCGACCCGCGGCCCTATCAGACGGCGGTCGATCAGGATCGGGCCAACGTGGCGGTGGCCAGGGCCCAGTTCGAGAAGGACCAAGCGAACCTCACCTACGCGAAGCGCGATTTCGAGCGCAAGCAGATGCTGGTCGCGCGCCAGTCGGTTTCCCAGGATGCGGCCGACATGGCGAAAAACGCCTATGACCAGGCCGTCGCCCAGATCGCTCTCGACCGGGCGACGATCGCCCAGCGCCAGGCCGCGCTGGACGCCGCCATAGTCAATCTCGGGTATACCGACATCGTATCCCCTGTAGATGGCACGGTGGTGTCGCGCAACGTGACCCAGGGCCAGACCGTAGCCGCCAGTTTCCAGACTCCGACCCTGTTCCTGATCGCCACCGATCTGACAAGGATGCAAGTCGACACCAACGTCAGCGAAAGCGATATCGGCGACATCAAGGAGGGCGACAAGGCGACCTTTACGGTCGACGCCTTCCCCAACCGGATATTCGCGGGGCGGGTGATCCAGGTCCGCCAATCACCCCAAACAGTGCAGAACGTCGTCACCTACGATGCAGTGATCGGCGTCGGCAACCGCGACTACGCGCTGAAGCCGGGGATGACCGCGTCCATGCACATCGTCGTCGAGCAGAAGGACGACGTGCTGCGCGTTCCCAATCAAGCCCTGCGGTATGCGCCCAGTGCCCCGACGGACGCCGCCGCCACCAAGGTAGCAGCCGCCGGTTCCGGCGAAACGGCCGCCCTGTGGATCCTGCGCGATCGTCGGCCCGTTCGACTCTCGGTCGTTCGCGGCCTGGCAGACGAAGCCTTCACCGAAATCGCCGAGGGCGGCCTCGGTCCCGGTGACCCAGTCGTCGTCGGCGAGGAAAGCGGTCCCGACCGGGGCCGATAGAAATTGCCCGCGGCTGCGTTTCCGTGCGGGTCGTTGATATGCGCATAGGTATTGGCATGCCGGAACCCGTCCTCAAGGTCGAGAATGTGACGCGTGCCTTCATGGTCGGCGACCAGGAGGTGCAGGCGCTGGCCGGCGTCAGCCTGGTGGTCGAGAAAGGCGAGTTCGTGGCCATCATGGGGGCCTCGGGGTCCGGCAAGTCGACGCTAATGGCGATCCTCGGCTGTCTCGATCAGCCGACCAGCGGCCATTATTTCTTCGAGGGCATCGACGTGGCGGCGCTCCGCGAACCGGACTTGGCGCGTATCCGGGGCGAACGCCTCGGCTTCGTGTTCCAAAGCTTCAACCTACTCGCCAGGGCCAGCGCCGTCGAGAACGTCGGCCTGCCGCTCTATTATGCGGTTTCAGGACCGGTCCGCCGGCGGGCGCGCCTGGAGCGGGCACGTGCGATGCTGGGGTTCCTCGGCCTTGGCGGGCGCGAGCGCAACACGCCGGGCCAACTCTCGGGCGGCCAGCAACAGCGCGTCGCCATCGCGCGCGCGCTGATCAACGGGCCGGGCCTGTTGCTTGCCGATGAACCGACCGGCAACCTCGACACCAGGACATCCCATGAAATCATGGAAACGCTGGTTTCCCTCAACCGCGAGCACGGTGTTACCGTCGTCCTCGTCACACACGAGGCCGATATCGCCGCCTATGCCGATCGCATCGTGACCATGCGCGACGGCAATGTCGTCTCCGACGAACGGATCGCCGAGCCCGGGCGCCCGCTGGTCGCGCCGATGCCCCCGGCGGGTCCTGGGCGTGTTCCGCTCCTTGGGATGTCCGAAGAAGATGGGCCTCCGGTGGTTCCCGCGGCAGGCTTGTGGGCCTTCGGATCGATGATTCTCGCCACCGCCGCCCAGGCGCTCGGCCGCAACAAGATGCGCTCGGCGCTTACCATGCTGGGCGTTTTCATCGGCGTCGCCGCCCTGATCGTCATGGTCGCCGTGGGGGAAGGCGCCAACGAGGCGGTGCGCGAGCAAATCGAGAGCCTCGGCACCAACGTCGTGGTGATCCTGCCTGGCGCTTCCACGCTGGGCGGCGTCCGTGGAGGCTTCGGCAGTGCCAGCACGTTGACGGTCGGAGATGCGCTGGCGATCCGCCGGGAGGCTCCCGCGGTCGGCCAGGTCGGTTACGTCATCCGGCAGCAGGGGCAGGTCCAGTACGCGGGCCGCAACTGGACGACCAGCATTCAAGGCGTCAGCAACGACTATCCGCGGATCACCAACTGGCGGATCGCCGCCGGCCGCGGTCTTACGGCCGAGGACGACCGCAGGGCGGATCTCATCGCCGTTATCGGGGAGACGGTGTACCGCCAGCTTTTCCGGGTTGGCGAGAATCCGCTCGGCACTGTCATCCAGGTCAAGGGCGTGCCGCTGCGCGTGGTCGGCGTTCTCGCCGCCAAGGGCCAATCGCCTCTTGGCCAGGATCAGGACGACCTTGTCATGACGCCGTTCGCGACGGCTGAACGCAAGGTTCTGGGTGTCGCGGCACCAAACCGGCAGGAGACGCCCCTCAACTGGCCCTATCTGCCGCCGCCCAATCCGTACGATCTGCAGGCGCGCCTCACCGGCTTTGCCAACATGATCTTTGTCCAGGCGGCGAGTCCGCAGCAGGTTCAAGCAGCCATTTCACAAGTGATCGAGATGCTGGAACGCCGCCATCGCATCGCAGCAGGCGGTGTCAGGGACTTCGACGTGCGCAACCTCAGTCAGTTCGTCGAGACGGCCGAGAGGAGCGGACGGATCATGGCGCTTCTGCTGGCCGCCGTGGCCTCGATCTCGCTCCTGGTCGGCGGCATCGGCATCATGAACATCCTGCTCGTCTCGGTCACCGAGCGAACGCGCGAGATCGGCCTTCGGATGGCTATCGGCGCCAGACGGCGGCACGTCCTTCTCCAGTTCCTTGCGGAAGCCGTTTTTCTCAGCGTCAGCGGCGGGATTGCTGGAATCGCCATGGGGATCGCATTTGCCGCCGCCATCTCGGCCATTTCTAGCTGGTCCACGCCTGTCTCGCCGACTGCCATCGCCGGGGGGTTCCTGTTTGCCGCCGCCATAGGCGTCTTCTTCGGCTATTATCCGGCCCGCAAGGCAGCCGGGCTCAATCCCATCGAGGCGCTACGCTACGAGTAAGCTGTATTTGTGCCAACGATCAGTATCGCCGCATGATGCGAGCCGACGGCACTATGGCCACACGCAGCCAATTTTTGCGGCTTCCCGTTTCGGGCTCCCTCGCCTCCGTCCCCTACTTCCCGCCTTCGAGCTTGAAGGAGAGTTTCAGGCGTACCCGGTAGGCGGTGATCTTGCCGTCCTCGATTTTCATGTCCTGCTCGTCCATCGTCGCCACGGCCTGTTGCCGACGTCGAGCCGAGACGCTCCGTTGACGGAAACGTTATCGTATATCATAATCAACTTGTCTGATGAGTAGGCAAGTTGGCGGATGGCTGCCGCGGGCGCGGCGCGCGCGGCGGGAAAGCCAGGGGGAGACGGCGTGGGGCCGGTCAAGAAGGTCAGACTCTCCGAAAGCGTGGTGGACGCCATCAAGCAGATGATCGTCGACGACGGTTTTGCGCCGGGCGCCAAGTTCTATTCGGAAAACGAGCTCACCGCCAAGCTCGGGATCAGCCGCTCCTCGGTGCGCGAGGCCGTGCGCATCCTCGAAGTCATCGGCCAGCTGTCGGTCGCCCACGGCAAGGGCATCTTCATCGTCAAGACCGACGCCCATCCCTTCGAGGGCTTCGTCGATTGGCTCAGGAACAACGACCAATCGTTGCAGGAGCATTTCGAGGTCCGCCTGATCGTCGAGCCGCAGGCGGCCCGCCTGGCCGCCCTGGCCGCCACGCCCGAGGACGTCGCCCAGCTTGAGAAGGCGCACGCCGGCTTCGTACGCAACGCCCGCCTCGGGCTCACCGCCGAAACCATCCAGTGCGACCGCGACTTTCACAAGCTGCTGGCCCGGGCCACCCACAACAAGGTGCTGGCCGCCCTGATCCGCACGATGACCACGTCCCTGATCGACGACTGGATCTCCAGCTTCCACACCCCCGGCCGCATGGAAAAGACGGTCGGCGAGCACGGCCTGGTGCTGGAAGCGGTCAAGTCCGGCGATGCCGAAGCGGCCAGGGAGCACATGGCCACCCACCTGCGCAACGCCATCCGCGACATCAAGAAATCGTCCGCCACCGACGGTCGGCGGTAAACCCCGGAGCCATCATGCTGCGCATCACCACCCTGGTCGAAGATTCATTGGGAGAGCACAAGGGCCTCGTCCACGAGCACGGCCTTTCTTTCCACATCGACACCGGCCGGGACCGCCTGTTGTTCGACACCGGGCAGAGCGATGCCATCGTGCTGAACGCCGCCAAGCTGCGCATCGACCTTTCGGAGGTGCGCCTGGTGGTGCTGAGCCACGGCCACTACGACCACTCCGGCGGGCTGCGCGCGCTGGCGGCCTGTGCCTCGGGGTTCGGGGTGGCGACCGGCCCGGGATTCTTCGACGACAAGTACGGCGACCTCGGTGCCGCCTGCGAGTTCCTGGGCAATGATTTCGACGCCCAATGGCTGGCCGAGAACGGGATCGCCCACACGACGCTGACCGAGCCGGTCCGCGAGGTGGCGCCCGGTGTTCATGCGCTTACCGATTTTCCGCGCCGCCATCCCGACGAGCGGGTGAACCCGCGCTTCAAGGTGCGGGTGGGGGGCGTCTTCGTCGAGGATACCTTCGCCGACGAGGTGATGCTGGCCGTCGATACGCCCAGGGGGCTGATCGCCGTGCTCGGCTGTTCGCACCCGGGCGTCAAGAACATGCTGGACGCCGCCGCCGAGCGGCTGGGCCGGCCGATCCATGCGGTGATCGGGGGCACCCACCTCGTCGAGGCCTCGCCCGACAGCCTGGCGCTGACCATCCAGTACCTGAAGCAGAAGGAGATTGCCGTCATCGGGGCTTCCCACTGCACCGGTGCCGCCGCCATGGACCGCCTGGCGGCCTTCGACAACCGCTACTACCGCAACGGGACGGGAACCGCCCTCATCCTCGACTAGGGGCGGCCACGCGCGTGCTTGCCGCGGGACATCCACCCCCCGGCAGGAAAGAAACGTAGAACAGGCACACAAGGAGGAAATGCAAGATGTTGACGCGAAAGAAATTTCTGGGTCTGACCGCCGCCGCCGTGGCCGTTCCGCTGGCCGCGCCGTTCATCGGCTCGGCCAAGGCGGCCGAAAAGACGATCACCTGGAAGTCGTCGGGCCACGGCCCGGCCTCCGATCCCTCGCAGATCTACCATGACAAGTGCTGCCAGGCGATCACCAAGGCCTCGGGCGGCCGCCTGACGGTGAAGCCCTTCGTCGGCGGCTCGATCGTTCCCGCCTACAAGGAAGTGGACGCCATTCACGACAACGTCCTGCAGATGGCCTACACCTGCCCGATGTACAACCTGGACAAGTGGAAGTCCGCCGGCCTCATCAGCTCGCGGCCGGGCGCGTTGCCGGGCGAGGCGCTGCGCAGCTGGTTCGATTTCGCCGGCGGTGCCGACCTCATGAACAAGATGATGGAAGGCTACAACGTCATGACCTTCCCCGGCGCCCTGTCGCCGCTGCCGGAAGAGGTCTTCTTCCATTCCAAGGTCAAGCTCGAAGGCATGCAGAGCATCAAGGGGCTGAAGGCCCGCTGCATGGGCGACGGCGGCGAAATCTTCAAGCGCCTGGGCGCCGCCACCGTCATCATCCCCGGCGGCGAGCTGTTCGAGGCGATGCAGCGCGGCACCATCGACGCCTTCGAATATTCCACGCTGGCGTCGAACTGGACCATGCACTTCAACGAGGTGGCGAAGTACGTCTACCTGTCTTCGACCCGCGCGCCCAGCGATCCGCAGGTCTTCTACGTCAACAAGGACGCCTGGGCCAAGCTGCCCGAAGACCTTCGGGAAATCGTCGCCGCCGAGGTCGCCAAGCACACCCAGGACCAGCACGAGTATCTGGTCGTCGAGTCGCTGAAGGCGGTCGAGAAGTTCCGCGCCGCCGGCAACGAGGTGCTGCGCGTGCCCAAGGACATCGACGAGGCGCTGCTGGCCGAGGCCGACAAGTTCTACGCCGAGAAATCGAAGTCCGAGAAGCCGATCTTCAAGGAGATCTACGACTCCATGAAGACCTTCGGCGTGGCGTACAACGCGATCAAGTAAGCCGAGTCAGCAAGACATGGCGTGATGACATCGGTGCGTTCGGGCGCAGGAGACCCTCTCCGCCCCATCGGGGGGAGAGGGCCGGGGTGAGGTGGGGAAGCCTGAGGCCAGCCCACCTTACCCGGCGCTTTGCGCCACCCTCTCCCCCCTCCAGGGCGGAGAGGGAAACTTTGCTCGGTTCGATGACGTCATGCCGCCAAGAAAAGAAAGCCGGGACGGCAAGGAGAGAAGCATGTCCACCTTACTGAAACTGCCACGATACATAGACCGCCTGAGCGAAGCCTCGGGCGCTTTCGGAAAGTGGTTTGCTTTTCTCCTTGTCCTCATCGGATCGTATGAGACGATCTCGCGCCATTTCTTCGGCGCCCCCACCATCTGGGCCTATGATTCGCTGTGCATGGCGGGCGGTGCCGTCTACCTGCTCGGCGCCTCCTACACCTACCTCAAGGACTCCCACATCCGCGTCGACCTCCTCTACAGCCGCCTTTCGCCGCGGCGGCAGGCGGCGCTCAACATCGTCTGCTCGCTCGTCTTCTTCTTCCCGCTGATGGGCGTGCTGCTGTGGGAGGCTATCCGCTGGTCGATCCGGGCGTGGCGCATCGACGAGGTGATGTTCAACAGCTTCTGGTATCCGCCGGCCGCCCCCTACCGCACGCTGGTCGCCGTCGGCCTGCTGCTGCTGGTTCTCCAGGGCGTCGCCCGCTTCATCCGCGACGTCAACCTCCTGGCCGGAGGGGACGCCCATGATTGAGTTCAGCCCGGAAACCGTCGCCGTCCTCATGCTGGGCGGCGTCTTCGTCCTCGTGCTGACCGGCTTCCCGATCGCCTTCGTCATCGGTTCCGTCGCCTTCTTCGTCGGCATCCTGCAATTCGGCACGAACACCACCTTCCACATCCTCTACGGCCGCTTCTACGACCTGTCGCTCAATTATCCCTACCTGGCGGTGCCGCTGTTCACCTTCATGGGCGTCGTGCTGCAACATTCCGGCATCACCAAGGACCTTTACCAAAGCCTCTACGAGGCCCTGGGACGGCTCAGGGGCGGGCTGCTGCTGGTCACCATCATCTTCGGCACCATTTTGGCCGCCTGCCTGGGCGTCATTGCCGCCTCGGTGACCATCCTGACGCTCGTCGCCCTCGCCCCCATGGTCCAGCGCGGCTACGACAAGTCGCTGGCCGCCGGTACCATCGTCGCCACCGGCACGCTGGGCATCCTGATTCCGCCTTCCATCATGCTGGTGGTCTACGGGCCGCAGGCCGGCCTGTCGATCGGCCAGATGTTCATGGCAGCCGTGTTCCCGGGGCTCCTGCTGTCGGCCTTCTACATGATCTACGTGACGGCCCGCTGCTGGCTCAACCCGGCGCTCGGCCCGGCCATCCCGGAAGTCCAGATGACCCCCTTCAGCGCCGGCAAGTTGATCGGCCTGCTGAAGTCGCTGGTGCCGCCGGTCGCCCTCATGGTGGCGGTGCTGGGTACCATCTTCCTTGGCATCGCGCCGCCCACCGAGGCCGCCGCCGTCGGCTGCCTGGCCTCCATCCTGCTCGCCGTGTTCTATGGAAAGTTCAGCTGGGACCTGATCAAGCACGCCTCCATCGAGACGCTTCGCGTTTCCGCGTTCGTGGTGATGATCGCCGCGCTCTGCTACGCCTTCGTCGGCATCTTCATGAACGCCGGCTCGGGCGACGTGGTGGCCGACATGATCATGGCGGTGCCGGGTGGCAAGTGGGGCGCCTTCGCGATGATCATGGGCATCGTCTTCGCACTCGGCATGTTCATCGAGTGGATCGGCATCGTCTTCATCATCGTGCCGATCTTCACGCCCATCCTCGAACAGCTGGGCTTCGACCCGCTGTGGGCGGGCATGATGATCTGCCTCAACCTGCAGATGGCCTTTCAGACGCCGCCGATGGCGATGTCGATCTTCGTGCTCAAGGGCACGGCGCCCAAGGAGTTGGGCCTGACCATGGCCGAGATCATCAGGGGTGTCCTTCCGTTTGTCGGCATCATCATGGTGACGCTGGTGCTGTGCACGATCTTCCCCGAGATCATCACCTGGCTGCCGGCCCAGATGAACGGTCCTGCGAAGTAGGCCGACGCCACGGCGGAGGGCGGTCCCCGGGCGCGCGCTTTGCGCCTGGCGCTACTTGCCGCCTTCGAGCTTGAAGGAGAGTTTCAGGCGCACCCGGTAGGCGGTGATCTTGCCGTCCTCGATCTTCATGTCCTGCTCGTCCACCGTCGCCACGCGCAGGTCGCGCAGGCTTTGGCCGGCCTGGGCGATGGCGGCCTTGGCGGCCTTTTCCCAGGATTCGGTGCTGGAGCCGACGAGCTCCACGACCTTGTAGACGCTTTCCGTCATGGCCTTCTCCTTCGCTTGCGATGCCTCGATGCTTGCTTGACGCCGCGCCCCGTCGCGCGGCCCCGCCTCCGCCGGTGATGCCCGGCTGTTCTCGTTTCAGGAAGGGTTCAAGGATAGCACAACCGCCGACCGCCGCCGACGGTTCCCGGCGTCGTGTTCGCGATGACAAGAGAGACGGCGTGGCTTCCGAACTCTTCGTCATTCCCGCGAATGCGGGAATCCAGGATAACCGCTCCGTCACTCGCACTGGATTCCGGGTTCGCGCGATGCGCGCCCCGGAATGACGATGAAGAAAGAGCGAGGGAAGGGGGCTGCACGCAACCTACGGCCGCCACAGCCCGAAGGGGACCACCTTGTTGGCGGTGTCGTGGCCGATGTCGGCGCGGCCCAGGTAGGGGATGCCGGCGCGGTCGCACCAGAAGCGGGCGACCTCTTCCTCGCCCTGGCCGAAGTCGGGATCGTTGGCCGGGATGCCGCCGCAGCGGCCGAGCCGGATGCCGGCCAGCCGCCCGATGGCCGGCGCGCTGGCGATCTGCCCGAGCGCCCGGTCGATGCGATACATCGGCTCGGCCACCTCTTCCAGCATCAGCACGTGATGGGCGAGGTCGGGAAGGTAGGGCGTACCGACGAGATGGGCGAGGATGGTGATGTTGAAGGCCGCCGTCGGCGTGCCTGGCGCCACGCTGGGCTCCAGCGCGCCCGCGTCGCCGTCGATCAGGAAGGCCAGTGCCCGGCGCACCGCCGCCTCGCCGCCGTCGCGGCCGAGGTCGGCCGGCATCGGCCCGTGAGCCACGCGGCCGATGCCGGCGCCATAAAGCGCCCCGAGCAGGGCGCCGGCGTCGCTGTAGCCCATGAAGATCTTGGCCTTGGCGGCGGCCGTCAGGCGGGGCAGCACCGTCTCGATGAGGCGGAACGCGCCATAGCCGCCGCGCCCCATCCACACCGCGTCGATCCCCTCGTCATTGGCGATTTCCAGGAAAGCCCGCGCCCGTGCGGCGTCGTTGCCGGCGAAATGGCCCGAAGTTTCGAAGCACTGCGGATGAAAGACGATGTCCGGCCGCCGGCCGGGGTCGGGGTACATCGCGGCGGCGAGCGCCAGCACCTTGTCGGGGATCTCGGGCGACAGACGGCCGCCCGGCGCCACGATGCCGATTTTCATCCGCGAAACCCGGGACAACGCTCGTCCCCTCCCATTCCCTGCTTGCCACGCGCGGCGCCCGGATTGTAGCTTCCGCCCATGCGCCGGGACAGGCTCTATTTCTTTTGCGGCATCGGCGGCAGCGGCATGCTGCCCCTGGCCCTCATCGTCCAGAGCCGCGGCCATGTCGTGGCCGGCTCGGACCGCGCGCTCGACCAGGGCCGCACGGCAGCCAAGTTCGACTTTTTGCGCGCGCGCGGCATCGCCCTCTATCCCCAGGACGGCAGCGGCCCGATCGGGCAAGACACCATCGTCGTCACCTCGGCCGCGGTGGAAGAAACCGTGCCCGACGTCCAGGCCGCGCGCCGGGAGGGTGCCGCCCTGATGACGCGGGCCGAGCTGCTGGCCGAACTCTTCAATTCGGCGCCGCTTTCCATCGGCATCGCCGGCACCAGCGGCAAGTCTACGACGACGGGAATGGTCGGCTGGCTGCTGCACCGGGCCGGGCGCCGGCCGACGGTGATGAACGGCGCCGTGATGCGCAATTTCGTCACCCCCGACCTGCCGTTCGCCAGCGCCCTGGTGGGGGACGGCGAGCCCTTCGTCGCCGAAGTGGACGAAAGCGACGGCTCCATCGCCCGCTATACGCCGAAGATCGCCGCCATCAACAACATCGCCCTCGACCACAAGTCGATGGAGGAACTGCGCCGGCTGTTTTCCGACTTCACCGCCAAGGCCGGCATGGCCGTGCTCAACCTCGACAACGACGAGACGGCCCGGCTGGCGGCCGACGTGCCGGCCTCCCGCCGGCTCACCTATTCGCTCGGCAACCCCGCCGCCGACCTGGTGGCCGCCGACATCCGGCCGGCCCCCGAGGGCATCGGCTTCACCGTGCGCGAGGCGGGCGGTTCGCCGGTGCCGGTGTCGCTTAAGGTGCCGGGCCGCCACAACGTCGCCAACGCGCTGGCCGCGCTGGCCACCGCCAAGGCCTGCGGCATGGCGCTTTCGGAGGCGGCGGCCGGGATGGCCGAGTTCGCCGGCATCCGCCGCAGGCTGGAAATCGTCGGACGGGCCGGCGGCGTCACCGTCATCGACGACTTCGGCCACAACCCCGACAAGATCGCCGCCACGCTCGAAACGCTGCACGAATTCCCCGGCCGGCTGCTGGTCCTCTTCCAGCCGCACGGCTTCGGGCCGCTCAGGCTGATGAAGGACGGCTTCATTTCCTGCTTCGCCGGGCATCTCAATCCCGGGGACGTGCTGATCATGCCCGACCCCGTCTATTACGGCGGCACGGTGGAACGGGCCGTGACCAGCACCGACATCGTCGAGGGCGTGAAGGCGCGCGGCCGCGACGCCCGTTTCTTTCCGGCCCGCCAAGCCTGCGGCGAGGAACTGCTGGCCCTGGCCCGGCCGGGCGATCGCATGGTCGTCATGGGGGCCAGGGACGACACCCTCGCCACCTTCGCCCAGGGCCTGCTCGCCCAACTCGCCCCGGCCGCCTGACCCTCTCCGCCCTAAAGGGGGGAGAGGGTGGCGCGAAGCGCCGGGTGAGGTGGGCCTTGCCGCCGCCGTGGAGTTCCCCACCTCTCCCCGGCCCTCTCCCCCCCAAGGGGGCGGAGAGGGGGAGACCATGCGGAGAGACAACCCCATCCCCTGTTGCCTTTGCGCCGCCGCTGTGGATTGATCGAAGCGCAACCGCCCAGGAGCCCGCCCATGTCGTTTGACCTGTGGATCGCCTTCGCCTCCGCCTCCGCCGTCATGCTGGCCATTCCCGGGCCGACGGTGCTGCTGGTTGTCTCCTACGCGCTGGGCCACGGCCGGCGGACCGCGCTGGCCACGGTGGCCGGCGTTGTGCTCGGCGACGGCGTGGCGATGACCGCCTCGCTGCTGGGCATGGGCGTGCTGCTGGCGGCTTCCGCCGCCCTCTTCACCGCGCTCAAGTGGGTGGGCGCGGCCTATCTGGTCTATCTTGGCGTCAGGCTGTGGCGGGCCCCGGTCGCCGACGGGGCGGCGGCGTCGACCCGACCGGCGGCGCGCCCGCTGCGTATGTTCGCCCACGCCTTCGCGGTGACCGCGACGAACCCCAAGAGCATCGTCTTTTACGTGGCCTTCCTGCCGCAGTTCGTGGATGCCGCCCGGCCGTTCGCCCCCCAGGTGGCGATCATGGGGGCGAGCCTGCTGGTGCTGGCGGGCTTGAACGCCACCGCCTACGCGCTCATGGCCTCGGCGGCCGGGGGCGCCGTCCGCAAGCCGTCGATCCGTCGCGCCGTCAACCGCGTCGGCGGCGGCTTCCTGATCGGCGCCGGCCTGCTGGCGGCGCTGTGGCGCAAGGGGACGGCTTAAGGGGCCGAAACAAGCACAATGATCGCCACAGAGACGAAGCCACTCAGTCGCGGTCAGGCGAGCGGCCGCTCAGGTAGCGCACGATGAGCGCGGTCAGTTCGGCCGCGACGGTTTCGGGCGGGGCGGTTATCCTGCGCTGGCGGGCGGCGACCAGCACGCCTCGCGTGGCGGCGGTGCAGACCACGGCGGCGAGCGCCGGGTCGGCGACGGCGACCTCCTTGGGGCGAGCCTCGATGACGCGGCGGATCTCGGCCTCGACGGTGCTGAGGATGGGGCCCACGAGTTCCTTCGGCGGCGGGCCGAAAGTCTCGAGCCCGGTCGGGAAGTCCTCCATGGCGATCCTCACCAGGATGGCGACCCGTTCGGCGATCAGCCCGGCCAGCGGGGCGTCGCCGCCGATGGCCGGAAGGGCGCCGAAGGCGGTGCTGACGACATCGGACAGCCGCTCCATCAGCGCGGTCACGATGGCCTCCCTGTTCGGGAAGTACTGATAGAGCGAGCCGACGCTGACCCCCGCCACCTCGGCGATGCGGTTGGTGGAAAGGGCGTCGGCTCCCTCCCTGAACAGAATGCGAGTGGCGGCCTCGACGATCACGTCCACCGTGTTGCGGGACCGCTCCTGGAGCGGGATTTTCCGGGGCCGGGCGGGGAGCTTGGCTTTGCGAGGGGGCATGGTCCGTATGCGAGTTGTGGCGGCGTCGCGCCGAAGACTATCTTTTCCACCATTGAGCGCAAGGAGAATGAACGAGATGCCCCATTACGTGAACCCGACCCCGATCCTGGCCGCCGTCCTGGCCGCCGCCACCCTCGGTTATGCTTTCCCCGCCGCCGCCGAGGACGGCGCACCCGCCGCCGCCGGTTCGGATTGGAAGGTTTCGGTGGGGCTGGGGACCGGATTCAAGCCGGATTACGAAGGGTCGGACGATTACGACGTCGACGTGATGCCGGATCTCAGCGTCAGCTACCGCGACCTGGTGTACTTCCGCCGCATGGAACTGGGCGCCAACGTGCTCACCGTGAAGGGGCCGCGCGAGGGCGACAGGCTGCAATTGGGCCCGCTGGTGCGCTTCGGGCCCGGCCGCGACCAGGACGACAACGAGGCGCTGCGCGGCCTGGGCGACGTCGATTACAGCATCGAGGCGGGGGCGTTCCTGCGCTACGGCGCCGGGCCGTGGTCGGCCGGGCTGACCCTCGCCCAGGACGTGGCCGACGGCCACGACGGCGCGCTGGCTGAGGCCTCCGTCGGCTATGGCTTGGCCATTGCCCCCGGCCTCAAGGCCAGCCTCACGGCGTCCACGACCTGGGCCAGCGACGACTATATGCAGAGCTTCTTCGGCATCTCGGCGGCCCAGGCGGCCCGCAGCGGGCGGGCCGCGTACGAGGCCGAAGCGGGCATCAAGAACGTCGGGCTGACGCTGGGCCTCGAATACGAGGTGATGAAGGACGTCGGCCTCGGCGGGCGCATCGGCTATTCCCGCCTGCTCGGCGATGCCGCCGACAGCCCGCTGGTCGATGGCGACGGCTCGGCCGACCAGGTCTCGGTGGGCGTGTCGCTCAGCTACCGGTTCTGAGTCTCGCGCTTCGTGCGCCCCGGAATAATAAGGATTCACCTCAGAGACACAGAGAAAAAAGATTCAACACCGAGATTTACGGAAAAAAAATGAAAGCGCTGTTGGCGCCAGCTCAAAATTCTATTTCTCTGTGTATTTCTCTGTGTTCTCTGTGGTTCAGTATTTTTTCTTTTTCTTCTCTGTGTCTCTGTGCCTCTGTGGTTGACCACCGCGGCTAATCCAAATCGCGCGGGCAGACGAAGGCGGTGAGGAGAGCCCGGCCCGACTTGATGTCGCGCCAGGCGGCGGCGTCGGTTTCCAGCACCGCCAAGGCCCCGGTCGGGAACTTGGCGGTCAGGCGCTCCAAGGCCACCGGGTCGCCGCCGTCGGCAAGCTTGCGGGCCAGGTCCTCCATGGCCGGGTTGTGGCCGACCAGCATGACCGAGGGGATGGCGTCGTCGACCTCCGAGAGGCGGCGCAGGAGGCCGCTGGCGTCGGCATGATAGAGGCCGTCCTCGAGGATGGGGACCGGCTTGCGGCCGAGGCCGGGAAGCACGCCGTCCAGGGTGTCGCGGGCCCGCCTCGCCGACGAGCACAGCACCAGGGCGGGTGCGATTCCCGCCTGGGCCAGGTAGTCGGCCATGGCCTTGGCGTCGGCCTCGCCGCGCTCGGAGAGCGGGCGGTCGATGTCGGCCAAGGGCGCGTCCTTGGCGGTCGACTTGGCGTGACGCAGCAGATAGATCGTCTTCATCTCCGCGGTCCTTTCGGGCCGGCGGCAGCGCTCACGAAGCGGCGCGCCTGGCGATCCCCTTCAGTTTGCGCTTGCGCAGGCGGTTGGCTTCGGTGTGGCGCTTTTCGGCGGCGGCGATCAGGGCCTGTTGGCAGCCGACGACGCGCTGGCGCGATTCGGGGCGCCGTTGCACATAGCCGCCGTCGGGCCGCATGTCCCAGGCGCTGCGCTGGTCGGCCAACTGCACGTCGAGGATGGCCTGCAGTTCGCGCTGATGGGCCGGCACCTCGATGGGGATCAGGATCTCGACCCGGCTTTTGAGGTTGCGCCGCATGAGGTCGGCCGAGCCGATGAAGAATTCCTCCGCGCCGCCGTTCCTGAAGTAGTAGATGCGGGCGTGCTCCAGGAAGCGGCCGACGATGGAAACCACGCTGATGTTTTCCGAAAGTCCCGGCACGCCGGGCACCAGCCGGCAGGTGTCGCGCACCAGAAGCTCGCACTTCACCCCGGCCTGCGAGGCCTTGTAGAGCGCCTGGACGATCTGCACGTCCTCCAGCGCGTTGGTCTTGAGGCGAATGAGCCCGCCGCCGCCTTGCGCCTGATGCACCGCGATCTCGCGGTGGATGCGATCGAGCAAGCCCTTCTTCATCATCTTCGGCGCCGTCAGGATGCGGCGGTACTGGCGGGCCGGCTTGCAGCCGGTGGTGAGATAATTGAACAGCTCGGTCAGGTCGTGCCCCGCGTTCTCCTCGGCCGTCAGCAGGCCCAAATCGGCGTAAACCCGCGCGTTGCCGGCGTGATAGTTGCCGGTGCCGATGTGGGCATAGCGCCGGAGGCCGTTGTAATCGCGGCGCACCACCAGGATGGCCTTGGCGTGGGTCTTGAGCCCCACCACGCCGTACGTCACATGGACGCCCACTTCTTCGAGCTGGCTGGCCCAGCGGATGTTGGCGGCCTCGTCGAAGCGGGCCTTGAGTTCGACCACCACCGCCACCTGCTTGCCGTTGCGCGCGGCGTCGGCCAGGTAGTCGATGATCGAGGTGCCGGCCGAGGTGCGATAGAGCGTCATCTTGATGGCCAGCACCTTGGGGTCGCGGCTGGCTTCGCGCATGAAGCGCTCGACCGAGGTCGAGAACGATTCGTAGGGGTGATGGAGCAGGATCGATCCGTTCTCGCGGATGATGTGGAAGATGTTGCGCGGCTCCTGGAGGAAGACGTTGTCGATGGGCCGGTGCACGGGATCGCGCAGTTCCGGGATGTCGAGCGTCGCCAGTTCCATCAGGTCGCGCAGGCCGATCATGACGTCGGACTCGGACACGTCCTTGTCCTCGTCGAGGCCCAGTTCGGCGGCCAGCATGCCCTTGTGCACCGGGTCGATGCCCTTCTGCGTCTGTAGCCTGACGATGGGGGCGAACTTGCGGTCGCGCAGTTCGGTCTCGATCAGGTCCAAAAGGTCGTCGGCGTGCTCCTCGTTCTTTTCGGTGTTGGCGTTCCTGATGACGCGGAAGATCTCGCAGCTCTCGATCTTGCGGTCCGGGAACAGGAGGTCGAGGTTGTGCGCCATCACCTCCTCGAGGGGCACGAACCGGGTGTCGTCGCCGATCCGCAGGAAGCGCGGCACGCCCGAGCCCACCGGCACCTTGACGCGGGCCATGATGGATTCGTTCTCGGCGTCCTGATGCAGCTTGGCCAGCAGGTTCAGGGACAGGTTGGAGAGGTGCGGGAAGGGGTGGGCCGGGTCCATGGCCAGCGGCGTCACCAGCGGGAAGATGTTCTTCAGATAGTATTCGCGCACCTGGCGGCGCTCGGTCCGCGTCAGCTTGTTGTAGCCGAGGATGCGGATGCCGTGGCGCCACAGGTCGTTGACCAGTTCGAGATAGATGGCGCGCTTCTCGACCTCGATCCTGGCGATCTCGGCCAGGCATTCGTCGATCTGCTGGTGCGGCGTGCGGCCGTCCATGGTGCGACGGTGCAGGCCGGCGCCCACCTGCTGCTTCAAGCCGCCGATCCGCTTCATGATGAACTCGTCGGTCGTCATGTCGGCGATGGCCAGGAACTTGACCCGCTCCAGCAGCGGCGTCCTCGGGTCGCGGGCCTCGTTGAGGACGCGGCGATTGAAGGTCAGCCACGTCAACTCGCGGTTCAAAAACAGCTTCGGCGAGCGCAGGTTGCGGGGAATGGCGAACTCCGCGGACGCCAGGTCGGGTCCGGTGCCGGGGACGGCGGCGGGGGTGTCGTCCAGCGGCAACGGCGGCGGCGCCTCCTCGGGCGCGGCGTCCTGCGGGTCGAGGACGGCGTCGTCGAACTCGTCGAGATCGTCGAGATCCATCACGTCGGCGGCTGCCGCCTTCGTGTTCGATGGCAGGCTCATCGGCTCCTCATCTTCCGGGGCAGGGCCGCCGGCTCCTCGTTGTCCCCGCGGGCACGGCCCAACGCTTCCTCGAGTTTGTCGCAATAGGTGGCGATCGTCTTGATCCGGGAGAACCGCTTGCTGTTGGCCTCGACCAGCGTCCACGGCGAAACGGAGGTGCTGGTGCGGGCGATCATGTCATTGACGGCCTGCTCGTAAAGATCCCACTTTTCGCGGTTGCGCCAGTCTTCGTCGGTCAGCTTCCACTGCTTATATGAGATCTTTTGCCGCCTTTTGAAGCGCCGAAGCTGTTCGTCCTTGGTGATGTGCATCCAGTATTTGACCAGAACAATGCCGTGTCCGACCAATTGTTCCTCGAAATCGTTAATTTCCGCATAACCGCGCATCCATTCGGCTTCGGTGGCGAAGCCCTCGATCCGCTCCACCAGCACGCGGCCGTACCAGCTGCGATCGAAGATGGTCTGGCGGCCGGCTCGGGACAGGTGGCGCCAGAAGCGCCACAGGTGGTGATGGGCCTTTTCCTCGTCGCTGGGAACCGCGATGGGGATGACCTGGGTGTTGCGGGCATCGAGCGCCGCGGTGATGCGCCGGATCGCGCCGCCTTTGCCGGCGGCGTCCCATCCCTCGAAGACCAGGATGGAGGAAACGCCGCGCTGGTGGGCCTCGCGCGACAGCCGGTTCAGCCGGCCCTGATAGGTTTCGAGCTTTTCGTCGTATTCCTTGCGGCTCAAGGCCTGGTTCATGTCGAGCTTCGAGAGGATCGACACGCTGGGCGCCAGCACGATGGTGTCCCTGCCGTTGGCGGCGGCCGGCTTTTTCTCCTTGCCGTTTCCCTTGCGGGGCGCTTTGTCGGGCTTGCGGGCCGAGGTTTCCTCCAGCGCGATTTCCGCCGCCACCCGCTGGGCCATCTCGAATTCCGCCATCCGCCGTTCGATTCCGTCCTTGATGAGCTTGCCCACCGTCAGGCTGCGATAGCGGAAATCGGCCCCTTCGACGATCTGCCACGGCGCCTGGCCGACGCTGGTGCGCATGATGGTGTGCTCGGCGGTGGCGATGAACTGGTCGTACATCCGCCAGTGGTCCCAGTCGGCCTTGGTGACCCGCCAGCGGGTCAACGGATCGGCTTCGAGCGCCTCGAATCGCTGTTTCTGTGCTTCGCGGCCGAGGTGCATCCAGAATTTCAGGATCAGCGCGCCGTCGTTGGCCAGCCCGCGTTCGAAGTTGACGATGCGATCGAGGTCGGCATCCAGCTCGGCGTCCGAGCGGCGGCCGTGTACGTGGTCCAGCACCGGCTGGGAATACCACGACGACAGGAAGCAGCCGATGACGCCGCGCGGCGGCAGGTCCCGCCAATAGCGCCAGAAGGCCGGCCGCTCCTTCTCCTCGTCGGAGGGCTCGCCATAGGCCCGCGTGATGATCCAGCGCGGGTCCATCCACTCGTTGACCAGGTTGGCGGTTTCGCTCTTGCCGGCGCCGTCGACCCCGGCGAAGACCAGCAGCACCGGGAAATTGGCATGGCGCAGCCGCTGCTGGACCTCCAGCAACTGGGTGCGCAGCAGCGGCACCTGCTCCTGGAAGGTGGCCTTGTCGATGGTATTGCCCAGTTCCGCCGCTTCGAACATGCCAGGTTCCTGGTTCAGCCGGTCCCGTCTCTTACATCGTCATCGGCAACTGCTTTTTCCCTGTCGTCATTTTTCCCTTCTTCCGTCATTCCCGCGAACGCGGGAATCCAGGGACCACAGGCTGCGGCGCTTCCGTCTGGATTCCGGGTTCGTCCTGCGGACGCCCCGGAATGACGGAATTAGAAACCTTTCCCCCCAAAAGGGGCGGAGAGGGAACGAATAACCTACCTTCCGCGCGCCTGATCGACGATGAACCGCAACAGCGGCTGCCACTCCGCGATCAGCGGCTCGAAGCGGCGGGCGGTCATATCGAAAACGCTCGTTCCCGCCGCCGCTGCCGCCGGGTACGCCTGGGTGTCGCGAAGACGGGTCACGACGTCGTGGCGCAGGGTGGCGAGGAACTCGTCCAGTTGCCCGGCCGCCGCCGTCCGCGCCCGCACGCGGTTGCCGACGACGGCGACCGCCCGCTTATTGTTGCGGATCGGCTTCAATTTGTCGAGAACCGCCAGGAACTTGCGGCTCGTCGCCTCGTCGAACGACGACGGCAGGACGGGCACGACGATGACGTTGGCTTCGGCGATCAGTTCGCGCACGTCGCGCCGCCGGATGGCGGCCGGGGCGTCGATGACCAGGCGCTCGATGGCGTCGGGCACGCCCGTCACCTCCTTGGTCCAGTCGAGCCCGGTGACGTCGGGCACGCCCGATGGCCGGCGGGCCACCCAGTGGCAGGCCGATTTCTGGCGGTCGCAGTCGGCCAAGGCGGTGACGAAGCCCATGTGGGCGAAGGCGGCGGCCAGGTTGGTGGCTATCGTCGTCTTGCCGCAGCCGCCTTTCGGATTGCACACCAGCACGCTCAGCATGGCGTCTCCTCGTCACGAGCGGTCAGCCAGAACGGCTTGCCGGCGAGCAGGTTTTCGACGTCGGCGCCCAGCGTCACGGCGGCCCCGGCGGCGGCATGGGTATGCCAGCCCAAAAGGATGGCCCCGGCCTGGCGGATCGCCGGCGCCGCCTCGCCGGCATCCTTCTCCAGCCGCTCGATCAGGGTGCGGGCCACCGTCACGTCGTTCATGTAGCCCAGGCCGTCCTGCAGCTTCTGGAGCGTCGAGATGAAGGCGCGCACCCGCTTGCGGCCGTAAAGCGAGCTGAAGAAGTCGGTGGCGTAGCGCAGCTTCTTGACCGCGATGCGCAGCCTGTGGCGTTCGGCGGCCGTGAGGGAGGCGAACCGCCGGCCCTTCTTGCGCACCTTCTTGAAGCGGGCCGACAACAGGGGGGTAGCCAGTCCGGTGATCGGCTGGAAAAGTTGGGACGCCGTTTCGCTGACCGGCTGGTTGCGCCAGGCCCGCGCCGCCATCCACGCCCCGACGTCGAGAAGCAGGCGGGTGAAGCGCCCGCTTTCGATGGCCTGGCGCGCGGCGGCGCGGGCCTGCCGGCGGCGGGTGGCAAGGCGGGCGGACAGGGCGGCGAAGGCCGGTTCGTCGGGGAAGGCGGCGGCGACCGGACCGACGATCTCGTCCTCGAAGACGTCGAGGTCGCGGGCATCGCCCAGGCTCTGGGTCAGCCAGCGCGTCTCCTCGTCGAGCCAGCGGTACTGGTCGGCGGGCAGGATCGGGCGGAAGACGCGCAGCGCCGAGCGCAGGCGGCGCAACGCGACGCGCATCTGGTGCACGCCCTCCGGGTGGTCGCCCAACCGCGTCGCCGGTTCGTTGTCGGTCAGGTGGTCGAGGCAATGGCCGAAAATGAGCGCGAGGGCCTCTTCGACGGACGCCTCGGCCGGCAGGTCGAGCGGCACGGCCTTGCGCCACGCCGGCGTTTCGCCCGCCGCCTGGCGCAGGAGCCGCGTTTCCAGGGCCTCGGTCGTCACCCGCAGCGGCACGTCGGCCAGGATAGCCCGGGCCAGGTCGAAGAGGCGGGACGGCGGACCGGCCTTCTGGGAAAGCTCCACCTCGCAGACCGGTTGGTCGGCCGCGCCGCCCGACGCCCGGCCGTTGCGGACGGCGAGCAGGATTTCCTGGCCGTCCTCGGGCACCAGGCGGCGGGTGGTGCGGCGAAAGTCGAGGCTGAGGATGGGTTCCAGGCGCATGCCCGGCAGCGGCGTGACCAGCCGGCGCAGGTCGGTGTCGGCGATGGCGGACGGATCGGGCTCGGCGGACGGCAGCGGGTTCTCCCAGGCGCGGTTGGCGCGCGCGCCGTCGATCGTCGCGCCCTCTGCTCGCACGACCTGGACATGGCGCCGTCCGGCCGACCGCACTTCCAGCGTGACCCCGGCCGACCCCAATTGGCGGTCCGCGGTGTCGAAAAAGACGCCGCCCGTCCGGCGGGTGGCCGGCCGGGCCGGGGACGGGCCGGCGACGGCGGGATGATGGAGCAGGCGGGCCGCGTCGTCGGGGCTGATTTCCAAGCGGAGGGTGGTCGGCTGCTCCATCGCGGGATCCTGGCGGGTCACGGCTGCTGCCTGCCGGAGGGCTTCCGGCCATGCCCGGTCTCGCGGCAAGAATGCCCGCGACAGGGTCGACATCCACCCCCAGGCCAAGTACACCATAGGGGGAATTTGCGACACGTGCAAAGGACGGAATGTGACGAAATCGCGTAAGGCGCGGGCCAAGGCGGCGGCCGCCGGGAAGGCGGGCGCGGCCGGGCGGATCGGGGTCATCGACATCGGCTCCAACACCATCCGCCTGGTCGTCTACGAGGTGCCGGCCCGGCTGCCGTTCCCCTTGTTCAACGAAAAGGCCCAGTGCGAGCTGGGGCGCGGGCTGAACGAGAGCGGGCGGCTCTACCCCAAGGGCGTCGAGGCGGCGTTCCGGGCCCTGGGGCGGTTCATTCCGCTGGCCCACGCCATGGGCGTGGAGCGCCTCGAACTGGTGGCGACGGCGGCAGTCCGCGAGGCCGCCGACGGGGCCAGGTTCGCAGCCGAGATCGAGCGGCGTTTCAGCCATCCGGTCGACGTCATTGACGGCGCCAAGGAGGCCCAGCTGGCGGCGCTGGGCGTGCTGAGCGGCGTTCCCGACGCCGACGGCATTCTGGGCGACCTGGGCGGCGGCAGCCTGGACCTGGTGGCGCTGGACAAGGGCTCCTTCGGGGCGACGGCGACGCTGCCGCTCGGCCACCTGCGCCTGTCGCAGGCGGGGGGCGGCCGCGGCAAGACGGCCGATCTGGTGGCTTCCCATCTGGAGACGGCGCCCTGGCTGAAGGAGGGGCGGGGAAGGGATCTTTACGCCGGCGGCGGCGCCTGGCGCAGCGTCGCGCGCGTCTTCCTTCACCAGCTCGATTGGCCGCTCCACGTCATCGACAATTTCGCGGTCGACGGCGCCGAGGCGGGGCGGCTGCTGGACGTCGTGGCGCACCAGAGCGCCGGTTCGGTCGGGCGCATGTCCTTCGTGTCGCGCCGCCGCCTGGAGGCCCTGCCGCTGGCTGCCCTGGTTTTGGAAAAGCTGATCGCCATGGTGCGGCCGGCCCGGCTGGTGTTCTCGGGGTTCGGCATGCGCGAGGGCCGCATGCTGGAGTGCCTGCCGAAAGACATGCGCCATCAGGACCCCTTGATCGCGGGATGCCTGGGGCACGCCGAACGCAACGGGCGGTTCAGCGCCCACGGCGAGGAGATTCTGGCTTGGATGGCGCCGCTTTTCGACGACGACTCGCCCCGCCACGCCCGGCTGCGCCTGGCCGCCTGCCTGGTCAGCGACATCGCCTGGAGCGTGCACCCCGATTACAGGCCGGAGAACGCCTTCCATCGCGTCCTGCGTCTGCCCTTCGCCGGACTGACCCACAACGACCGCGCCTGGCTGGCGCTGGCCATCTATGCGCGCTATGGCGGCATCGTCGGCGATCCGCTGGTCGCCCCCGTGCTTCCCCTGGTCGGCGAGGCGGCGCAGGCGGCGGCGGTGACGACCGGCCTTGCCCTTCTGCTTGCCCATACGTTGTCGGGCGGCGCGCCCGGCCTGCTGGGGCAGACGCGCCTCAGGCGCACAAAGGACGATCTCGTCCTCGCGCTGCCGAAGGACGACGCCATTTTCCAGAGCGAAGCCATCGAGCGCCGATTGGCGCAACTGGCCAAGACGGCGGGATTGAAGGCCAGGATCGCGACGGGGGATTAATCCCCGAAATCACTCCGGCTCGACGACGATGACGTCCAGGCGCTTGCCCCTGACCGCCAGGCCGATCTCGCCGTGGCACAGCTTCAGGGCGTCCTTGCCGAAGACTTCGCGGCGCCAGCCGCGCAGCGCCGGAACGTCCGCCTCCTCGCCGAAGGCGGCGATCAGGTCGAGATCGTCCGACGAGGCCACAAGCCTTTGCGCGGCGCCCGATTCCTCGGCCTTCATCTTCAGCAGCACCTTCAGAAGATCGGTCACCGGGCCGAGGCCGTTCGGCATGGCCGGCCGGTCGATGGGTTGCGGGCAGTCCTTTTCCGCCAAGGCCTTGCCGCGGGCCAGCGCCGCCAGCAGGGCGGCCCCGGCCGATCCCTCGGCCAGACGGCGGCCGACCCCCCGGGTCCGGGCCAGCTCGGCCGGCGTCGTCGGCATATGGTGGGCAATCTCGACCATGGATTCGTCGCGCAGCACGTGGCTGCGCGGCAGGTCCAGCCTTTGCGCCTCGAGTTCCCGCCAGGCGGCGATCTCGCGCAGCACGGCCAAATACCGCGGGCTGGCCGAACGCGTCTTGATGCGGCGGAACACCTCCTCGGGATTGGGGTCGTAGGTCTCGGGCGAGGTCAGCGTGACGATTTCCTCGGCCAGCCACTCGGCGCGGCCGTTCTGGGCCAGCTTCTTGCCCAGCTTCTCGTAAACCTTGCGCAGATAGGTGACGTCGTCCAGCGCATAGGCGATCTGGCGCTCGGTCAGCGGCCGGGCCGACCAGTCGGTGAACCGCGAGGCCTTGTCCAGATGCGCCCGCGTCAGCTTGGTGACCAGGGTCTCGTAGCCGGCGGCGTCGCCGAAGCCGCACACCATGGCGGCGATCTGGGTGTCGAAGATGGGCTCCGGCAGCTTGCCGGTCAGGTGGTAGAAGATTTCCAGGTCCTGGCGGCCGGCGTGAAAGACCTTGAGGAGCTGGCGATCGTCCATCAACGCGAACACCGGGGCCAGATCGATGCCGTCGGCCAGGGCGTCGATGGCCGCGGCCTCCTCGGCGCCGCCCAGCTGAACGACGCACAGCTTCGGCCAGTACGTCCGTTCGCGCATGAACTCGGTGTCGACGGTAACGAAGGGGGATTTGGCGATGCGCTCGCAGAAGGCGGCGAGCTCGCGGGTATCGGATATCAGGGTCATGAATCGGAGCTATACACGGTTTCTTGGCGCCGGCAAAGAGCGCGACGCGGCTGATGTCGAAATCTCAGCAAGGGGCTTTGCGGGAACCGCGCTGTTGGTGATGCCTTTGTTAAGAATTCATCCAATTGATAAATTGATCCCAAGTCACCGACGTCCCATTTGTACGACTGGTTTTGCCCTCACACCAAATTAGACCAGTTTTAGTTATGTAACAGTCGCCACGGAAGTTACCGTCATTATCACGGACTTCAAACTCAATACCATTAGTCTTGACGTCCATGTTGATGGTAAAGTCTTTAATGTTAACTTTCATGATACTCTCCCTATACTTAGGATAAACATACAGGAATTTGGAGGGTGGCGCTACGAAAGTTAATGCCACCTGATTTCAAGTTGGGCCTACCGTTAAGCGGTCACGACGCCGCCGGGTCTTGGGTCAGGGGCAGGGTGAAGCGGAAGGTCGTGCCGCGCCGTCGATTGATTCGGCGGCTAGGTTTCCGTCGTGGGCGGCGGCACGCGAGCAGCGTCCATCACCGCTCAACGCCGGCCTTCGAACAGGTCGCGCTCGCGGGCGAGGCCTTCGCCGACGAGATCGAAGAAGGCGCGCACGCGGGCCGTGGCCTTGAGGTCGGCATGTGTCACGATCCACAGTTCGCCCGCCAGTTCCGCCACCGGCTTTGGCAGCGCGCGGGCGAGGTCGGGGTCGCCATCGCCCAGATAGCACGGAAGAAGGGCGAGGCCGATGCCGGCTCTGGCGGCGCCAAGCTGGTTGACCAGGCTGTTCGTCCGATAGACGAAGGCCGCGTCCGTCGCGGCGCGGCCAAGCCAGTCGGCGGCCCCGATTCCCGTGGCCGCCTCCTCCCACCCGATCAGGGCATGGCGGCCAAGCTCGCCGGGGCCGGCGACGGGACCGCCGTGGGCCTCCAAATACGCGGGTGCGCCATAAAGGGTCCACGCTACGCGGGCCAGCTTGCGGCCCCACAGGTCGCCTTCCTTCGGCCGGATCGGCCTCAGCGCGATGTCGGCCTCGCGGCGCGAAAGGCTGAGCACGCGATTGTCGATGATGAGCTCGACCGCGATGCCGGGATGGGCCTGCCGGAAGAGGGCGAGGTGCCGCGTCAGCACGCGATAGGCCAGCGTTTCCGATGACGTGATCCTGAGGCGCCCGGAAAGCCGATGGTCGCCTCCGGCGATGTCGCGATCGAGTGCAAGGACCTCGTCCTCCATGCGCTCGGCCGCCGCCGCCATCCGCTGGCCGGCCGATGTCGGCGGATAGGTTCCCCCGGGCAGCCGTTCGAACAGGCGCACGCCAAGGTGGGCCTCAAGCGCGTTCAGCCGCCGGAAGGCGGTCGAATGATCGACGCCGAGTGCCTTCGCGGCGGCGGTCAGGCCGCCGGCCCGCCGGATGGCCAGAACCAGCCGCAGTTCGTTCCAATCGTCCATGACCCGTTTGTAGCACCTTTGGCGTTTGCAGTCATGCAAGCGCCGCTGGCGAAATCGCACATCGCATTGCGGTTGCGCTAAGCCAAACTTTTCTCCCACGACCGGGGCCCGATGCCCCGTCGCCCCTCTTCTCCATCGGAAAGGACATGACATGAAGCTCTACTACGCCACCGGCACCTGCTCGCTTTCGCCGCATATCGTGGCCAGCGAGGCGGGCATCGCGCTCGAGCTGGAGCGGGTCGATATCGGCCATACGCCCCCCGTCACCGAAACCGGCGCCGATTACAGCGCCATCAACCCCAATGGCTATGTGCCGGCGCTGCGGCTTGACGACGGTTCGGTCCTCACCGAGGGGGCAGCGATCGTGCAATACCTCGCCGACCTGAAGCCGGAGACCGGACTGGCGCCGCCGGCGGGGACGCCGGCCCGTCCTCGTCTGCAATCCTGGCTCAACTTCATCGCCACCGAACTGCACAAGATGTACAGCCCCTGGCTTTTCCACCCGGAATACGGTGAGCCGCTCCAGGCCGTCGCCCGCGAGAAGATCGGGCGGCGCCTGGCCTTTGTCGAGGCCCATCTCGCCACGTCCGGCCCCTTCCTGATGGGCGAGCGATTCACCGCCGCCGACGCCTATCTCTTCACCATCGTCGGCTGGTCGGGCTACGCCAAAGTCGATCTCTCGGCCTTTCCGCAGGTGCGCGGTTTCATGGATCGGGTTGCCGCCCGGCCGAAAGTGCATGACGCGGTGGCGGCCCATAGCCGAGCCTCTCGCCGCACTCTGCAGAATGCCTAGACCTCTCCACCCCCAACCCGAGGAGACCTGATCATGGGCGCTCCATCTCCCGAACTGTGCAACCTGTGGCTGGCCCGGGCCTTCAACGCCCAGGACGTCGAGGCGGCGTCGGCGATGTACCATCCCGACGCCTCCATCGTGCGGGTCGGCGATGTCCACCGCGAAACCACGGTTTCCCGCGGTGCCCAGGGCATTCGCGAGACCATGGCCGCCTACATCGGCATGAAGCCGCACATGGATGTCGTCACCCATCACACGACCGTTGCCGACGACTTTGCCATGACCCGCTCGCAATGGCTGATCACCGGTGTCGACAAGAACGGCAGGAGGGTCGAGGTGCATCACCACGGCATGGAGGTGCATCGCCGCCTGCCCGACGGCACTTGGGTCTTCTTCATGGATCACCCCTTCGGGGCGGACCCGAGTTGGGCCGTCGGCCGCCCGCCTCATACCGAATGAACGAGACGGCGAAGAGGCGGCGTCTTTCCCCGGGGGGCGCCCCTTCCCGTCACGCCGCCGCCGTCGCCGGGTGGTCGGCCAGGGGCAGGGTGAAGCGGAAGGTCGTGCCCACGCCGTCGGCCGATTCGGCGGTCAGGTTTCCGCCGTGGGCGGCGACGATCGAGCGGCAGATCGAAAGCCCGATCCCCATGCCGTCGGGCTTGGTGGTGACGAAGGGTTCGAACAGGTCGTCGCGTATCTCGGGCGGCAGGCCGGGGCCGGTGTCGGCCACCGTGACCTCGACCCGGCTGCCTGGGCGCACCGCGGTTCGGATGGCCAGTTTGCGCCCGTCGGGGGCGCAGCTTTCCATGGCTTCCATGGCGTTGCGGGCGAGGTTGATCACGACCTGCTGGATCTGGATGCCGTCGGCCAGCACGGGGGGAAGGGCGGGGCCGAGGTCCAGTTCCAAAAGGACCTGGTGGCGAAGCGTGTCGTCGTTGAACAGTTCGGTCGCTTCGCAAATCGTCTGGTTGAGGTCGATGGCGGTGGCCTGCGGGGCATTCTTCTGGACGAACCAGCGGATGCGCCGGATGACGTTGCCGGCCCGTTCGGCCTGCTCGGACAGCTTTTCGAGCGCCATCACCAGGCTTTCCATGTCGGGCGCCGGGCTTTTTTTCAGCACGCGCAGGGCGCCGCGCGCATAGTTGTTGATGGCCGCCAGCGGCTGGTTCAGTTCGTGGGCGAAGCCGGTGGCCATTTCGCCCATCGTGCTCAGGCGCGCCACGCGGGCCAGCCTGTCGCGCAGATCCGCGGCCTCCTTCTCGGCGCGGCGCTGTTCGGTGACGTCGATGCCGGCCGACAGGGTGCCGGTGACGGCGCCGGTTTCGCCGCGGGCATAGCTGGCGTGCCAGGCAATCAGGCGGCGGCGGCCGGACTTCGTCACCACCTCGTTCTCGAAATATTCGACCGGGGCGTGCCGGCCTTCGACGACGCCCAGGTAAACGGCACGGGACCGTTCGCGCGACTCCGCCGGAAGCAGCGCGTCGAACCAGTTCCGCCCGGCCAGTTCCGTCGGGCCGAATTCCAGAACCTCGCAGCCCTTGCCGTTGATGAGCGTGACCGCGCCGGTGGCATCGAGGGCCACGATGATGGTGCCGGCGATCGACAGGTATTGCTCGGCCCGCTCCTTTTCCATGCGGATGGCGGCGATCGCGCGGCGCCGCTCGGTGATGTCGACGCCGACGCAGACCACTCCCTTGATCTCGCCCTCCGGCCCGCAGGTCAGCACGTTGTCCCACGCGATGGTCCGGTGCTCGTCCCCCTTCGCCAGGATGTCGTTCTCGAAATGGGGGGGCATGGGGATGCGGCCTTCGACCACCGTGTGCTCGAACAACTGGCGCAGCACCGCGCGTTCGTCGGCCGGGATGAACATGTCCCACCACACCGCTCCCATGACGTCCGCCCGCTTGTGTCCGGTCAGGCGCAGCAGGAAATCGTTGCAGGCGATGACGCGTCCCCCGGTATCGAGGGTGACGAAGACCAACTCGGCGCTCTCGAAGAATTCGCGAAACAGGGCTTCGCTGCGGCGGGCGTTTTCCTCGGCCCGCTTCCAGTCGGTGATGTCGGCGTTGATGCCGCCGATGCCGGTAATGGCCCCGTCGGCGTCGAGGACCGGGAACTTGACCATGATCTGCCGGCGGACGGTGCCGTCCGGGTAGGTGGCCTCGAATTCCATCGTCACGTTCTTGCTGTTTTCGATCACCTCCCGGTCCTGTATGGCGACCCGTTCGGCGATCTTCGGGGACATGAAGCTGTCGGCCTTCTTTCCGATGATGCTGTCTTCGGCAAGGGCGAAGCGCCTGAGGAACTCGTCGTTGGCAAGGATATAGCGTCCTTGCGTATCCTTGAGGTAGATGCCGGCCGGCGAGTTGTCGATGATGGCTCGAAGGCGGGCTTCGCTTTGCTGGAGCGCGGTTTCCGCGTGCCGGCGCCCGGCCTCGTGCATCAGAAGAAGCCCCAGCACCACGACGCCTATCGGATGCGAGATGAGGACGGGCAGGGTGAAGGTCTTGAGCGCGATCGGCACCAGATCGGCGGGCAGAAGAAGGGTCCAGCCGAGGGTGGCGGCAACCAGGCTGAGGCCGAGCATCAGCAGATGCCGGACGCCGATGCGCTGGGCCTTCTCCTCCCACCGGCGGCCGATTATGGCGCCGATGCAGGCCACCGTCACGATCGCCCCGGTGCCGGCGATGATCCCGGCGCCGCCCAGATAGAGGCGGTATCCGGCGACGATGGCGCCGGCGATCAGGGCGGCGCCGGGGCCGCCGAACGGCCCCGCCAGCACCACCGGAACGACCCGGACGTCCAGCGCGGCCCCGGGCGCGATGGGAAAGGGAAAGAACATGACGGCGATGCCGATGGCGCCGAACACCGCGCCGTCGAAAGTCATCGCCAGGGTGGCGGATGCGATCTGCAGCTTGTTGCGAAAGACGATGGCGACGAAGGCCAGGACGAGCGCGACCGCAAGGCCATTGGCGAACTGCAGGAAAACGTCGAGGGGCTGGCTGATGGCGGTCATGGGGACAACATCGGCTCCCGGGATCGGAGACCGGTGACGCGCGTCTCCCCCGGCGGGCATTCTATCATTGAAACTCTAATATATCCACGCGACGCTGAGATACCATGACGTGTCCGATCGAGACAGCGTACTATCTTGGATAGAGAATACAAACGCGGCGCGCCCCGCCGACGGACGGAACGGCCGGTGGACGGCCGCCGGATGTGCCACGACACCGCTTGACAAAGCGCGCGCTTCGTTGTGCTTTGTCGCGCCGGGCGGCCCGCCTTCCGACCCACCAACGACGACAGGAGCACTTCCCCATGCATCCCTATCGCACCCACACCTGCGGCGAACTGAGGCTGGACCATGCCGGCCAGCCGGCCCGGCTGTCGGGATGGATCAACCGCAAGCGCGATCATGGGAATCTGTTGTTCGTCGACCTGCGCGACCATTACGGGCTGACCCAGTGCGTCATCGACGTGTCGAGCCCGCTGTTCGCCAAGGTCGAGAAGGTGCGCCCGGAGTCGGTGGTCACCGTGACGGGGCGCGTGGTGAAGCGCTCCGAGGATACCATCAATCCCAACCTGCCGACCGGGCAGGTCGAACTGGCGGTCGACGACTTCCAGGTGGAATCGGCGGCCGAGCAGTTGCCGATGCAGGTCTATGGCGACACCGAATACCCCGACGACATCCGCCTGCGCTATCGCTTCCTGGATCTGCGCCGCGAGCGGCTGCACAACAACATCATCCTGCGCAACAGGATCATTTCCTCCATCCGCCGGCGCATGATCGACCAGGGCTTCATGGAGTTCCAGACGCCGATCCTGACCGCCAGCTCGCCCGAAGGCGCGCGCGACTTCCTGGTGCCCTCGCGCATCCATCCCGGAAAGTTCTATGCCCTGCCGCAGGCGCCCCAGCAGTTCAAGCAGCTGATCATGGTGTCGGGGTTCGATCGCTATTTCCAGATCGCGCCCTGCTTCCGCGACGAGGACGCGCGGGCCGACCGCACGCCGGGCGAGTTCTACCAGCTCGACTTCGAGATGGCCTACGTCACCCAGGAAGACGTCTTCGCCGCCATCGAGCCGGTGCTGGGCGGCATCTTCGAGGAATTCGCCAACGGCCGCACCGTGACGCCGCCGCCGTTCCCGCACATCACCTATGCCGACGCGCTGCTCAAGTACGGCGTCGACAAGCCGGACCTGCGCAACCCGCTGGTCATCGCCGACGTCACCCAGGAGTTCAAGGGCGGCGGCTTCGGCCTGTTCTCGCGCAACATCGAAACGGGTTCCATCGTGCGCGCCATTCCCGGCCCCGGCGCCGCCGCCAAGCCGCGCAGCTTCTTCGACAAGCTGAACGAATGGGCGCGCGAGGAAGGGCACGGCGGGCTTGGCTATGCCGTCTTCGCCGACGGCGGCGCCAAGGGGGCGATTGCCAACAACCTCGAAGCCGACCGTCTGGCCGCCGTGCGCCAGAAGGTGGGGGTGGGCGAGGGCGATGCCGTCTTCTTCGTCTGCGCCGAGAGGAAGGTGGCCGAGAAGTTCGCGGGTCAGGTGCGCGAGCGGATCTGCGACGAGTTGGGTCTGCGCGAGAAGGACACCTTCAAGTTCTGCTGGGTGGTCGACTTCCCGATGTACGAGCGCAACGAGGAGACGGGGCAGATCGAGTTCTCCCACAACCCGTTCTCGATGCCGCAGGGCGGGCTGGAGGCCTTGAACACCAAGGACCCGCTCGACATCCTGGCCTTCCAGTACGACATCGTGTGCAACGGCATCGAGCTTTCCAGCGGCGCCATCCGCAACCATCGCCCCGAGATCATGTACAAGGCCTTCGAGATCGCCGGCTATGGCCCCGAGGTGGTGGAAACCAAGTTCGGCGGCATGCTGCGCGCCTTCCAGTATGGCGCCCCGCCGCATGGCGGCTCGGCCCCCGGCATCGATCGCATCGTCATGCTGCTGGCCGACGAGGCGAACTTGCGCGAGGTCATCATGTTCCCGATGAACCAGCAGGCCCAGGACCTGCTGATGGGCGCCCCCTCCGAGGTGCGCCCCGAACAGCTGCGCGAGCTGCACATCAAGATCGAACTGCCGAAGGCCAAGGCGAAGACCCCGAAGGCGGCCTCGTAACTTTCTTAACCCTCTCCGCCCTTCGAGGGGGGAGAGGGTGGCGCGTCAGCGCCGGGTGAGGTGGGCTGGCCGCGGCGTTCCCCACCTCACCCCGCCCTCTCCCCCCCAAAAGGGGCGGAGAGGGGGAAACGCCGCGAGGCGTAGCTCCCCTCAGGCCATCAGGTCGGTGGGCGAGGCGATCTGGCGGAAGACCTGGACGATGCGGCGGGTGCGGGCCACCAGGTGGGGATTCCCGGCGTTGTGTTCTTCCTCGAATCGCAGCCGTTCCTCCCACATGCCCAGGAAGTCGCGCGGGCGGTCGGGGGCGGCGGGTTCGCCGGTGAGCGCCCCGATCGTCCTGTTGTAGTCGGGGTGGAGTTCCGCCTGGAACGCCAGCATGGCGTATTCCTCCCACGGCAGGACTCCCGCGACGTAAAGGTCCAGGCTGGTTTCCGCCATCTGCCGGGGCGAAAGGCGACGGATGTCGATGTCGCCGATCAGCCGGCGCAGCGAAAGATTGCCGTCGGGGGCCGTCGCCGGCGCGGGCTCCCCGCTCGGGGCCGGAGCGGCGCCCGCCCGCAAAGTCGGATCGGCCCGCAGGACCGGCGCCATACGCAGGGCCGGGCCGTCGGAGGCGATGGTCAGGTCGATCCTCATGTCCGCTGGTCCTGTTCGGGACCGGCCTTCCCGTCAGTTGTTGTTGGCCGGGATTCCGTCAGGCTGGCCCGACTTCGTCCGCTTGCGGCGGTACATCTCGTTGTCGGCGCGATCGAGCAGGGTGGGGGCGTCGTCGTCGCTGCCGTAGGTCTGGGTTCCGCAGCTGGCGCGCACCATGATCGTCCGCCCGTCGATATTGACGGCGGTGCTGTTCAGTTGGCTTTCCAGGATGCCGGCCCGCCTGAGCCCGTCTTCCCATGGGGCGCGGGTCAGGATGACGACGAATTCGTCGCCGCCGACGCGCCCGACACAATCGGTTTCGCGGACTCCCTCGCTGAGGATTCGCGCGACCTGCTTCAAGACCTTGTCGCCGACCGCGTGGCCGTAGGTGTCGTTGACGAATTTGAAGCCGTCGAGGTCGATGGATATCACCACACCCTGCTCGCCGTAACGCCGGGCCGCCGACAGGGTCCCCTGCAAGGCCCGCCGGACGCCGCGGCGGTTGAGCAGGCCGGTCAACGGGTCCGTCACGGCCAGGCGCTCCAGGGCGACGATGCGCCGTTCCAGCTCGCGCAGCTTGGTTTCGGTGTCGACGGCGGCGGCGACGGCAAGCTCGGCGACTTCGCGCCGCGCGGGGGAAGCGGCGGGGATTGGGTGGCTGTGCGACTTTTCCACAAGATCCGCCAGCAGGGCCACGGTTGCCACAAGGCTGCTGTCCCGCCGGGCGGGCGCCGACTGAATCCGGCTGATGGTCTTATGGAGGGTCACGATTTGGCCTTCACGGTTGGCTCCCGAGACAAAGGGCTCTGTCTCTGGGACTCGCCTCGCAACCTTCATGCCACCGGAGGGGTGGGCTCAAACCCCGGGTCTGCCTGGGTTGCCGGCCGAAGGGGCCGGCCGCGCTCGGCAGTTTTTGCCGGGGGGCCAATACGAAATTGCCGCGATGGGTTCGCCGTTACAGCCAGTGGACAGGGCGGACCGCGTGGACGTATGGTTCGCGCCATGATCGCTCGCGTTCACGCTTCCCCGTTCCTGACCATGCGCCAACGGCCGGCAAGGCTTGGCCTCGTCCTGGTCATGCTTGCCGGACTGGCCTGGCCCACCGCGGCCGCGGCCGCCGACTTCGTCGGCCATCGGGCCCTTTACCGCGTCTCGCTCAACTCGGCCGAGGCGAGATCCGGGGTCGCCTCGGTGCGCGGTGCCGTGCTGTACCGGTTCGCCGACGCCTGCGATGGCTGGACGGCGGAAAACCGGACCTTGCTGCGCCTGGGCTACGGCGAAGGAGAGGAAAGCGAGACCGAATGGAGCCACCTGAGCTGGGAATCCAAGGACGGCCTGCGCTTCCGCTTCCACGTCCGCGATATCCGTGACGGCGAACTGAGCGAGGAACTGGAAGGGCAGGCCTCCCTGACCGGCCCGCGCGGACCGGGCCTCGCCCATTTCGTCCTGCCCGAGGAGAGCGACCTGAAGTTGCCGCCGGGAACGCAGTTTCCAACCCGGCACCTGATGGCGCTGCTGGACGCGGCGAGGTCGGGCAGGCACCATGAAAGCGGCATCGTTTTCGATGGCTCCAGCCTGGACAATCCCTATTCGGTCGGCGCCGCCGTCCGCCCGGCCTCCGAAAGCGCCAGGCGCGGCCTGGCCCGGCGGGCCAAGCTGGCCGAATTGCCGGTGTGGTCCCTGCGGCTGGCCTTTTTTCCCGTCGCGGCGAGCGAGGCGACGCCGAAATTCGAGATCGGCATCACCCTGCGAGAGGACGGCATCGCCGATTCCATCGTCCAGGACTTCGGGGATTTCGTCCTGCTGCTGACCCTCCAGCACGTCGAACTGCTGCCGAAGCCGGACTGCTGAGCCAACCTTTCCTCCCTATTTCGGGGACGCCATACTTAATTCCCAGGACGTGCACCGGCAACGCCACGGGGGGAATTAAGTATGGTGTCCCCGAAATAAGCCCAGCCACCCTCTCCGCCCCCCGGGAGGAGGCGGAGAGGGTTGGCGTGCCGCTACTTCTTCTTCTCGTTCTCGAAGTATTCCTGGGTGATCCGGAAGATGACCGGGCTCAGCAGCAGCAGGGCCACGATGTTGGGCAGCGCCATCAGGCCGTTGAGCGCGTCCGAGATGTCCCACAGCAGGGCCAACTGGTCCTTGGCCAGGGCGCCGATGAAGATCATGGCGATCCAGGCGTAACGGTACGGCTTGATGATCCCGACGCCGAAGATGTACTCGGCGCAGCGCTCGCCGTAGTAGCTCCAGCCCAACAGCGTCGTGTAGGCGAAGATCAGCAGGCCGAAGACGACCACGATCTTGCCGAAGCCGGGCAGGCCGGTGTCGTAGGCCAGCGTCGAGAGCGTGGCGCTGGTTTCGCCGCTGTTCCACACGCCGGTCATGATGATGACCAGCGCGGTCATCGAGCAAATGACGATGGTGTCGATGAAGGTGCCCAGCATGCCGATGGTGCCCTGGCGGACCGGATTGTCGGTCTGCGCCGCGGCGTGGGCAATCGGCGCCGAACCGAGGCCGGCCTCGTTGGAGAAGATGCCGCGGGCGACGCCGAAGCGCACCGCCATCATGATGGTCGAGCCGGCGAAGCCGCCGGTCGCCGCGGTGCCGGTGAAGGCGTCGGTGAAGATGAGCGCGACGGCGGCAGGCAATTGATCGACGTGGAGGGCGATGATGACCAGCGAGCCGGCGATGTAGAGGATCGCCATCAGCGGCACCAGCTTGCCGGCGACCTCGCCCAAGCGCTTGATGCCGCCGATGACGACCAGGAAGGTGAGCACGGCCAGCACGACGGCGGTGGCCCACAGCGGGACGCCAAAGTGGTCGAACGCCGCCTGCGCCACCGAATTCGCCTGGATGGCGTTGCCGATGCCGAAGGCCGCGAAGGTGCCGAAGAAGGCGAACAGCATGCCCAGCCACTTCCAGTTCTCGCCGAGGCCGTTCTTGATGTAGTACATCGGGCCGCCGACGTGGTTGCCCAGTTCGTCGACCTCGCGGTATTTCACGGCCAGCACGGCTTCGCCGTACTTGCTGGCCATGCCGACCAGCGCGGTCATCCACATCCAGAAGATGGCGCCGGGCCCGCCCAGGTAGATGGCGGTGGCGACGCCGGCGATGTTGCCGGTGCCGACCGTGGCGGCCAAGGCGGTGGACAGCGCGTTGAAGGGCGTGATCTGGCCTTCGTGGCCTTCCTTGGCGACGCGGCCCTGCCACAGCATGCGAAAGCCGTAGCCGATGCGCCGGAGCGTCATGAAGCGCAGGCCGACGGTCAGGTAAAGGCCGGTCAGAAGAAGCAGTGGAATGAGAAGGTACGGCCCCCAGATGAAGCTGTCGACCATACCGACGAAACTCTGCAATGCGTCCATGGAACTCCCCCTTTGCAGCCGGTGCGCGATCGGCTTCCCCCAGTCCCAGTCGGCGGGCGCGATCGCACGGACCTCTATGAGAGGTTCAACCGCGATTGATAATCAAGCATTAATGCACGCAGGGGCGAATTTCCCCGCCTGAATGCGCGAAAAAAGGGCAATTGCCGCGATCGATGGCTTCATTCCGGGCGCAGCAGGGCCGCCGGCTGCGGTTTTTCGGGCGGCGGGGCGATGTTGCCCTGGGGGTCGGGCCAGGGGATGTCGGGCTGGCCGTTCCTGGCGAGCGCGAAGTAGTCGATGGTCATGCGAAAGACCACCGGGCTTAAGAGCAAAAGCGCAATCAGGTTGGGAAAGGCCATCAGGCCGTTGAGCCCGGTCGACACCAGCCACAGAAGGTCGAGCCGTTCTTTCGCCAGCACGCCGACGAAGATCATGGCGAGGAAGAGCGTCCGGTAGGGCAGCACCGCCCGCGGCCCCCACAGATAGCCGGCCAGCCGCTCGCCATAGAAGCTCCAGCCCAGCAGCGTCGTATAGGTGAACAGGATGAGCCCGAAGCCGATCACGGCCGGTCCCGCTCCCGGCAGCCCCGTCGCGAAGGCGCGGCCGGCCAGCGGGGCGCCGGTGACACCCACCTGCCACGCCCCGGTCATGACGATGACGAGCCCGGTCGTCGTGCAGACGATCAGCGTGTCGATGAACGGGCCCAGCATGCCGATGGCGGCCTGGCGCACCGGGTGGCGGGTTTGGGCGATGGCGTGGGCCATGGGGATGGTGCCCAATCCCGCCTCGTTCGAGAAAATGCCGCGCGCCACCCCGAAGTGCACGGCCGCCATCACGGTGGAGCCGGCGAAGCCGCCTGCCGCCGCGGTGCCGGTGAAGGCATCCGACAGGATCAGGCCGATGGCGCCGGGCAGCTTCTCGACGTTGAGCGCGATGACGGCAAGTCCGCCACCCACGAAGCCCACCACCATGACCGGAACCAGGATGCCGACGACGCGCGCGAGGCGCGCCGTGCCCCCCGCCATGACCAAGAGCGTGAGCGCCGCCAGCAGGCAGGCGGTGGCCCAGGCCGGCATCCCCAAATAGACCGCCGCCGCGTCGGCCAGCGTGCTCGCCTGCAACGCGTTGCCGCCGCCGAACGAGGACACCACGCCGAAGAAGGCGAAGAGGGCGGCCAGCCACCGCCAGCGGCGGCCGAGGCCGTTCTTGATGTAATACATCGGCCCGCCCACCCACTCGCCGCGGCCGTCGACCTCGCGGTACGTCACGGCGAGCGCGGTTTCGGCAAAGTTCATGGCCATGCCGACCCAGGCGGTGAGCCACATCCAGAAGACGGCGCCGGGGCCGCCCAGCGCGATGGCGGTGGCGACGCCGGCGATGTTGCCGGTGCCGATGGTGGCGGCCAAGGCGATGGAAAGCGCCGCAAAGGGGGTGGCCTGCCCTTGCGCTCCCGGCTCGGCCGCCCGGCCGCGCCACAGCGCTGCCAGCCCATAGACGATGCGCGAGAACGAACGGCCGCGCAGGCCGAGCGTCAGGTAGAGCCCGGTCCCCATGAGGAAGACCAGCGTGACCGGGCCCCAGATGAAGGCGTCCGCAGCGCCGAGGAATTCCTTGAGGTTTTCCACCTGAAGCCTCCCTGCCGGTCGGCGAACGGCCCGTCCAGTTCCCGAGTGCCTTCAGAAAGACGGACTTGCCGGGGACGCGCAACAAGAATCGGCGGCGCCGGCGCCGGGTATTTCGGGGACACCAGGTATTTCGGGGACGCCATATTTAATTCGAGGTCTCGGGGTATTTCGGGGACGGGGGTATTTCGGGGACGCCATACTTAATTCGAGGTCTCGGGATGCCATGGATGGACGTAGAATCGAATTAAGTATGGCGTCCCCGAAATACGAAGTATGGCGTCCCCGAAATACGAAATACGCTTACGGCCACAGCCAAGCGGCGCCGCGCACCCCGCTCGAGTCGCCGTGCCGGTTGCGCTTGAGCGCCGTGTCGACCCGGTCCGAGAAGACCCAGCGTTCCCACAGGCGGGGAACGGTCTCGTAAAGGCGGCCCAGGTTCGACAACCCGCCGCCCAGCACGATGACGTCGGGGTCGAGCACGTTGATGACGCCGGCCAGGGCGCGGGCCAGGCGGCGTTCGTAGCGCTCCAGTGCGGCGGCGGCGGCGCCGTCTCCCGCCGCCGCCCGCTCGACGATTTCGGTGGGCGCCAAGGCCTTCCCGGTGGCGCCCAGAAAGTCGCGGGCCAGTCCCGGCCCCGACAGGAAGGTCTCGATGCACCCCTTGAGCCCGCAGTAGCAGGCCGGGCCGGGCCGTTCGTCGTCCTCCGGCCAGGGCAGGGGGTTGTGGCCCCATTCCCCGGCGATGGCGTTGCGGCCCCTGAGCGGCCGGCCGTCGATCACGATGCCGCCGCCGACGCCGGTGCCCAGGATGACGCCGAACACCACGGCGGCGCCGGCGGCCGCGCCATCCGCCGCCTCGGAGACGGCAAAGCAGTTGGCGTCGTTTTCCAGGCGGATCGGCCGCCCCAACGCGGCCTGAAGATCGCGATCCAGCGGCTTGCCGATCAGCCAGGTCGAGTTGGCGTTCTTGACCAGTCCGCTGGCCGGCGAAACGATGCCGGGAATGCCTACGCCCACCGAGGCGGCGGCCCCCGCCTGCGTTTCCAGGTCGTCGACCAGCGCGGCGATGGCGGCCAGCGTGGCGGCATAGTCGCCGAGGGGCGTGGGAACGCGAAGGCGGGCCCGTTCGCGGCCGTCGCCGTCCAGCACGATCCCCTCGATCTTGGTGCCGCCCAGGTCGATGCCGATGCGCATGCTCGAAACTCCGCCCCTTGATCCCAAGACATTCGGGCAAGTGGGGGCGGCACGTCAACCGCGCGGCGGGATTTCAGGCGGGGGTGGGCCAGCCCTGGCGGCTATCGAGGACGGCGTGCAGCAGGGCCAGATGGGTGATCTCGACGAAGCCGTAGGCCGAGGCCGGCACGTAAAAGTTGACGTCGCCCAGGGCGCGCAGCGGGTTGTCCGGCGCGAAGCCGGACAGCGTCAGCACCTTGCAACCCTTTTGGCGGCCGGCCTTCGCCGCGTTGAGGATGTTGGCCGAACGGCCGGAACTGGAAATCGCGATCAAGAGGTCGCCGGGCCGTCCGTGCATGGCGACCGGATGGGCGAAGACCTGCTCGTAGCCGAGGTCGTTGCCCAGGCAGGTCAGCGACGAGGCGTCGTTGAAGGTGATGGCCCTGACCCCTCCCACCTTGCTGAAGTCGGTGGCCATGTGGCCGGCGATGCCGGCGCTGCCGCCGTTGCCGACGAAGATCACGGTGTTGCCGGCGGCATGGGCGCCCCGTGCCGTATCGTTGACCCAGGCGAGGGCCTCGGCCAGCGGCACCTGGCGGCCGTCCGCGGCCGTGGCCTGGGTGGCCGGCCCCATGGCGCCGAGGGTGGAGAAGTAGCGATCCAGGTATGTGGGCATCGGATGAAAGACCTTCCCATGGAGCGAATGGCGACGGCTCGAATATAGGCAAAGACCTATTAAGCCGGTGTTAAGCGTTTGCGGGCAGAGTCCGTGACGGCGGAAACGGGCGGTACGCACGCCCCCAAGGTTCTATCGGCAACCGTACCGGGGGACAACGACCGTGGGCTGGAAACAGACGTCGATCAGCGACCGCAGAAAATTCGACGAAAGGGACATCCTGACGGCCGGCCGGGAAACCGCCGGCGTGTCGGAGGGGCTGGGCATCAGCCACGAGGGTCTCAAGGTGGCCCTCAGGATCAAGGAGCACTATCGCGACAAGACCCCGATCTGCGTCCCCGGCGAGGACGACCGCATCCTGATTCCCGAACACCTGCTGAACCGCAGCCTGGATCTGCAGGATCTGGACGATCCCCTGGCGCTGGCCATGCTGGCGACCCGCGACCCCGAATCCTCGATGGCGATCGCGGCAGCGGCCCGATTCGGCCCCGTCGCCAACAAGACGCCGCTGGTTTCGGAACTGTTCGGGATCGTCGGCCAGACGTCGCGCCATCCGCTGGTGCGCCGGGCCGTCGAACTGGTGACGGAAAACGCCTTCGATCCGCACGCCATCGCCCACGTGCAACGCCATGCCTCGCGTTTCGTCCTGCGGACGCGGTCGCAATACACGGCGGCGCTGCGCCAGAACCTGTCGGCGCTGATCGAGGGCGTCATCGCGCCGCGCGAATTCGTCCACGAATTCTTCGAACTGACCGAAGCCGGCAACGTTCGCCACGACATCCGCAAGAAGTTGGTCCTGAGCCTGCTGGTGTCGCCGACGATCAGGCCCAGCATCAAGTTCCTGGTCCTGGAGAATTTTCACCGCTTGCCCCATCCGGTGCGCCTTGCCATCATTTCGGGCGTCCTGCAGGCCGAACCGACGCGCCATACGGACGTCATCAAGGAAGAACTGCACTGGATCGTCACCCACGAAAGGCCGGCGGCCGGCGTCCACTGATCGCCGGTGGCGACGGAGGCAGCCCATGCAAGGATTGGCCCTCGATCATCTGGTCCTGACGGTTGCCGACATCGAGCGAACCTGCCGCTTCTACGTCGACGGACTGGGGATGGAACGCCGCGCGTTCGCCAAGGAACGGGTGGCGCTGCATTTCGGCGGCCAGAAGATCAACCTTCATCCGGCATCGGCGCCCATCGCGCCCCACGCCCGCCGGCCGACCCCCGGCTCCGCCGATCTGTGCTTCCTGACGGCGACGCCCGTCGCCGACGTCGCGGCGGAACTGGCCGGCCGCGGCATCGACATCGTCGAAGGCCCGGTCGACCGCAGCGGAGCCCAGGGCCCCCTGCGTTCCATCTACTGTTACGATCCCGACGGCAACCTCATCGAAATCGCCAACCGGCGGTAACCCAAGGCCGGGTTATCCGGACGGAGCCCAACCCCTGGACTGCCGCCTTCGCGGGAGTGACGGGAGAGAGGGGGCTGGTCCCTTCCCCCTTCGTCATTCCCGCGAACGCGGGAATCCAGATAGGATAGGGCATGGACAAGCGGGGCTATGTCTATCTGCTCGCCAATCGCCGGAACGGCACCCTTTACATCGGCGTGACGTCCGACCTGACGCGCCGGGTCTGGCAACACTGTACCGAGGCCGTCGATGGCTTCTCGGCCCGCTACGGCACCAAGACGCTGGTGTACTTCGAGGTTTTCGACGACATTGAAACCGCCATCGCTCGCGAGAAGGCTCTCAAGAAGTGGCGGCGCAAATGGAAACTGGACCTGGTCGAAAAGAACAATCCCGACTGGCGCGACCTTTATCCCGACATCACCGGAGCCGAGCAGGAGTAAGGGGAAGTCAAGACGGCTTCCCCTTCGTCATTCCCGCGAACGCGGGAATCCAGGCGGAGCCGGGCCCTGGACTCCCGCCTTCGCGGGAGTGACGGGAAAGAGGGGGGGGGCGCGTCCCTTCCCCCTTCGTCATTCCCGCGCACGCGGGAATCCAGGGGAAGCCGGGCCCTGGACTGCCGTCTTCGCGGGAGTGATGGGAGAGAGGGGGCTTGTTTGGACTGGCGGCTAGAGGCTGGCGGCGATTTTGGCGCTTTCCTGGCGCGCCACGGCGCCGCCGCCGCAATAGAGGCCATAGAGCGTTTCGATGACCGAGCGCGCCTCGGGCCCGACCAGCGAATAGAAGATGGTCTGGGCCTCGCGGCGGGTCCTGACCAGGTTGTCGCGCCGCAACCGGGCCAGGTGCTGGGACAGGGCGGACTGGCTTAGGCCGATGATTTCCTCCAGCTCGCCGACCCGCTTCTCGCCGCTGGCCAACTGGCAGAGGATCATCAGCCGGTGCTGGTTGCTCATCGCTTTGAGCAACGTGCTCGCGCGCAGCGCATTCTGCTCCAGGGTCTCGAAATCCGTTTCCATGGCATATCCCCCGTCGATCGGGGTTCCGCTTGGGGCGGTGGCGTCGAGCGCCACCTTAGGAGGCGACCTTAACGAGCGGTCGGCATCCGATCAAGGAACGCTTTGTATGCGCAAAACTTAATATATCCGCTGGCCGACAGGCGGGCCAGACAAATTTTCTATCGCCGCGGCCGGCCGGAATCAATGACTTTGGCCCCGCGGCGGCGACCCCGGCGACCCTCGAGAAAGAATCCTGGTCACGGCGCCGGGTTTTGGTGACAATGGGCGACTCGCGAAAAAACGGAAAAAAATCGGTCCTCCCCACACACCATGACCACCCTGCTGTTTTCGCATCCGATTTGTCTCGAGCACAGCAATTTCCCGGGACATCCCGAACAGCCGGAACGGTTGCGGGTGATCGATGGGGGGCTGGAGAACCCGGCGTTCTTCCTGCTGGACCGCCGCGAGGCGCCGGAAGGCGACGTCAGGGACATCAAGCGGGTTCACGCGCCCTATTACGTCGAGTCGATCCTCGAGAGCGTGCCGAAGGAAGGCTACGTCGCCCTCGATCCGGATACCGGCCTCTGCCCGGCGTCGGGTCAGGCGGCGCTCCGGGCGGTGGGGGCCGCCTGCGCGGCGGTCGATGCGGTGGTCGCCGGCGAGGCCCGCAACGCCTTCTGCGCGATCCGGCCGCCCGGCCATCACGCCGAGGCGGCGCAGGCCATGGGTTTCTGCCTGTTCAACAACGCCGCCGTGGCGGCCAGGCATGGCCGCGCCGCGTGCGGCCTGGAACGCGTGGCGGTGGTCGATTTCGACGTCCACCACGGCAACGGAACGCAGTCGGCCTTCGAGGAGGACCCGACGCTGTTCTATGCCTCCAGCCATCAATGGCCGGCCTTTCCGGGAACGGGCATGGAGCACGAGACGGGGGTCGGCAACATCGTCAACGTGCCCCTGGCGCCGGGCTCGGGCAGCGACGAGTTCCGCCAGGGATACATCCAGCGCATCCTGCCCGAGCTCAGGAAATTCAGGCCGGACCTGCTCATCATCTCGGCCGGCTTCGACGCCCACGCCCGCGATCCGCTGGCCCAGTTGCGCCTGCAGACCGAGGATTTCGCCTGGGTGACCCGCGAACTGCTCACGGTGGCGGACGAGTGTTGCCGGGGCCGGGTGGTCTCGGTTCTCGAGGGGGGGTACGACCTGTCGGCGTTGACCGCCAGCGTCGCCGTCCACGTTCGCGAACTGATGGGCATCTGACGGCTGCCGCCGTGGCCGTTTTCCTTGCCCTGGATGACGGCCCCGCATAGACTGCCGGTCCCCGGAACGAGGATCGGCATGGTTGAAAAAGCCATTCCCGCGGACGTGGCGCGGATGAGTTTCGAAGAGGCGTTGGCCGAACTGGAAGGAATCGTGCGCCAGCTCGAGGCGGGAACGGGCAAACTGGACGATGCCATCAAGGCCTACGAGCGGGGCGCCGTCCTGAAGCGCCATTGCGAGTCGAAACTGCAAGAGGCCCAGGCGCGGGTCGAGAAGGTCGTGTTGGGGCCGGACGGCCCGGCGGGAACCGATCCCATGGATATCGATTGAGGCATTCTTTGACGGATTTCAAAGCGGAACTGACCGAAAACGCCCAGGCGATCGAAGAGGAACTGGACCATCTGCTGATGATGGACGACCGCCCGGAGTCCCGGCTGGTCGAGGCCATGCGCTATTCGACGCTGGGCGGCGGCAAGCGGGTGCGCCCGTTCCTGGTGATGGCCAGTTCCCAGTTGTTCAACGTCGCCCGAAGCTGCGCGCTCCGGGTCGCCTCGGCGGTCGAGATGGTGCACTGCTATTCGCTCATTCACGACGACCTGCCGGCCATGGACAACGACGACCTGCGCCGCGGCCGTCCGACCTGCCACGTCGAATACGACGAGGCGACGGCGATTCTGGCCGGGGACGCGCTGTTGACCCGGGCGTTCGAGGTGCTGGGACATCCGGCCACCCATTCCGATCCCCAGGTGCGCTGCGACCTGGTGACCGAACTGGCCCGGGCCATCGGCGTCGACGGCATGGTCGGCGGCCAGGTGCTGGACCTGATGGCCGAACACGCGGCGCTGACGATTCCCGAGATCACCCGGTTGCAGCGCCTCAAGACCGGCAAACTGATCGGCTTCTCGTGCGAGGCCGGGGCCATTCTCGGCAAGGCGCCCGAGGCGGCGCGCGCTGCGCTCCACGCCTACGCCCACGACCTGGGGCTGTCGTTTCAGATCGTCGACGACCTGCTGGACGTCGAAGGCGACGCCGCCGAGGTCGGCAAGAAGACGCATAAGGACGGTACCGCCGGCAAGGCGACGTTCGTTTCGCTGCTCGGCATCGAACGGGCCCGGTCCCAGGCCAATATGCTGGCCGAACAGGCGGTGCAGCACCTTGAATTGTTCAAAGAGAAGGCCGACCCTTTACGGGACCTCGCGCGCTTCGTGGTCAACCGGCGCGCCTGAACCGGGTTGGGCATTTCATCGGAAGACGCAGAAGGATAGATGGTGGAAGACAAACCAACGACGCTTCTCGCCGGGGTCGGCTGCCCTGCCGATATTCGAGGCTTCACCACGGATGAACTGAAGCGGCTCGCCCAAGAGGTCCGCGACGAGACCATCCGGGTGGTGTCGATCGCCGGCGGCCACCTGGGGGCCAGCCTGGGGGTGGTCGAGCTTTCCGTGGCGCTGCATCACGTCTTCGACACCCCCAACGACCGCCTGATCTGGGATGTCGGCCACCAGTGCTACCCGCACAAGATCCTGACCGGACGGCGCGAGATGATGCGCACGCTCCGCCAGGGCGAGGGCGTCTCCGGCTTCACCAAGCGCTCGGAAAGCCCCTACGATCCCTTCGGGGCCGGCCACAGTTCGACCTCGATCTCGGCCGGGCTGGGCATGGCGGTGGCCCGCGACCTGACCGGCGAAAAGCGCAACGTGATCGCCGTCATCGGCGACGGCGCGATGAGCGCCGGCATGGCCTACGAGGCGATGAACAACGCCGGTTCCTCGGATGCCCGCCTCATCGTCGTTCTCAACGACAACGACATGTCGATCGCGCCGCCGGTCGGCGCCATGAGCGCCTATCTGTCGCGCCTGATTTCGTCGCGCTCCTATCGCTCCATCCGCCAGTTCGGCATGGAGGTGGCCAAGAAATTTCCGCGCAGCCTGGAGAAGGCGGCGCTGAAGGCCGAGGAATACGCCCGCGGACTGGTCACCGGCGGCACGCTGTTCGAGGAAATGGGCTTTTTCTACGTCGGGCCCATCGATGGCCACAATCTCGACCACCTGCTGCCGATCTTCAAGAACATCCGCGACCATCGGGAAGAGGGGCCGATCCTGATCCACGTGGTGACGCGCAAGGGCCACGGCTATGCGCCGGCCGAAGCCTCGCCCGACAAGTACCACGGGGTCGGCAAGTTCGACGTGGTGACCGGCGAGCTTTACAAGACCAAGAGCAACGCCCCCAGCTACACCAAGATCTTTTCCCGTGCCATCGTCGAGCAGGCCGAGAAGGACGACAAGATCGTCGCGGTGACGGCGGCGATGCCGTCCGGAACCGGCCTCGACGAGTTCGCCAAGCGGTTTCCGCGGCGGTTCTTCGACGTCGGCATCGCCGAGCAGCATGCCGTGACGTTCGCCGCCGGCATGGCCTGCGACGGCCTGAAGCCGTTTGCCGCCCTCTATTCGACCTTCCTGCAGCGGGCCTATGACCAGGTGGTGCACGACGTCGCCATCCAAAGCCTGCCGGTGCGCTTCGCCATCGACAGGGCCGGCTACGTCGGGGCCGACGGGGCCACCCACTGCGGGGCCTACGACCTCGCTTATCTCTGCTGCCTGCCGGGGTTCGTCGTCATGGCGGCGGCCGACGAGGCCGAGTTGATCCATATGGTGGCCACCGCGGCCGCCATCGACGACAGGCCGTGCGCTTTCCGCTATCCGCGCGGCGACGGCGTCGGGGTCGAACTGCCGGCGGCGGGCGTTGCGCTCGAGATCGGCAAGGGGCGGATCGTGCGCGAGGGCACCAAGGTCGCCGTGCTCAGCCTGGGCACCCGCTTGGCCGATGCCCAGAAGGCGGCCGAGGAACTGGCCGCCCGGGGGCTGCCGACGACCGTCGCCGACGCCCGCTTCGCCAAGCCGTTCGACCAGGACCTGGTGCGCCGGCTGGCTCGCGAGCACGAGGTGCTGATCACCATCGAGGAGGGGGCGACCGGCGGCTTCGGCTCGCACGTCACGCACTTCCTGGCCGGCGAGGGGCTGCTGGACGGCGGGCTGAAGTTCCGCACCATGACCATGCCCGACTCCTTCCTCGAACAGGACTCGGTGCCCAACCAGTACGAAAAGGCCGGCTTGACCGCGCGGCATATCGTCGGCGTCGCGCTGACGGCCCTGGGCCGCGCCAACGAAGCCGCCGCCGCCCGGAGGGCCTGACCGGCAGGGGCATCGTCGCCGGACGTCCGTTGCGGAGCGGATTTTGTGCGTGCGGTCCGGGGCGGGCCGACGTATAACCGCGCCCCCATGACATACGAACCCATTGATCATCATGCCGCATCCGGCGGTGCGGCCACCCTTTCGCCCTGGCGGAACGAAGCCGGGGCGATGACGGCCCTGGCGTGGCCGTTGGTCCTGGCCTTCCTCAGCGAGACGGCGATCGACGTGGTCGACATCATCGTCATCGGCCTGCTGGGAGCCGAAGCGGTGGCCGCCGCCGCGCTCGGCACCATGTCGTTCTTCATGATGCTGATCGTCATCCTGGGGGTGACGCTGGCGACGGCGCCGCTGGCCGCCCAGGCGATGGGCGCGCGCCAGCCCCGCCAGGTCCGGCGTGTCATCCGGCAGGGGCTTTGGGTCACTCTGCTGCTCAGCCTGCCGGCCAGTGCCGTTCTGTTCACGGCGGACAGCGTGCTGATCGCCCTCGACCAGCCGGCGGTGGCCTCGCACGCGGCGCAGGAATACCTGGCCTATCGGGCCTGGGCGTTGGCGCCGGCCGTCGCTTTCGTGGTGCTGCGCAACTTCGCCGCCGTACTCAACCGGCCGCGTCTGGGGCTGTGGGTGATCCTCGCCGCCATCCCCTTGAACGGATTCCTCGACTACGGGCTGGTCCTGGGCCGTTTCGGCCTGCCGCGCATGGGCATTGCCGGTGCCGGGCTGGCCAGCCTGATCGCCAGCACGGTCTCGTTCCTGATCATGCTGTGGATCGCGCTGACCGTCCGTCCGCTCAGCCGCTACACCGTCCTGGGCAGGTTCTGGCGGCCGGACTGGTCGGTGTTCCTGCGAATCTTCCGGGTCGGCCTGCCGATTGCCGGCATTATGCTGGTCGAGTTCGGCTTGGTCGGCGGGTCGTTGCTGATGATCGGATGGATCGGGCCGAACGCCCTGGCCGCCCATCAGATCGCGATCATGCTGGCCTCGGTGACATTCAAGGTGCCGTTGGGGATTTCCCAGGCGGCGACCGTGCGTGTCGGTCACGCGGCGGGGCGCCGCGACGTTGCCGGGGTGGCGCGGGCCGGTTGGGTTGCCTTCGCGATGGGACTCGCCTTCATGGGCCTGGCCTCCATCGTCATGTGGGCCTGGCCCGATGCCCTGGTCGGGATCTTTCTCGACAAGTCCGACGCGGGGAACGTTGAGGTCATGGCCCTGGCCGCCTCTCTGATCATGGTCGCCGCGGTTTTCCAGATCTGGGACGGGGCGCAGACCATCGGCGCCGGCGTCCTGCGCGGGCTGAGCGATACCGCCATCCCGATGTCCTTTGCCGCCTTCGGGTTCTGGGGACTGGGCCTGCCCTGCGGTTATCTGCTGGGGATCGCCATGGGGCTGGGGGCCGTCGGCATCTGGATCGGCATGACCATCGGCCTATTCGGCGTCGCCGTGTTCCATGTCGTGCGTTTCCGACTGCTGACCCGCCGGGGCTATCTGCCGAGGCTTGCGCCGGACTGACCCTCGGCCCAGATTGACCGGCCATGAGCTCCAAGACACGCCTCGATCACCTGCTCGTCGAACGCGGCTTGGCCGAAAGCCGCACCCGTGCCCAGGCCCTGGTCATGGCCGGCCTCGTCTATTCCCAGGAACGACGGCTGGCCAAGCCGTTCGACCGGGACCTGGTGCGCCGGCTGGCTCGCGAGCACGAGGTGCTGATCACCATCGAGGAGGGGGCGACCGGCGGCTTCGGCTCGCACGTCACGCACTTCCTGGCCGGCGAGGGGCTGCTGGACGGCGGGCTGAAGTTCCGCACCATGACCATGCCCGACTCCTTCCTCGAACAGGACACGGTGCCCAACCAGTACGAAAAGGCCGGCTTGACCGCGCGGCACATCGTCGGCGTCGCGCTGACGGCCCTGGGCCGCGCCAACGAAGCCGCCGCCGCCCGGAGGGCCTGACCGGCAGGGGCATCGTCGCCGGACGTCCGTTGCGGAGCGGATTTTGTGCGTGCTGTCCGGGGCGGGCCGACGTATAACCGCGCCCCCATGACATACGAACCCATTGATCATCATGCCGCATCCGGCGGTGCGGCCACCTTTTCACCCTGGCGGAACGAAGCCGGGGCGATGACGGCCCTGGCGTGGCCGTTGGCCCTGACGTTCCTCTGCGAGTCGGCGATTTCGGCGGTCGACGTCGCCTTCATCGGACGGCTGGGCGGCGACTCGCTGGCCGGCGTCTCGTTGGCCGCGACGGCCTACTTCGTCTTCTACCTGCTCGCCATCGGCATCGTCCTCGCCTCCGCGCCGCTGGCCGCCCAGGCGATGGGGGCCCGGCTTCCCCGCCAGGTCCGCCGGGTGGTGCGCCAGGGCCTGTGGATCGCCATCCTGCTCGGCGTGCCGTCGAGCTTCGCCTTGATGGGGGTGGAGCCGGTTCTCAGGGCCCTTGGCCAGCCGCATGAGGCGGCGCGGCTGGCCGACGACTATCTGGATTTCTTCGGATGGTCGCTGCCTTGGGGCCTCGGCCTCGTGGTTTTGCGCAACTTCGCCGCCGTGCTCGGCCGGCCGAGGCTGGGCTTATGGATCATTGCCGCCGGCATTCCCCTCAACGCCGTGCTGGATTACGGGCTGATCTTCGGGCACCTCGGCATGCCGCGCCTGGAACTGGCCGGCGCCGGCATCGCCAGCGTCATCGCCCAGGCGGCCATGTTCGGTGCCATGCTGACGGTCGTCCTCGTGGTGCGGCCGTTGTCGCGCTATCAAATTCTCGGCCGGTTCTGGCGGCCCGACTGGACGGTCTTCCTGCGGATCTTCCGCCTGGGCTTGCCGATCGCCGGCATCATGATGCTGGAATTCGGCCTGTTCTTCGTTTCGTCGATAATGATCGGCTGGATGGGGTCGACCGCGCTCGCCGCCCACCAGATCGCCATGACCCTGGCGACGCTGACCTTCAGGGTTCCCATGGGCATCGCCCAGGCGGCCACCGTCAGGGTCGGCCACGCGGCGGGGCGGCGGGACGCGGGCGGGGTGATGCGGGCGGGCTGGACGGCCCTTGCCATGGGCGTGGCGTTCATGGTGCTGGCCAGCTGCGCCATGTGGGGTTGGCCGCAAGCCCTGGTGGCCGTCTTCCTCGATTCGTCCCAGCCCGGCAACGCCGAGGTGGCCGTCCTGGCCGCCGCCCTGGTCTTGGTGGCGGCGGTCTTCCAGGTGGCCGACGGCGCCCAGAACATCGGCGCCGGCGTGCTGCGGGGCCTCAGCGACACGACGGTTCCCATGGCTCTCGCCGCGGTCGGCTACATCGCCATCGGCATTCCCGCCGCCTACCTGCTGGCCTTCCCCGGGAACCTGGGCGCCGTCGGGGTGTGGATGGGCATGGCCATCGCCTTGTTCGGCGTCGCCGCCTGCCACGTGGTCCGCTTCGCCTGGCTGGTGCGGCGGCGTCGCCTCCCCCGGCAACCGCCCGCCTGATGGCCGGGGGTTGCGCGGGAACGGCGCTTGCCCCACCATCGCGGCCGTCCCGCAGGCGAAGGCGCCATGGATAAGAAGACTCGCCTCGATCAACTGCTCGTCGAACGCGGCCTGGCCGAAAGCCGCACCCGCGCCCAGGCCCTGGTCATGGCCGGCCTCGTCTATTCCCAGGAGCGCCGCCTGGACAAGCCTGGCATGGCGGTGGCCGCCGATCTGCCGCTGGAGGTGCGCGGGCGCGACCACCCGTGGGTGTCGCGCGGCGGCGTCAAGCTGGCCCATGGGCTGGACCACTTCGCCGTCGATCCGAAGGGCTGGATCTGCCTCGATATCGGGGCCTCGACCGGCGGCTTCACCGACGTGCTCCTCAGCCGCGGCGCCGCCAAGGTCTATGCGGTCGACGTCGGGCAGGGCCAGCTGGCCTGGAAGCTGCGCCAGGACGCGCGCGTGGTGGTGCTGGAAAAGACCAATGCCCGCCACCTGACGGCCGAACAGGTGCCCGATCCGATCGACCTGGTGGTGTGCGATGCCAGCTTTATCGGGCTGCAAACCCTGCTGCCGGCGCCTCTCGCCCTGGCCAGGCCGGGCGCCATGTTGATTTCCCTGATCAAGCCGCAGTTCGAGGTCGGCAAGGGCAACGTGGGCAAGGGCGGCGTGGTGCGCGACCCGGCGCTGCACGAGGACGTCTGCGAGCGCATCTCGGCCTGGCTGGCGGGGCTGCCCGGATGGTCGGTCCTGGACCTCACCGCAAGCCCCATCCTCGGCCCCGACGGCAACAAGGAATTCCTGATCGCGGCGGCGAAGGCGCGCTAACTCCGTCGTCATTCCCGCGCACGCGGGTGTCCGAAGGTGACGCGCAGCGTCAATCCAGGCGGAGCCGGGCCCTGGACTCCCGCCTTCGCGGGAGTGACGATGAAGGGGTCAGCGGCGGCCAAGTCGGAGGAGGAGCCATGACGTTCGAACAGCACGTCGAGCGCCAGATCGTCGACCTGCGCGACCGGCCATGGCCGGCGCTCGAACGGGCGGTCGCGGCCCGCCGGCTGGCCTGGGCCGATGCCCATCGGCAGCGGTTCACCGGAACCTCGGCGCCGACCCCGCGGCAGGCGTTCGATCTGTTGTTCCTCGACTACATGGGGCTCGACGCCCGCGACCTTCCCATCGTCGCCGAAAGCGACGACGAGATCGTCTGGGAATCGCGCAACCCGTGTCCGACGGTCGAGGCCTGCCGGGCGCTGGGGCTCGACACCCGCAAGGTCTGCCGGGCAGTTTACGAGAAATCGACCCAGGCGCTGGTCTCGCGCCTCGACCCCCGGCTGCGTTTCCTCAGGGACTACACCCGCATCCGCCCGCACGCCGATCATTGCCGGGAGCGTATCGTGCGCCTCGATTTCGATGAACTGATGGGCATGGCGCTGGAGGAGGCCCGGTTGTCGCGGGCCGGGGGCAACAAGGGCTATGGCGCCGTCGTCGCGCTGGGACGCGACGTGGTTGCGCGGGCCCACGACACGGCCGCCACCGAGGGGGACCCGAGCCTGCACGCCGAGGTCAACGCGATACGCGCCGCCGTTCGCCGGCTGGGCGATGCGAACTTGGGCGGCTGCGTCCTGGTTTCGACCTGCGAGCCCTGCCCGATGTGCGCCTCGCTCGCCGTGTGGGCCAGCGTCTCGGCCGTCGTCTTCGGCGCCTCCATCGCGGAAACCATGGCGCTGGGCCGCACGCGCATCGACCTCGGCTGCGAGGAGATTATCGCCAAATCGCCCGTGATCATGGAAGTGATCGGCGGCGTGCGGGCGGAGGAATGCCTGGCGCTTTATGCCTAGGCCCCGCACTGTCCCCGCTGGCGCAGCAGGTGGTCGGCCAGCACCATGGCCAGCATGGCCTCGCCGACCGGGACCGCGCGGATGCCGACGCAGGGGTCGTGGCGGCCCTTGGTGACGATCTCGGTGTCTTCGCCGGCAACCGTGACGGTGCGGCGCGGCGTCAGGATCGAGCTGGTTGGCTTGACGGTGAAGCGCGCCACGATGTCCTGGCCCGAGGAGATGCCGCCCAGGATGCCGCCGGCGTTGTTGGAAAGGAACATCGGGCGGCCGTCCGTGCCCATGCGCATCTCGTCGGCGTTCTCCGGGCCGGTCAGGGTGGCAGAGGCCATGCCGGCCCCGATCTCGACGGCCTTGACGGCCGGGATGCTCATCAGGGCCTTGGCGATGTCGGCGTCCAGCTTGTCGAACACCGGCTCGCCCAGCCCGGCCGGCACGCCCGAGGCGATCACCTCGATGACGGCGCCGACGCTGGAGCCGGCCTTGCGCACCTCGTCAAGGTAGCCCTCCCACCGCTCGGCCATGGCGGCATCGGGGCACGAGAAGGGGTTGGCCGAAACCGCCGCCCAGTCCCAGCGGGTCCGCTCGATGGCATGCGGGCCGATCTGCACCAATGCGCCGCGCACCTGGACGGTTTCGCCCAGCACCTTCCTGGCGATGGCGCCGGCCGCCACCCTGACGGCGGTTTCGCGCGCACTGGAGCGGCCGCCGCCGCGATAGTCGCGCAGGCCGTACTTCTTGAGGTAGGCGTAATCGGCGTGCCCCGGGCGGAACTTGTCCTTGATCTCGGAATAGTCCCTGGAACGGGCGTCCTGGTTGCGGATCAGAAGGCCGATCGGCGTGCCGGTGGTCAGCCCCTCGAAGACGCCCGACAGGATCTCGACGGTGTCGGGCTCGCGGCGCTGGCTGGTGTGGCGGCTTTGCCCGGTGCGCCGGCGCTCCAGGTCGGCCTGGATGTCGGCTTCGGCGAGCGGAATGCCCGGCGGCACGCCGTCGACGACGCCGCCGATGGCCGGCCCGTGGCTTTCGCCGAAGGTCATCACCCGAAAGAGCTGGCCGAAGGTGTTACCGGGCATGGTGGTTACGCCTTTTTTCCCTCTCCGCCCGCGAGGGGGGCGGGGGTCGGGTATCGCGCGCTCTTTTTCGTCACTCCCGCGAACGCGGGAGTCCAGGATTTGGCGCCCGTCTGGATTCCCGCTTCCGCGGGAATGACGAACGGTGAAAAGAGCGCGTGGGGCCTGCCCATCGAATCGCCGCCTAAATCGTCGCGATGTCGGGCGCGTCCACCGCCTTCATGCCGACGATGTGGTATCCGCAGTCGACATGATGGGTTTCGCCGGTGACGCCGGAAGAAAGCGGACTCAGCAGGTAAAGCCCCGAGCCGCCGATGTCTTCCAGCGTCACGTTGCGGCGCAGGGGCGAATTGTATTCGTTCCACTTGAGGATATAGCGGAAGTCGCCGATTCCCGAGGCGGCCAGCGTCTTCATCGGTCCGGCCGAAAGCGCGTTGACGCGGATCTTCTGCTTGCCCAGGTCCTCGGCCAGGTAGCGCACGGAAGCTTCCAGCGCCGCCTTGGCGACGCCCATGACGTTGTAGTGCGGCGTCACCCGCTCGGCCCCCAGGTAGGTCAGCGTCAGCAGCGTCCCGCCGTCGGCCATCAGGGCGGCGGCGCGCTGGCAGACGGCGGTGAACGAGAAGACCGAGATGTGCATCGTCTTCGTGAAGTTCTCCAGCGTCGTGTTGAGGTAGCGGCCCTTCAGCTCCTCCTTGTCGGAGTAGGCGATGGCGTGCACCACGAAATCGAGCTTGCCCCAGGTCTTCTTCAGGCTTTCGAAAACGGCGTCGACGGAGGCCATGTCCATGACGTCGCAGGGCAGCACGATCTGCGATCCGACCGATGCGGCCAGCGGTTGCACCCGCTTCTGAAGGGCCTCGCCCTGGTAGGTGAAGGCCAGTTCGGCGCCCTGGGCATGGGTGGCGCGGGCGATTGCCCAGGCGATCGACCGATCATTGGCGACGCCCATGATCAGTCCCTTCTTGCCGGCCATCAACGGTGTGGAATCAATCATGAATCCCCCTAGAGATCGAACAACGTGCCAGGGCATGCCCCCGAAGCACGGGCATCCTACACGATACATTAGAAAAAAAGCAAAAGGCGACGGACGCCTCTCGTTTTCGCCGGTTTCGCAGCCGGCGATCCAGGCAACCGGGGGTTATTACTAGATTGCCGGGGGGTTGGGGAAGAGGCAGAATCCTTTCTGCATGGCATCTTGCTTGCCGTGCGCAAAAGCCATGACCCGAACCGTCCATGCGGACGGGGGAAGGGCAGGCCGACCTTGCGGAGGAGACCGAGATCGTGAATCAGATATCTGGAGGGCGTCGGCCCTCGCGGACGCCGGCCGTCGAGCGCGACAACGCGGCGTTCCGGGAGCGGCTGGCCTTCCTGCGTTTGGACGCGGCGGCGCTGGCCGAACTGCGCGAACTCTGGCCCGTCGTCGAGCCCCATATCGGCTCCATCCTCCAGGGGTTCTACGACCACCTGTTCAAGATCAGGCACCTGGCGGCGATGATCGGCGACCGCAAGCGGGTCCCCGGCATCATCGAAAGCCAGCGCAAGCACTGGTCCCACCTGTTCAACGGGTTGACCGACGACGTGTTCTTCGAGGAAGCGAAGGCCATCGGCCACGCCCACCATCGCATCGGCCTCGAACAGCAGTGGTACATGGGCGGCTACGCCTACATCCTGGGTCGCCTGGCCGAGGCGGTGGTGCAGAAATTCCGCCTGCGCCCGGCCCGCCAGGCCGCCGCCATCAACGTCATCCAACGGGCGGTCTTCCTCGACATGGACGTGGCCCTTTCGGTCTATCACGACCTGGTCGAGCAGGGGCATACGACCGAACACAAGCGCCGTGCCGCCCTGATCGGCGATTTCAACACGGCGGCGTCGGGCCTGCTGCAAAGCGTCGCCTCCGCCGCCGACCAGATGGAGGGCTCCTCCAAGGTCATGAGCTCGAACGCGACGGACACCATCCAGAAAGCGAGCGCCGTCGTCGCCGCCGCCGAGGAGATGTCGGCCAGCGTCGAAACGGTCGCCGCCGCCACCGAGGAACTGTCCAGTTCGGTCAACGAGATCGGCCGCCAGGTCAACCATTCCGCCAAGATCGCCACCGAGGCCGTCGAAGAGGCGCAGCGCGTCAGCGGCATGGTCGACGGCCTGGCCGCGGCCGTCGAGAAGATCGGCAAGGTGGTCGAACTGATCACCGACATCGCCGACCAGACCAACCTGCTGGCGCTCAATGCCACCATCGAGGCGGCGCGGGCCGGCGAGGCGGGCAAGGGCTTCGCGGTGGTGGCTTCCGAGGTCAAGAACCTGGCCAATCAGACGGCCAAGGCGACCGACGAGATCGGCGCCCAGATCACCGACATCCAGTCGGCCACCGCGCTGGCCGTGGAGTCCATCGGGGGCATCCAGAAGACCATCCACAACATCAACGGCATCACCAGCGGCATCGCCTCGGCCGTCGAGGAACAAAGCGCCGCGACGAAGGAAATCGCCCACAACATCACGCAGACGTCGCGGGCCGCGCAGGAGGTGTCCGGCAACATCGTCGCGGTGACGGCGGCGGCGAACCGCACCGGCTCGGAGTCGGCCCAGGTCCTGACAGCCGCCCAGTCGGTGAACGCCCAGGCGGCGACCCTGCGCGACAGGACCGTCGAATTCCTCGACGGGATCGACGCCTGATCCATAATTTCGGGGACAGCATATTTAACTCAGGGTATTTCGGGGACACCATACTTAATTCACAAGAGTTTCGTCGCTGCCCAGGGCGAAGAAAGAAGGTGAATTAAGTATGGTGTCCCCGAAATAAACTGCTGTCCCCGAAATTGCCCCGAAATAAACGATCCCGTTTCCCCGGTTTCCGGCGCGTCACCGTTTCGGCGTATACTCGGTGAACGCGTCGTGCATTCGCGGAAATGGAGAGGGGGATGAAGGAGCCGGCCCCGGAAGATTTCGCCAATCGCAGGCCGGGCCGCGTCCCGGCGATGGCCGGCGGGGCCGCGCGCCTGGCCGCCCTGGTGTGGCGACGGTTCGACGAGGAGGGATGCTTTCGGATGTCGGCATCCTTGAGCTACACGTCGCTGCTGGCGGTCGTGCCCTTGACCGCCATCGGCTTTTCGATGCTGGCGGCCTTCCCGGTGTTCGAGGGCATCCGTTACCAGTTCCAGGACGTCCTTTTTTCCAATTTCCTGCCGCAGTCGGCCGATACCCTCAAGGACTATTTCGACAAGTTTGTCGAGAACGCCGCCCGCCTGACCGCCTTCGGCATCGTCGGCCTGGCGGTGACCGCCATTCTGCTGCTGGGAACCATCGAGGCCGACCTCAACGCCATTTTCCGGGTCGGCAGAACCCGCGCGCTGGCGCCTCGCCTGCTGGTGTTCTGGGCGCTGATCACCCTGGGGCCCCTGTTGCTGGGGGCCAGCCTCTCGCTCAGCACCTACTTTTTCGCCCTGACCCGATGGGTGGGAGCGGACGCCGTGCCCGACTCCGTCGCCATCCTGAGCAGCACCGTGCCGACCGTCATCATGGTCGTGGCATTGACGCTCTGCTATTGGGTCGTTCCCAATCGCCGAGTCCGCCTGTGCGATGCCTTCATGGGCGGACTCGTCGCCGGCGTGCTGTTCTCCGCCCTGCGCGCGGGCTTTGGCTTCTACGTCGCCAACTTTCCGACCTATCAGCATGTTTACGGGGCGGTCTCGGCCGTGCCGATCTTCCTGGTCTGGATGTACCTGTCGTGGGTCGTCGTCCTCATGGGGGCCAGTCTGGTGGCGGTCTCCGGAGAATGGCGCGTGGGCGTCCGCGAGGCGACCGGGCCGGTCGATTGCGGGCGGCGGCTGATCGCCGGGCTGGAAGTGCTGTCGATGCTGCGCAACGCGGGCAACGCGGGGCGGGGGATGTCGCGCAACGACATCCTCGAGGCCAGCGGCCTCGACGGCGCCACCGTCGACCGGCTGCTTCTGGCCTTCCAGCGCCACGGCTACGCCGATCGCACCGAGCGCCACGGCTGGGTGCTGGTCGGCGACCTGTCGGGCGTCACGCTCTACGATTTCATGCTGTTCCTGGACGTGGCGATCCAGCCGGCGAACGCCGAATCGCGCCCGCCGGCCTGGCGGGCGCGATTGGCGGACGAACTGGCCGTCATGGCCCAGGCGCAAAAAGAGGCCGCCAGCACATCCCTGCGGGATCTGCTCGGCGGTTCGGATGCGGCGAAGGGCGAGGGACCTCGGCCGGCGGTCAAGCGGGACGTCGAATGACGGGCGGACGCGGCCGCCCGATCAGTTGACGACCTTCCACGAGCCGTCGGCCTGCCGGCAGGCGGTTCCGTAAGCCTGTTCCTGTTTGCCGCCGACGGTGACCGTCTGCTGGTACTCGCGGCACAGCGCGCCGGTCTGCGTGTCGGTGCCGCTGCGCACCGGGATGACCGCGCCGGAATTGCCGGTGTTGGCGTTCTCCCAGCGAATCGTCTGCCCGGTGTTGAGCGCCTGCTCGCTGGCCTGCGTGGCGCGGATGCGGTCCACGTCGTCCATGCTTTTGCCGACTTCGCTGCCGAGCAGGCCGCCAAGCAGAACGCCGACCGCCGTCGCCGCCAGCTGTCCCGAACCGCCGCCGAATTGCGATCCGGCCAAACCGCCGGCTGCGGCGCCGATCAGCGCGCCGCCGGTCTGCCTGGGACGGTTCTGGTAGTCGGCACAGCCCGAAGCCGCCACCATCACGGTGGCAAGCGCCAGAACCAAAACCTTTTTCGACGTCATGTCATTCCTCCGGTCGAACATTTGCCAATCTGGCACCAACAGAACTTCCCCGTCTCCCACCGGCCCCTATAGATATGTCAGGGCATGCGGCCGGCACAATAGTCTGCGGGGCACAGATCCATTGGCATGCCATCATGGCAGCTTTATGGTGGCGCGCATCGCACCGTTGATGGAGATACCGCCGCCGTGACGAACGATCCCTTCGGCCTGTTCAGGCAGTGGCTGGCCGACGCCGAGAAGAGCGAACCCAACGATCCCAACGCCATGGCGCTCGCCACCGCCGACGCCGAGGGCCGGCCCAGCGTGCGCATGGTCCTTCTGAAGGGCGTCGACGAGCGCGGATTCGTCTTCTACACCAACCTCACCAGCCGCAAGGGCCAACAGCTGGCGGCCAACCCGCGGGTCGGCCTCTGTTTCCACTGGAAGACGCTGCGCAAGCAGGTCAACGTCGAGGGGCCGGTTTCCCCGGTCGACGCCGCCGAGGCCGATGCCTATTTCGCGTCGCGCGATCGCGGCAGCCAGATCGGCGCCTGGGCGTCCAAGCAGTCCCAGCCGCTGGACGGTCGCTTCGCCCTGGAAGGCCGGGTGGCGCAGTTCGCCGCCAAGTTCCACGTCGGCACGGTGCCGCGGCCGGAATTCTGGTCGGGCTTCCGGGTGGTGCCGGAACGGATCGAATTCTGGGAGGATCGGCCGTTCCGCCTGCACAATCGCCTGGTGTTCCAGCGAACCGACGGGGCTTGGCAAACCCAAAACCTGTTTCCGTGAGGAGGCCATGGCGGCGCCAGCGAAAGATGTCGGCAACGGCGGATCGGGTTTGATCCAGCGATCCGGGACATTGATGCGGTGGGCGACCTATGCATCGCTGTCGGTGGCCGGCATCCTGACGTTCGCCAAGCTGGGGGCCTGGCTGGCCACCGATTCGGTCAGCCTGCTGTCCACGCTGGTCGACTCGATGCTCGACGTCGGCGCTTCGGGCTTAAGCTTCCTGGCCGTCCGCCACGCCACGCAGCCGGCCGACCACGACCATCGCTTCGGACACGGCAAGGCCGAATCCCTAGGGGGATTGGGCCAGTCCGCCTTCGTTTTCGGATCGGGCGTCTTCGTCCTGGTCCAGGCCGTCCAGCGGCTGCTGTTTCCGGTCGAACTCGCCAACACCGAGGTCGGCTACGCCGTCATGACCATGGGCATGGTTCTCAGCGGCGCCCTCGTCCTTTTCCAGCGCTTTGTCGTGCGCAGGACGGGATCGGTGGCCATCGGCGCCGAGTCGCTCAATTACCAGAACGACATCCTGGTCAACGGCAGCGTCATGGTGTCGCTGGCGGTGACCACCGGCTTCGGCTGGCCGGCCGCCGATCCGCTGTTCGCCATCGGCATCGCCGCCTACATCATGTGGGGGGCGTGGCGGATCGGAACGCGGGCGCTCGACATCCTGATGGACAAGGAACTTCCCGACGACGACCGCGAGCGCATCCGCGGCCTGGCCTGCGACTGCAAGGGCGTGCGCGGCGTGCACGCCATCCGCACCCGCTCCTCGGGGCTCAGCCTCTTCATGCAGCTTCACGTCGAACTGGCCGACGACCTGCCGCTCAAGGAGGCCCACGACGTCGTCGAGGCCGTCGAGCGGGCCCTGGCGGGGGCCTATCCCAACGCCGACATCCTGATCCACGCCGACCCCGAAAGCGTGGTCCCGGCCGAACGGGCGGAACGGTAGAAAGAACAAACCCTCTCCGCCCTTTGAGGGGGGAGAGGGTGGCGCGAAGCGCCGGGTGAGGTGGGCAGGCCGTGGAGTTCCCCACCTCACCCCGGCCCTCTCCGCCCCCACGGAGCGGCGAGGGAGAGGGGCCCTACAGCACCTTGTGGTGGGCGACGGGGATGCGGCGCCGCACGGTGTCGAGGTAGACGGGGTCGAGACGGGCGGTGGCGAAGCCGTCGCCCTCGGGGATGCGGCAGAGAACCTGGCCCCACGGATCGACGATCATCGAATGGCCGTAGCTCGCCCCCTTGTCGTTGGGGTACGGCCCCCACTGGGCGGGGGCCACGACGTAGCATTCGGTCTCGATGGCCCGGGCCCTGAGCAGCACCTCCCAATGATCCTTGCCGGTCAAAAGCGTGAAGGCGGCCGGCACCATCAGCACCTGGGCGGCGGCCTGGGCGAGCGCCTGGTAAAGCTCGGGGAAGCGCAGGTCGTAGCAGATCGAGCAGCCGATCCTCAAGCCCCCGGCGTCATAGGCGACGACGGTGCCGCCCGGCGAGTAGACGGCGGATTCCCTGTATTCCCGGCCGTCCTGGGTGGTGACGTCGAAGAGATGGATCTTGCGATAGCAGGCCAGTTCCTCGCCGGTGCGCCCGAAGGCGACGGTGGTGTTGAAGATGCGCTCGCCGTCCTGCTCGATGAAGCTGCCGCCATGCACCAGGATGCCGTGGCCCACCGCCTGCTCGCGCAGGAAGGTGTAGGTTTCGCCGCCGGGGATGGGCTCGGCGGCGGCGCGGCGGCCCTGGCTGGTCATGCCGTGATAGGCGAACATCTCGGGCAGGACCACCATGTCCGGCCTGTCGGAAGCCACCGCCTCGGCGATCAGCTGGGCGGCCTTCTTGTGGTTGGCCGCCTTGTCGTCGCCGGCGTTCATCTGGATCAGCGAAACCCGCATCGCGTTCGGCCCTTATCCTGCATCCGCATGATGTAAGGGCTTCTTGGTGCGATGTCACGCCCCCGTCCAATTGGGGGCGGGGGGTCTATCGTCATTCCGGGGCGCCCGCAGGGCGAACCCGGAATCCAGGGCCGCCGTCTCGTCGCTGGCCCTGGATTCCCGCATTCGCGGGAATGACGAAAAAGAACAGAGGCGTTCGCCCTCAGGAAAATGCCTGTCCCGGCCGGGCGCCGATTTTCTTGAGGACGATGGCCAGCGGGCAGAAGCCGGTGAAGGCGGCCTGGAACAGGTTGGCGCCGACGAAGGCGGTCAGCCACAGCCAGTTCTGATGGTGGACCAGGGCAAGGCCCAGGCTTGCCAAAACGACGAAACCGGCGAAAGCTAGAACGATGCGGTCGATCGACATGGTTTCCTCCATGGGGTCGGGTTGCAATGCGGACTCGCGGCCCTAAATATGTGTGGGCTTTCTAAATTAGCAAATACTAATATTTTGCGGGTCGCATTCGGGAAGCGCCTGAGAAAGGGGTCTGCCATGCTGCGCCAATCGTTTTTCCGTCTTCTGGTCCTTGCCGCGGCCGGCGGCCTTCTGGCTTGGCCGGCGCGCGCCCAGTCGTCGCCCTCGGAGTTCACGGCGAAGCTTGGTCCCGTCGAGGATCTGAAGGCGGTGTTCGCGACGGTGGAAAGCGTGCGCGTCGCCTCGGCGCGCACCCGCATCGGCGGCACGATTTCCGAACTTCTCGTCACCGAGGGCACGCCGGTCGAGCGCGGCCAGAGGATCGCGCTGGTCACCGACCCCAAGCTTAATCTGCAGATCGAGGCGCTGGAATCGCGCATCCAGTCGCTCGAGGCCCAGCGGGTCAACGCCAAGGCGGTCTTCGATCGGGTGCGCGAACTGTGGCAGAACGGCACGGTGGCCAAGGCCCGCTACGACGAGGCGGAAACCAATCTCAATGTCGCCACCCGCCAGCTCGCCGCCATGCGCTCGGAACGCGACGTCGTTTCCCAGCAGCAGGTCGAAGGCGCCGTCCTGGCGCCGTCCGAGGGCCGCGTGCTCAAGGTCAACGTGACGCGCGGCACCAACGTGCAGGCCGGCGACGTGGTGGCCACCCTGACCGCCGAGGCCTACATCCTGCGCATGCAGCTTCCCGAGCGCCACGCCCGCTACATCCACGAGGGCCAAGCCGTGCTGGTCGGCCATCGCGGGCTGGGGGCGACCGCCCAGCCGTCCGCCGACCCGACGCGCGCCGGGCGCATCCGCCAAGTCTATCCCGAGATGGAGCAGGGCCGCGTGATGGCCGACGTCGAGGTCGCGGGACTCGGCAACTATTTCGTCGGCGAACGGGTGCCCGTCTACGTCTCGACCGGCACCCGCCAGACCTTCACCGTGCCGGCCAACCTGTTGTTCCAGCGCTACGGCGTCACCTATGCGCGGCTGAAAGACGTCGGCGACACCGTGGTGCAGGTCGGCCAGGCCATCGCCGGCAACGTCGAGGTCCTCTCGGGCCTCAAGGACGGCGACGTGCTGGTCGGGCCGGAGGCGGGGCGATGAGGCTGGGCGTTTCCGGGGTCCTGACGCGATCCTTCATCGGCTCGCCGCTGACGCCGCTGCTGCTGCTGGCGGCGCTGGCCTTGGGCACCATGGCGCTGCTGCTGCTGCCCCGCGAGGAGGAGCCGCAGATCAGCGTGCCGATGGTCGACGTGCTGGTCCGCACCGACGGGCTGAAGGCCCCCGACGCGGTGGAGTTGGTGACCAAGCCCTTGGAGGACATCGTCAAGGGCATCGACGAGGTCGAGCACGTCTATTCGCAGACGGTCGACGACCGCGTCATGGTCACGGCGCGCTTCTTCGTCGGCACCGACGCCGACCGCGCCATCCTGCGCGTCCACCAGGAAATCCGCGCCCATCTCGACCAGATCCCGATCGGCATCCCCGAGCCCCTCATCGTCGGGCGCGGCATCAACGACGTGCCCATCGTCACTCTCACGCTGGCGCCGAAGCCCGAGGCGGCCGCCCGCTGGACCGACAACGGCCTCTATCACGTCGCCGAGGAACTGAAGCACGAACTGATCAAGATCGAGGACGTCGGGCGCTCCTTCATCGTCGGCGGCCGCCCCGACCAGATCCGCGTCGAGCCCGACCCCGAGCGGCTGGCGCTCTACGGCGTCACCCTCAATCAACTGGTCGGGAAGGTGAAGAACGCCAACCGCTCCTTCGTCGTCGGCCGCCTGCGCGACGCCGACCGCTCCATCGAGGCGGTGGCGGGGCAGACGCTGCAGGGCATCCCCGACATCGGGCTTTTGCTGATCACCACCCGCGACGGCCGCCCGGTCTACGTCAAGGACGTCGCCGACGTCGTCATCGGCGGCCGGCCGGACGAGCACCGGGCCTGGCACATGGTCAAGGGGGCGGACGGCACCCTGGTCCCGCTGCCCGCCGTGACGCTGGCGTTGGCCAAGCGCAAGGGCGCCAACGCGGTGATCGTCGCCGAGCAGATCCTGGAGCGCCTGGAACTGGTGCGCGGTTCCCTGATCCCCGCCGACGTCACCGTCACGGTGACGCGCGACTATGGCGAAACCGCCAGCGAGAAGGCCGACGAGCTGCTTTTCCACTTGGGGCTCGCCACCGTCTCCATCGTGCTGCTGATCACGCTGGTGCTGGGCTGGCGGGCCGGCTCGGTGGTTCTTGTCGTCATCCCGACCACCATCCTGCTCACCCTCTTCGCCTCCTGGCTGATGGGCTACACCATCAACCGGGTCAGCCTGTTCGCGCTGATCTTCTCCATCGGCATCCTGGTCGACGACGCCATCGTGGTGGTCGAGAACATCGTGCGCCATTGGGCCATGCCCGGCCGCAAGAGCCTGATCGAGGGCGCCATCGAGGGGGTGGCCGAGGTCGGCAACCCGACCATCGTGGCGACGCTGACCATCGTCGCCGCCCTGCTGCCGATGATGTTCGTCTCCGGCCTGATGGGCCCCTACATGAGCCCGATCCCGGCCAACGCCTCGGCCGCCATGGTCTTTTCCTTCTTCGTCGCCGTCGTCATCACGCCGTGGCTGCTGTTGAAGGTGTCGCGCCGCCGGGCGGCCGCCCATCACGAAGAAACCGTCGGCGTCATGGGCCGGTTCTACCGCCTGGTCGCGGCGCCGATGCTGAAGGGCCGCAAGCGCTCGATCCTCTTCCTCGGCCTCACCGGGGCGGCGACCGCGCTGGTGTGCTTGGCCTTCCTCACCCAGCACGTGACGGTGAAGCTGCTGCCCTTCGACAACAAGTCCGAGGTGCAGGTGGTGGTCGACCTGCCCGAGGGATCGAGCCTCGAGGCCACCGAACGCGTCCTGATGGCCGCCGCCTCGCGCCTCGGGGACCTGCCCGAACTGACCGGCATCCAGGCCTACGTCGGCACCTCGATGCCGTTCAACTTCAACGGCCTGGTCCGCCACTACTACATCCGCGAAGGGGCCGAGCAGGGCGACCTTCAGATCAACCTCGCCCCCAAGGCGGCGCGCGATCGGGCCAGCCACGCCGTGGCGCTCGACGTGCGCGGGCGCCTGGCCGGCTTGGCCGTCCCCCCCGGCACCACGGTCAAGGTGGTCGAGGTGCCGCCGGGGCCGCCGGTGCTCGCAACCCTTTTGGCCGAGATCTACGGCCCCGACCCCGAAACGCGGCGCCAGGTGGCCGCCAAGGTGCGCCAGGCCTTCGAGAAGGTCGACTTCGTGGTCGACGCCGACGATTCCTTCGGCGTGCCGCCCGAACGGCTGCATTTCCGCATCGACGAGGAGAACCTGGAATTCCACGGCGCCCAGGAAGAGGACGTCTACGACACCCTGGACGCCCTGCTGTCCGGCGTCTCGGTCGGCTATTCCCATCGCGGCGACGGCCGCAACCCGGTCGAGATCGCCGTCCGGCTGCCGAAATCCGGCCTCGCCCCCGGCGAGCGCATCCTCTCCACCCCCGTCGAGGCGCCGGGACCGGCGGCCGACACCGGCGCCAACGTGGAACTGGGCGACGTCGTGCGCATGAGCCGCGAGCGGGCCAGCTATCCGATCTTCCGCCACAACGGCCACTTCGCCGAGATGGTGACCGCGGAACTGGCCGGCCGCTTCGAGGCCCCCATCTACGGCATGCTGGCCGTCGAGGACGAAATCGCCAAGATGGACTGGGGTCCGGGCGGCCCGCCCGCCGTCGCCTATCACGGCCAGCCGGCCGACGAGTCCACCTCCACGCTGCTGTGGGACGGCGAGTGGGAAATCACCTATGTCACCTTCCGCGACATGGGGGCGGCCTTCGGCGTGGCCATCCTCGCCATCTACCTGCTGGTGGTGGCGCAGTTCGGCAGCTTCAAGCTGCCGCTCGTCATCCTGGCCCCGGTGCCGCTGACCCTGATCGGCATCGTCTTCGGCCACTGGCTGTTCTCGGCGCCCTTCTCCGCCCCCTCGATGATCGGCTTCATCGCGCTGGCCGGCATCATCGTCAGGAACTCGATCCTGCTGGTCGATTTCATCCGCGGTCGCCAGGGCTCGGGCGCCCCCTTGCGCGACGTGCTGCTGGAAGCGGGCGCCATCCGCTTCAAGCCGATCTTCCTCACCGCCGTTGCCGCCATGATCGGTGCCGCCTTCATCCTGGCCGACCCCATCTTCCAGGGCCTCGCCATCTCGCTGGTCTTCGGCCTCGCGTCCTCGACGGCGCTGACCCTGCTGGTCATCCCGGCCCTCTACGTGTGGCTGAGGGACGACGGGCGGCCGATGACGGCGTAGGGGGGAGAAGGCGGCGGAAAGTGCCGTAAGGCTGCCGTCTTTCCCTCCCGTCTCTCCGCGGGGGCTTTGCTCATTGGCGCTTCGAGCCCGTGGGCGGTGTCGAAGGCTCCGGCTTCCAAGGCCTTAGCGGTCCGACGTTTTGGTCCGGACGTAGCGCATGGCGGCAAGCACTTTGTCGTCGATCCGGCGGGCAAAGATCGGCGCATAGGGATAGCCGGCGGCGGTGATGCGGCCGGCCTCGACGCCCTTTTCGATCAGGTATGTGCCCACGGCAGCCGCCCGCTTCTGCCCCAGGTCTTCCATCTCCGAACTGGACGGCGCTTCCCTGGTGTCCGCAAAGCCGATCAGTTCGATCTTCAGGGCGGGGAACTGTCGCAGTGTCGCGACTTGCCGATCGAGGGTCGCCTTCGCCTCCCCGGACAAATCGAAAGAGCCGGACCCAAAATAGACCCTGCTGTCCGCCTCCGGGATCGGCGGGAGCAGCCAGCAGGGAAGGGAAAAATCCAGGCCTCCCTTCGCCGGTGGGGGCGGGCATTCCTGTCCGTCGGCGACGGACGGGCCAGCCAGCGTCGCAACGACAATGGCGACGACGAGTGGAAATCGCATTGTCGCCCCTCCTTCCTTTCGATCATGCCACCCTGCGGCCCAACGAACGACCTTCGTCATGTCCTTTTGTGAGGGCGAACCCAAGCCCCGGTTTTGGGATGCTTCCCCTCCAAGATGATGTGGCCGTTCTCGTCGACATAGGGCGGGATCTTGTCGTCCGGCCCAAAGGGCTTTGTGAGGATCGGCATCCCAGGATCGACGTTCGGCGGAACGATGACCGGCATCTTGTCCCCGGGCTCGGCGAGCGTTCCCCTTGTCTCCGCGAGGCGCCGGTTGACTTCCGCCTCCGTCGGTCCGCCGGGGCGCATCATGCCGTCGACATCGAGGCCGTTGTCTTGCTGGAAATTGCGGATGGCGTCGAACATGGCGGAGTCGACCCAGCCGCCGAGCTTGCCGCCTGATGGATGCCGGTAGTAGCCGAGGCTGTTCAATGCCGTCTTGGTGCCGATGATGTCTTTCGCGTCGCCGGTGACGTTCGGCGCCACCGGCCCTTTCAGTTTGAAGCGCGACATCAACGGTCCTCCTTCGACCCACGGCGGAATGTCTGTATTTCACGACGATAGGTATATATACCGAAAAATAAGGATTGGATCAAGAACAAAAATAGAACATTGAAAAGGGGCGGGAGACGGATCGCCGGGCGGCGCGGATCGCGACGTGCTGCTGGAAGCCGGCGCCATCCGCTTCAAGCCGATCTTCCTCACCGCGGTGGCCGCCATGATCGGCGCCGCCTTCATCCTGGCCGACCCCATCTTCCAGGGCCTCGCCATCTCGCTGGTCTTCGGGCTGGCCTCCTCGACGGCGCTGACGCTCCTCGTCATCCCGGCCCTTTACGTCTGGCTGAGGGACGACGGGCGGCCGATGACGGAGTAGGAACCGGGAAAGGCGCCGACTTCTCTCTTCTCGTCACTCCCGCGAACGCGGGAGTGACGAAAGAAGAAGCCACGCGTCGAAAGGGGCGGTTACCGCGGGCCTTTTTTCCGCTTTGCCGCCCGGCGGGACCCGGCGGGGGTGGCGGGCGGCGCCGGCGCGTCCGGGGCCGCCGTCCTGTCCAGGGACGCCGCCGGCGCCGGCTGCGCCGCGTGCCCGGCGTTGCGTTCGTTGGCCGGGTACATCGGCGGCATGCGCTTCTTGTCGATGAAGAACACCTTCACCGCCTCCTCGGTCTTCCGCGCGCCGATGCGCACGACGATGCGGCTGACGTTGTCGGTCCAGGCGTCGGGGTTGGCCGGCAGCGCGGCGACGTCGAGGAAGGCCAGGGCGCCGGGGTCGAGGTCGAGGGTCGTCCCGCGCGTCTGGGTGAAGCGCAGGGCCACCGGATGGGGCCGCTTCACGATGGCCCCCTCGAGGGTGCCGGCGACGTCCAGCATCGGCCTCGCCCCGTTGTTGCGCACGCCGATGCGCAGCACGAAGGCGGTGACGGCGGGCGCATCGTCCTCGGCCCCATAGGGGACCCAGGGGCCGACGCCGCCGAACTGCCCGTCGGGGTCGGCCGGGTCGTAGACGATTTCCAGGTCCTTGCGCCGCCACGACCGATAGACCCGCGGCCCGCCATAAAGGGCCAGCGGCACGGCGACGCCGCCGATCATCAGGCTCCAGGCGACGATGTCGGCGGCGGCCTCCGGGTGGTTCAGCAGCCACACCTGCATGTCGATCACCGCGTCGCCCAGGCCGACGGCGTCGAACAGCGGGCCCATCCAATCCAGGATCGTCATGCCGAATTGCCAGGCGACGCCCATCAGGGTGACCAGAACCGGTAGGACGGCGTTCTTCATGGCGATGTCGGCCCTCCCCGTCTGGCCGTTGCGCGAGCGGACGATCATGACGCCGCCGGCCCGCCAAGGGAACCCCCGGATGCGCGTCTTGGCGTTTCCGCCACAGGGGGTAGGTGGGGAAGGGGGCAAAAAGGGAGCTTTTTGCCTCCGGGGCCGTTTCGGCTATGGTCGGGGGGACGGGATTGCGGAGGAGGGCGGCATGCGCATCTTCACCATCGGCTTCACCAAATCCTCGGCCGAGCATTTTTTCGCGCGCCTGAAAAAGGCCGGCGTCCGCAAGATGCTCGACGTGCGCCTGAACAACGTCTCGCAGCTCGCCGGCTTCGCCAAGCGCGACGATCTCGCCTATTTCGCCAAGGCCGTCGCCGGCATCGGCTACGAGCACGTGGCCGCCCTGGCCCCCACCCAGGACATCCTCGATTTCTACAAGAAGGAACGCGGCGCCTGGGCCGACTACGAACGGCGGTTCCTCGCCCTCATGGCCAGCCGGCGCATCGAGGAGATGGCGCCCGAGACGCTGGACGGCGGCTGCCTTCTGTGCAGCGAGGACAAGCCCCACCACTGCCACCGCCGGCTGGTGGCGGAATACCTCGCCGGGAAGTGGGGGAACGTCGACATCGTGCATCTGTGAGGGCGGGGCGCGGCAACATCTCTTGAACGTTGACGTGGGTGCTACCAAGTCATACCGTAGGCAAGGGAGGATACGCTATGACCGCCAAATCGTCCTTTTCGTTGACCGATCGGCAGAACGCCTTTGCCCGCGCCCTTGTGGACTCTGGGCGCTATCCCAGCATGAGCGCGGTGGTCCAGCAGGGGTTGGAACTCCTCCGCCAGCGGACCGAGGCGGAGGAAGCGGATGTACTGGCCCTTCGGGACCTGGTCGAACGACGCCGGAACGGACGGTTCGTCTCCGCCGACGACATGAAGGATCGGGTCGCAACCATGCTCGAACGAAAGCGGAAAGAGCATGGCCTGGGCCGTTGAGTTCTCCGAAGAAGCCGAGAACGATTTCGCACTCATCCTTGACCACCTGTTCGGCTCGTATGTCGACTTCGGCGAGACACGGGAGGAGGGGTTCGAAAGGGCGGCCCGGCGGGTGATGGAGATCCGGAAAGCGGGCGAGGACATCGCCAAGGCACCGCACCGAGGCACGATACGGGACGATATCGTGCCGGGTCTCAGAAACGTCACCGTGGACCGGGCAATTTTCTGGTTCGACCTGGACGACGACCGTCGGATCGTGCGCATCCTTGGGGTGTTTTTCGGCGGCCAGGATCACGTCCGGCATATGCTGGTCCGGTTGCTGGGATAGCGGCGCGAAGCCCTCGCGGCCGCCGTCCATTATTTGGTTGCAAATTCCTTTAAAAGGTGATATATTCCTATATTCCTTTTCCCGCGACGGAAACGGGGCGGCGGGCGCCATGGGGGGCGCCCGGCGGGGTTCTGCGGGTTCGGCGTGCCGGAAACGCCTCCGTCGAGACCCCTTAAGTTCCTGAAAACAAAAACGAAAATGGCAAAATGACGAGAAATGACGATGTTTTTTTTCGCTAATCCGGGAATTCCTTTGCGTTTTCAATCGCTTAGCCCCAATCGCCGAAACCGGATTCTCGTCATTTCGCTCTTCCGCCGTCTCCCATTGCAAAGGATGCCGTCCCCCTCCATGATCCGCCGAAGCCTCGTGACAGGATCATGACGAACCCCCTCTCCACGCCCCCGCCCCCCGCCGCGCCGCCGATGGCCATCCCCGATCCGCTGAAGGGCATTCTCCTCATGGTCTTCGCCATGCTGGTGATCCCCGTCAACGACGGCATCGCCAAGGCGCTGACGGCGCGCTATCCGGTCGCCGAGATCGTGTGGTTCCGCTACACCTTCCACTTCCTGCTGCTGCTGCCCCTCATCGTGCCGCGCCACGGCTGGGGCTCGCTGATCCCGGCGCGCGGCCTCTGGCACGTGGCGCGCGGCGCCTTCACCGTCGCCTGTACCTTCTTCTTCTTCCTGTCGCTGGCCCGCATGCCGATGGCCAACACGCTGGCCCTCATCTTCGCCTATCCGCTCATCGTCACCGCGCTGTCGCCCTGGGTTCTGGGCGAGACGGTGGGGCTCCGGCGCTGGCTGGCCGTCATCGCCGGCATGGCCGGCACCGCCATCATCGTGCGCCCCGGCACCGACGTGTTTCAGTGGTGGTCGCTGCTGGGCCTGGCCGCGGCGCTGTGCAACGCGCTTTACTGGGTCATCACGCGCAAGGTCACCGGCAGCGCGCCGCCCCTGGTCGGCGCCGCCTATGCGGCGCTTACCGGCGCCGTGGTGGTGCCGTTCGTGCTGCCGCTCGGCTGGGCGATGCCGACGCTGGTCGATGTCGCGCTGCTGGGGGTCATGGGGGCGATCGCGGCGGGCTATCACATCCTGATGGTCAAGGCGCTGGACTACACGCCGGCCTCGACGCTGGCCCCCTTCGCCTACGCCGAGATGATCAACGCCACCACCATCGGCTATTTCGTGTTCGGCGACTTCCCCGACGCCTGGACCTGGACCGGCATCGCCATCGTGATTGGCGCCGGCATCTACATCTCGCTGCGCGAACGGCGCAAGCGCGGGCCGGCCGCGGGGTAGGGAAGGGTTGACCCTCTCCACCCTTCAGGGGGGAGAGGGTGGCCCAGCGAAGCCGGGCCGGGAGAGGTGGGTCGCGCTGCGGCCCCACCTCTCCCCGGCCCTCTCCCCCCAGGGGGGCGGAGAGGGAGCAAAAAACCCCCGTTTCCCGCTTTTCTGGCGGGCGGGCGGCGTGTAGGTTGGCCGGGCCAGCCATTGGTATGTTTGGGAGACCGTCCACGTGAGCGCCGAAGACCAGTCCGAAGTCATCGCCTTCCTGTCCAGCCCCGCGGTGTTCGACGACGGCACCAAGACCGTCGAGCGCATCGAAACCCACATGTCGGCCATCTTCATCGGCCGCACCCGGGCCTTCAAGCTGAAGCGCGCCATCAAGTATCCCTACGTCGATTTCTCGACGGCGGATCGGCGCCACCGCTCGTGTTCCGAGGAGGTCAGGATCAACCGGCGCACCGCGCCCGACCTCTATCACGGCGTCATCGCCGTGACGCGCGAGGCCGACGGCGCCCTGACGCTGGGCGGCGCCGGCCAGCCCGTCGACTGGGTGGTCGACATGAGCCGCTTCGAGCAGGATTCGCTGTTCGACCGCAAGGCCAGCCTGGGCGAGCTCGACCGGCGCGTCATGGAGGACCTGGCCGAGGCCATCGCCCGCTTCCACCTGGCGGCCGAATCGCGCACCGATTTCGGCGGCCGCGAATGGGTCGGCCGCACGCTGGAGCTGAACGAGGCCTCCTACGCCCGCTTTTCCGAGGGCACGCTGGACGCCCAGGCGGTCGAGCGGCTGAACCGCCGGGAGCGCGCGCTGTTCGAGCGCCACGGCGACCTGCTGGACGCGCGGCGCGACGGCGGCCTGCTGAAGCTCTGCCACGGCGACCTGCACCTGCGGAACATCTTTCTCGCCGAGCGCGGGCCGACCATCTTCGACGCCATCGAGTTCAACGACACCTTCGCCGTCATCGACGTCTTCTACGATCTCGCCTTCCTGCTGATGGATCTCGACCGCTTCGACATGCGCCGGCTGGGCAGTTTCGTGCTCAACCACTACCTCGACGTCACCTGGGACACGGCGGGGCTGACCCTGCTGCCGCTGTTTCTTTCCATGCGCGCCTCGGTCCGGGCCTTCGTCGCCGCCACCGTCGCCGCCGGGGCCACGGACGCCGAGGCCGCGGGGCGCCAGCGCGCCGAGGCCCGCGAGTACCACCAGATGGCGCTCGATTACCTCGACGTGGCGCCGACCCGCCTCATCGCGGTGGGCGGCCTGTCGGGCAGCGGCAAGTCGCGCATGGCCCGCGAACTGGCCCCCTTCGTCGGCTCGCGCCCGGGGGCCCGGGTCATCCGCTCCGACGTCCTGCGCAAGCGGATCGCCGGCGTCGACCCGTTGATCCACCTGGGGCCGCGCGGCTATACGCCGGAAATGACCGAGAAGACCTATCAAGCCCTCTTCGACGAGGTGCTGGCCGCGCTCAAGACCGGCCACTGCGTGGTCGCCGACGCGGTGTTCGCCAGGCCCGAGCAGCGCGAGACGGTCGAGCGCATCGCCAAGGAGGCGGGCGTGCCCTTCCAGGGCATCTGGATGGAGGCGCCGCCCGAGGTGATGGAGCATCGCGTCATCAAGCGCCAGCGCAACGTTTCCGACGCCGACGCCGCGGTGGTCAGAAAGCAGCTGCACTACGACCTGGGCGACATCTCGTGGCGGCGCATCGACAGCTCGGGCCCGCGCAACCAGACCCTGGAACTGGGCCTCGCCGTCATCCGCCGATGAACCCTCTCCGCCCTACAGGGGGGAGAGGGTGGCGCGTAGCGCCGGGTGAGGTGGGCCTTGCGGCCGCCGGGAAGTTCCCCACCTCTCCCCGGCCCTCTCCCCCCCAATGGGGCGGAGAGGGAGCGTCACACCGGTTCCGCCAACCCCCGGCAACGCTTCAATTTTCCGTCGCCGGCGAGTATCATGAGGCAAGAGGGGCCCATCCGGTAACAGCCGGGTAAGGAGGGAAAGATGCCGATCAAGACGATTCTCGTTCCGCTCGATGGTACGGAAGGCGCGCAACTAGTGCTGGATGCGGCGTGCGCCGTGGCCCAGCACCTGGCGGCGCATATCGAGGTCCTCCACGTGCGGGCCGATTCCAAGAACGCGGTGCCGCTGCTGGGCGAGGGCATGTCGGGGGCGATGATCGAGGAGATGATCGACCTCGCCGAGAAGGAGGCCATGAGCCGCGCCCAGAAGGCGCGCGCCATGTTCGAGGAAGCCTGCCAGCGCCTCTCGCTTCCGGTGGTCGACAACCCGCCCGGCCCCAACGGCCCGTCGGCCGCCTGGGTGGACGAAACCGGCCGCGAGGACGAGGTCACCGCCAAGCGCGGGCGCCTGGCCGACCTCATCGTGGTGGCCCGGCCGACCCCCGACAGCGACGTCACCTTCCGCATGACGCTGAATGCCGCCATCCGCGAGACCGGCCGCCCCGTCCTGGTGATCCCGCCGGGCGGCGCCAAGGTGGCCGGCCACAAGGTGGCCATCGCCTGGAACGGCAGCCACGAATCCTCGCGCGCCGTGCGCCTGGCCATGACCTTCGTGGAATCGGCCGAGGAGGTCTTCATCCTCACCGCCGAGGGCGGCGGCACCCGGGCGTGCGCCGCCTCGCAGCTTGCCAGGTACCTGTCCTGGCACGGCATCGCCGCCAAGACCCGCACCTTCGAGATCGCGGATCGGGCCGGCGGCGAGGACCTGCTCAAGGAATGCAAGGAAGTGGGCGCCGACCTTCTGATCATGGGCGCCTACACGCAAAGCCGCGTGCGCACCCTCATCCTGGGCGGCGTCACCAGCCACGTGCTGGGCCACGCCGACCTGCCGGTGGTCATGGCGCGCTGATATTTCGGTGACAGGATAATTTCGGATAATTTCGGTGACAGTGCACTAAATTCGACGGCATTTCCCGTTCCAGGTGGGCACAGTTGTTGGCGCGAATTTAGTGCACTGTCACCGAAATTCTGTCACCGAAATTCAGAACAGGCTCGGCTGGAAGTGGCGCGGCGTCTCCTCGACGAAGGCCAGCGGCCGGCCGGCCTGGGGCAGGAGCAGGGAGGCGACGTCCTCGAAGTGCAGGGCGGGGCTGATCCAGTCCGCCTCGTCCTTCTCCGCCAGGATGACCGGCATGCGGTCGTGGATGTGGGCGATGGCCGGGGCGGCGGCGCGGGTGACGATGGTGAAATGGGTGCCGTCGGTCAGGCCGGCGAAGGCGAAGGTCGCGCCGTCGGCGGCGGCGATGCGGTTGCGCAGCCGGGCCCGGCCGTCGCGCCGCCACTCGAAATAGGCGGTCGCCGGCACCAGGCAGCGGCGTTCGAGGAGGCCCCGGAAGGTCGGGCGCTCGCGCAGGGTTTCGGCCCTGGCGTTGATCAGCGGCTTGCCGTCGAAGGCCGGCAGCCCCCAGGTCATGAGCGCGAGGCGGCCGTCGCCGGTGACGACCGGGGCGGCGTCGGTCGGGCGGATCTCGTCCTTCTCCTCGACCGGCGGCACCGCGGAGAGCCGGAAACGGCCGGCGAGGTCGCGTGGCCTGGCCACGAGTTCATAGCGCGAGCACATGGCTTGATGATAGGGCGGTATCGGACGATGTCCAGGGCCCGCCGGGCGGCGGAAAGGGTTTCGGCGGTTCAGCCCGCTTCGTCGGCCGGCCCCGCGTTCAGCTGCCCGTAGTTCTGGACGCCGACGTTCTCGATCAACTGCAGCTGGCTTTCGATGAAGTCGATGTGGTGCTCCTCGTCCTTGAGGAGGTCTTCGAACAGCTTCATCGACACGACATCGCCCTCGTCATGGCAGATGCCGCGCGACTTGGTATAGGCCTCGCGGGCCTCGTGTTCGCCCTTGAGGTCGTTCTCCAGCACCCGCTTGATGTCCTGGCCGATGCGCAGCTTGGCCACCGTCTGCATCTTCGGCCGCCCCTCGAGGAAGACGATGCGCGCGATCAGCCTGTCGGCGTGATGCATTTCTTCGATGGATTCGGCGCGCTCCTGCTTGGCGATCTTGGTGTATCCCCAGTCCTCCAGCAGGCGGTAATGCAGCCAGTACTGGTTGACGGCGCCGAGTTCCAGGAACAGGGCCTCGTTGAGACATTCGATGACTTTCGGACTTCCCTTCATGATTTCACCTCTCAGCGCATGAACCGGCTGGACTGCCCCCTCGGGGGAGCCGAGGACAGGGGGCATCGCCTTCCCCTTGGGACGGCAATCGATGGTTCAACAAGCGAAGGGCGTTTCGGTTCCGCAGAACGGGCTTGGCCTTTGCAGAAGGCGATGCGGACCTGTAATGTTCGCTCCATGGACGAAGCGCGCAAAACCGTCGTCATCACCGGCGCCAGCCGCGGCATCGGGCATGCCATCGCCAAGCTGTTCCTGGCGCGCGGCTGGCGCATCCTGACCTGTTCGCGCGGCGACGTGCCGAAGGAATGCAAGCTGGACCCCAACTGGACCCGCCACATCCCGACCGACCTTGCCGATCCCCAAAGCGTCGCCCGCTTCGTCGAGGAGGCCAACGCGCTTCTCGCCGGCGGGGCGCTGCATGCGCTCGTCAACAACGCCGGCATGTCGCCGAAGACGCCCTACAAGGAACGCCTGGGCTGCCTCAACGGCGACCTCGACGCGTGGCGCGAGGTCTTCGAGATCAACTTCTTCGCGGCGCTGCGCCTGTCGCGCGGCTTCGCGACCGCGCTGCACAAGGGCAAGGGGGCCATCGTCAACGTCACCTCCATCGCCGGCCACTACGTGCATCCCTTCGCCGGCTCGGCCTATTCCATTTCCAAGGCGGCGCTCTCGGCGCTGACCCGCCAGATGGCCCACGAGTTCGCCGAGCTGGGGGTGCGCGTCAACGCGGTGGCGCCGGGCGAGATCGAAACCGCCATGATCCAGCCCGAATACGAGATGTTGGTGCCGCGCATCGCGCTCAACCGCATGGGCGCGCCCGAGGACGTGGCCTCGACGGTCTATTACCTCGCCTCGGAGGAGGCCGGCTACGTGACCGGCACCGAAGTGTGGGTGACCGGCGGCCAGCACCTATATTAAGGGTATTAAAGGAATTTTCAGGATATCCGCCGTATAAGTCGGCCCGACGGAAAGCGTCGTGTCGCTTCCCGTCGCTCCCGCGAAGGCGGAAGTCCAGGGCCCGGCTCCGGCCGGATTCCCGCTTGCGCGGGAATGACGAACGGAAAAATCCGTGAACCCCCGACAGGTTGTTGTGTTGGGCAAATTGATATCAAGATATGGATCGTATAAGATCGAAGTCGCCTTCCGGCCGGGCTCGTAACGCGGGGAGGGGGAGAGCGCGTGGTTGAAGGTCGCCCAAAGAGCAAGAAATCGAAAGAGCCGGCCAGCGATTCGGCCGTCGAGCCGGTAGCCGAGGCGGCGCCGGCCCCGGCGTTGGCCGGCCCCCAGGATGACGCGCCGGTCGTTCCCGGCGCCGCGGGCGATTTCGCCGCCGGCGGCCTGATGGCGGACGACTCGCCCGTTCCCTTCCATCTGCGGTTCCGGCTGGCGGCCCTTGGCGGGGCGGTTTTTTCGGTCGTCTGGCTGGCCTTCGCCATCTACGTCATCACCGAACAGCTGCCGTGGTCCGACCTGTTGTCGCTGTTGCCGCACGAGTTGGGCGGCATGGCGGCCGGCGTGCTGACGCCGGTGGCCCTGGTGTGGATGGTCGTCGCCTTCTACGAACGCGGCGGTCAGCTGCGCCGCGAGACCCAGGCGCTGCGCTGGCACCTGCAGCGGCTGGCCTATCCGTCGGACCGCGCGGAGCAGCGGGTGTCCGAGATCACCGAGATGCTGCGCAAGCAGGCCCGCGACCTGACCCGCGCCTCCGAGGAGGCGGCGTCCCGCGCCCAGGCGGTGAACGACCTGGTGCGCCAGCGCACGCTCGAACTGGCCCGGGTGTCCGAGGACGCCGATCTGCGGGCCCAGGCCATCGCCGAGACGCTGCGCCGCCAGACCGACGACCTGCAATTGGTGTCCGAGAAGGCGACCGTGCGGGCCCGCGAGGTCGGCGATCTGCTGTTCCGCCAGTCGCACGAACTGGCGGCGGTTTCGGAGCGGGCGTCGAGCCAGGCCGACGACGCCAGCGAGGCCTTGAGGCGGCGCAGCGAGGAACTGGCCGGAGCCTCCGAGACCTCGTCGACCAAGGCCAACGAATCCGCCCGCGTCTTCCATGCCAGCGCCATCGAGATGACGGCGGCGGCCGCCCAGGCGGCGGCCCGCACCGAGGCGGCCTATGAGGCTTTGCAGGAACGCGTCCAGACGCTGCTGAAGGCCTCCGCCGAGGCCGGCCAGCAGATGCGCACCGGCGCCGAGATCCTCCAGGACCGCTCGCAGGACCTCTCGCAACGCTCCGATCGGGCGGCCACCCAGGCCGAGCGTATGCGCGACATCCTGCAGCGCCAGGCCGGCGATCTCGACCAGGTGGCCCAGCGGGTCGCCGACCAGTCGACGCGCATCGAGGACAACCTGGCCCGACAGTCCAAGGTCCTCACCGAGACCTCCGATCAGGTGGCGGAACGCGCGCGGACGATCGGCGAGGGGCTGGAGGATCAGGCCCGCAATCTGGTCGCCACTTCCGAGCGGGTGGCCATGAGCGTGCGCCAGAGCGGCGACGCCTTCCGCCAGCAGGCGCGCGAGATGATCGAGACCTCCGATACCTCGGCGGCGCGCACGGATGCCGTCGGCACGGCGCTGCGCCAAGTGGCGGCGGAGCTGACCGACGTCGCCGGCCGCGTCCTGGCCCAGGTGGAGAAGGTCGGCGACGGGCTGAAGGGGCGGACGGGCGATCTTTCCGACACCGCCCGCGAAACCCTGGCCCGCATCGGCGAGGTGGGGGAAGCCGTCATGGGCCGGGCCGACGATCTTGGCCGGCTGGCCGATCAGAGCGTGGAGCGGGTGGGGGCCGTCGGCGATGCCCTGCGCCATCGTTCGCTGGATCTGGCGGCGGCCTCCGAGAAGGCCGGCGCCCACGTGCTGGCGATTGCCGAGGGGCTGGACAAGAGCGTCCGTTCCGTCGAAGCGGCGAGCGAGCGGAGCGCCTCGGAAATCGCCAAGGTGACGACGGCGCTACGCCAGAGCCAGGGCGCGGTGGACGCCTCGGCCGAACGGACGGGCGCGCTCACCGACGCCTTCCGCCGCCAGCTGATGGACGTCACGGAAGTATCCGAGGCCACGCTGTCGAGAATGCAGGAGGTCGGCGAGGCCGTCGGCGAGCGCTCGAAGCAAGTTTCGGCGACCTCGGCCAAGGCCGCCGGCGACATCGAGACCGTCGGTGCCACGCTGCACCAGGTTGCGGCGGAACTGGCCGATGCCGCCGGGCGGGTCATGGCCCAGGTGGAACTGGTCGGCGAAGGCTTGAAGGGGCGGACGGGCGATCTTTCCGACACCGCCCGCGAAACCCTGGCCCGCATCGGCGAGGTGGGCGAGGCCCTCAAGGGCCGGGCCGACGATCTCGGCCGGCTGGCCGATCAAAGCGTCCTGCGGGTGGGGGCGGTCGGCGAGGCGTTGCGCCATCGCTCGCTGGACCTGGCGGCGGCCTCCGAGAAGGCCAGCACCCATGTGCTGACCATCGCCGAAGGATTGGACAAGAGCGCCCGTTCCGTCGAGGCGGCCGCGGATCGGGGCACGACGGAGATTACCAGGATGACGGCGGCGCTGCGCCAGAGCCAGGGTGCGGTGGACGCTTCGGCCGAACGGACCGGCGCCCTCACCGAGGCATTCCGCCAGCGGTTGGTGGATGTCACCGGGGTTTCCGAGGCCGCGCTGTCGAAGATCCAGGACGTCAGCCAATCCATCGGCGAGCGCTCGCAGGAAGTTTCCGCGACCTCGGCCAAGGCGGCCGGCGACATCGAGACCGTCGGCGCCACGCTGCACCAGGTGGCGGCGGAGCTGGCCGACGCCTCGGGGCGGGTCATGGCCCAGGTGGAACTGGTCGGCGAGGGGTTGAGGGGCCGCACCGGCGATCTTTCCGACACCGCCCGCGAAACCCTGGCCCGCATCGGCGAGGTGGGGGAGACTCTCAAGGGCCGGACCGACGACCTTGCCCGGCTGGCCGAACAGACCGTCGTGCGGGTGGGGGCGGTCGGCGAGGCGTTGCGCCATCGTTCGCTGGATCTGGCGGCAGCCTCCGAGAAGGCCAGCGCCAATGTGCTGGCGATCGCCGAAGGGCTGGACAAGAGTGCCCGTTCCGTCGAGGCGGCGAGTGACCGGGGTGCCGGCGAAATCGCCAAGGTGACGGCGGCCCTGCGCCAGAGCCAGGGCGCGGTGGATGCCTCTGCCGAGCGGGCCGGCGCGCTGACCGATGGCTTCCGCCGGCAGTTGACCGAGGTGAGCGAGACTTCCGCGGTCGCGCTGTCGAAAATCCAGGAAGCCGGCCACGCCATGGGCGAGCGCTCGCAGGAGGTTTCGCAAACCTCGGCCCGCGCGGTCGGCGACATCGAGACGGTCGGCGGCGCGCTGCACCAGGTGGCGGCGGAGCTGGCCGATGCCGCCGGACGGGTCATGGCCCAGGTGGAGAAGGTCGGCGAGGGCTTGAAGGGGCGAACCGCCGATCTTTCCGAAACGGCCCGCGAAACCCTGGACCGCATCGGCGAGGTGGGGGAGAGCGTCAAGGGGCGGGCCGACGATCTTGGCCGGCTGGCCGAGCAGACTGTCGTGCGGGTGGAGGCTGTCAGCGAGGCGCTGCGCCATCGTTCGCTGGATCTGGCGGCGGCCTCCGAGAAGGCCAGCACCCATGTGCTGGCCATTGCCGATGGACTGGACAAGAGCGCCCAGAACGTCGAGGCGGCGGCCGACCGGGGTGTGACAGGCCTCACCCACGTTACCGCGGCGCTGCGCCAGAGCCAGGGCGCGGTGGACGCCTCCGCCGAGCGGGCGGGCACGCTCGCCGACGCCTTCCGGCAACGGCTGACCGACGTCACCGCGGTTTCCGAGGCGGCGCTGGCGAAGATGCTGGAAATCAGCCAGTCCATCGGCGAGCGCTCGCAGGAGGTGTCGCTGACCTCGGCCCGCGCGGTCGGCAACATCGACACCGTCGCCCGGGCGCTCGACGATCAGGTGGAGAAGCTTTCCAGCGTGTCGTCGCGCTCGGCCAAGCTGATGGCCGGGGCCGGCGAAATCCTGAGCCGGCATACCCAGGAACTGGATGTCATTTCCGGGAAGGCGGAACAGCGCCTCCAGGGCGTCGGCGAGGAAATGCGCCGCTGCCTGCGCGATCTGGTGGCGACCTCGGACGACGCGGCGGCCCGCGTGCAGGCGGTGGCCGAGGCGCTGGAGAAGGAATCGGACGGCCTGGCCGGCGTGTCGACGCGCGCCATCGACGATGTCGCCAAGGCGGGCGACGCCCTGCACGAGCGCGCGCGGGAAGTTGCCCAGGCCTCGGGACGGGCGGCCAAGCTGGTGTCGCTGGTCAACGACGCGCTGTCGCGCCAGGCCGAGGACCTGTCCGCGACTTCCGATCAGGCGGTCGATCGCATCGCGATCGTCGGCGACGCCATCGAGCACCGGGCCGGCGTGCTGGCCCGGGCGGCCGACGAAGCGGTCCGCCAGTTGGGCGAGACCGGCGACCTGCTGCGCGACCGTTCGCGCGATCTGACTGCGGTGTCCCAGGATGCCGTGACCCGGGTTCAAGACGTGACCGGCAGCTTGCGCGACGGGCAGCGCGACGTCACCGAGAGCGCGACCGCCATCGAAAGCCGTCTCAAGGCGGTCGGCGATCTTGTCCAGGAGCAGGCGAGGACGGCGGCCGAGGCGTCCGACCGGGCGGCTGGGAAGCTGGAGGACGTGGCCGGTGCCCTGGGCCGCCACACCGAGGCCCTGGACGGCACGTTGGAGCGTTCCTCGTCGCGGTTGCGCGAAATCGGCGACATGCTGCGCCAGCGCTCGACCGAACTGACCGCCGCCTACGAGGAAGCCTCCCAGCACGTGCACGCCTTCGGCGATGCGCTGCGCGGCGAGGCGAACGGCCTCGCCAGCGCCTCGGGCGAGGCCCTGGACAGGGTCGGGCACTTGACCGAGGGCCTGCACGAGCAGTCGCACGAGGTCGCCCACGCGGTGGACCGCGCGGCCAAGCTGATGGCGCTGGTCACCAACGCGCTGCGTCAGCATTCGAACGACCTGGCGACGGCCTCAGAAAAGGCGGCGGGGCAGGTCGAGGAGGTCAGCGGCGCGCTCCGCCAGCGGACCGCCGACATGGAAGACATTTCCGGCCGCACGGTCACCCAACTGCTGGACGCCAGCGAACGGTTACGCGAACGGCTCCATGCCCTGGGCCGGGAGTCGCTGGCCACCCGCGAGGAGATCGGACGTTCGACGACCGAGATCGCGACCACCGCCGACACGGTGGCCCGCCGGGCCGACGAGGCGGTGTCGCGCCTCAACGGCGTCGGCGAGGCCCTTACCCGGCGGGCGGACGACGCCTCGGCCGCCGCCGATGGCGCGTCGGCCAAGCTGACCCGCATCGGCGACGTCATCGGCGGGCAGTCGATCGATCTCGGCGCGCGCACCCAGGATATCGCCGCCAAGACCGAGGCCGCCACCGAGGCCCTGACCCGGCGCCTGCAATCGCTGAGCACCGTCTACGAGAAGGCCGAACGGGGCATGCAGGCCCTGGGCGAGGCGCTGGCCCAGCGCACCAAGCAGATTTCCAGCGTGTCGGAACTGGCGCTCACCAAGGTGGGCGCCTGGGACCGCACCTTGAAGGACCGCTCCGAGGATCTCGGGCGGACCTCCACCGCGGTGGCCGAACAGGCGCGCGAGCTGACGCGGGCCATCGACCGCCAGACTACCGAACTGCAGGCGGCCTCGCAGGAGGCCCGCGAAATTACCGACGCGCTGCGGGCGCGGGCCGGCCAGATGGCGGTGGACGACTTCCTCAGGCGCGCCACCTTCATTTCCGAACGCCTGCAATCCATCGCCGTGGACATGAGCCGGCTGATGGAGACGCCCATCACCGACGAGGATTGGCGCCGCTTCAACAAGGGCGAGAAGGGCATCTTCGTTCACAAGCTGCTGGGCTACCGCGAGAAGGCGAAGCTGGCGGAGATCCGCGAGATGCACCGCCGGGACGGCGAGTTCCGGAACTACGTCGGGCGCTACCTGACCCAGTTCGAGGCCCTGTTGCAGGACGCCAAGAAGGCCGACCACCAGGGCGTGCTTTCCACCACCTTCCTGGCCTCCGACATGGGCAAGCTCTACATGCTGCTGAGCCGCGCGCTCGATCGCGAGATGTAGGAGAGCCGCCCTCTTTCGTCATTTCGGACGCTGGGGAGTTTTCCGCTCAGGCGGGATCATTCTTCATCGTCACCCCCGCGAACGCGGGGGTCCAGGGCGAGTGACGGAGCGGTTGCCCTGGATTCCCGCGTGCGCGGGAATGACGGAAAAGGAAACGGCTCGACCGCCAGGAAAAGCGAACCTTAGCGTCCGGAATGATCAGAAAGGTATCCCCGACGGAAAGGCCGCGCTACATCGCCCGTTCGGCGTCGAATTTCTCGACCATGGCCAGCGCGAGATCGGCGATCTCCGGTTCCTCTCCGAGCGGGCTCATATACCACAGCCGCCGTCCGTCGATCAGGCTCGGGGCCGCCTCGCCGGCCTGCGTGAGGAGCCCGAGGCGGCCGGGCAGATCCTGCGAGCCGTGATACCAGTTGGCGATGAGGAAGGGCGCGACGATGACGTTGCCGGCTTGGCTCTGTTCCTTCCAGCCATCGATGCGCGGCTCTTCATCCAGGAACATGGCGCGGACCCGGGCGGCGATCCCGGTTTTCGCGATCATGTCAGCGACCTCGCGGGTGCGTTCGGAGGAACTGGGATGGCGCGGCGTGCCGTGGCCGACCAGGATGACCTCGGTGGCGGCGGGCGCCAGCTTTTGGCGCCGGCAGAGGGCGGCGACGCGCTCGCCCAAGAGCGCGGGAATGCGGGGATGGGCGCCGACCGGCTCGCAGAAGCAAAGCTCCTGCCCGCCGCCCGCCGCAGGCCGCCAAGTGACGGGGCCTTCCAGGTTCAGCCGCCTGGCCATGACGACGTCGGCGATGTAGCCCTTGCTGGCCAGCATCGGCACCACGTAGACGCGGGGCTGGGTCAATTCGGCCAGCGTCGCCGCCAGTTCGGGTTCCTGGCGCAGGAAGCCGGCCCGCACGTCGGCGAACAATCCCCGGGCCCTTAAGGCTTCGGCGTGACGCAGCGTGGAAAGCGCCCCCTCCGGTCGCGCCGCCAAGCCGTGGCCGGCCAGCAGGAGCGCCGCCTGGGGCCAGGTCGGTTCAGCCATGGGCCTCGCGCTCGGCCATCGCCGCCGGACGGAACCAGTCCAGTTCGCGCGCCAGCTCGGCCACCGGGCCGATGACCATCAGGGTCGGTGGCTTCAATCCTTCCTGGCGGGCCCGCGCCGGCAGGTCGGCCAGCGTGGTCAGGACGGTGCGTTGCGACGCGGTGGTGCCGCTCTGGATGGCGGCGGCCGGGGTGGCCGGCGACAGCCCGGCCTCGATCAGCCTGGCGCTGATGGTGTCCAAGTTCGCGAGACCCATGTAGACGACCAGCGTGGTGTCGGGATCGGCGAGGCTCTTCCAGTTGAGATCGAGGGCCTCGTCGGGGCCCTGGCAATGGCCGGTGACGAAGCGCACACCCAGGGACTTGCCGCGGTGGGTTAGCGGAATGCCGGCATAGGCCGAGCAACTGGTGGCCGCCGTGATGCCGGGGACGATCTCGAAGGGGATGCCGTTTTTCGCCAGGTGCAGCGCCTCTTCGCCGCCGCGCGCGAACGTGAACGGATCGCCGCCCTTGAGGCGCACAACGGTTCGCCCGGCGGTCGCCAGCTTGACCAGAAGCTCGTTGATCTCCTCCTGGCGCATGTGGTGGTTATGGGCGGTCTTGCCGGCATAGATGCGGGTGGTTCCCGGCGGGACGAGGGCCATGATGTCGTCGGAAATCAGCCGGTCGAAGACGACCACGTCGGCTTCCTTGAGCAGGCGGGCCGCCTTGACCGTCAGCAGGTCGGGGTCCCCGGGGCCGGCGCCCACGATGTACACCGGATGGATTGCCTTCATCGGTCTTTCTCTATCCTAATACCGGTTTCCCGCCTTACAGGATCGCACGAAATCGACGAACCGGCGGGTCCAGGGGTTGCCCGCCGTATGGCGGAGGTGGGCATACCCGGCCAGCAGGTTCTTCACCACCAGGCCGTCATGGTTGCCGTCGATGCCATGGCCGCGCAGCACATCGTAGGCAAAGACGGCCTCGCCTTCCAGGGGGCCCAGGTCTGAATAATGGAACTCGTGGGCGGGGATTTCCACTGGAACCGATGCCGAGCCTTCCCGTGGCCACGGCGCGGCGGCGGTTTCGCGCAGCCGGACATAGCCGTGGCCGCGCGGCTTTTCGTGCACCATGACGTCGGCCGGGATGACGCCGACCATGCGGGCGCTCTCGCCGCGCCAGGCGATACGGCGGGCCAGGTACATCAGGCCCCCGCATTCGGCATAGGCGGGCAGGCCGCCCTCGATGGCTTCGCGGATGCTTTCCTGAAGGGCGGCGTTGGCTTCAAGCGCCGCCAGGTGGGTTTCGGGAAAGCCGCCGCCGATGACAAGGCCGTCGGCGGGGGGAAGCACCTGGTCCCTGAGGGTGTCGAAGAAGACCACCTCGGCGCCGGCTGCCCTGAGCGCGTCGAGGTCGGAGGCGTAATAGAACCCGAAGGCCGAATCGCGGGCCACCGCGATGGTGACGCCGGCCGGGCGTGGCCCCGGCGCAACGGCCGCCGGGGCGGCGATTGCCGGCGCCTGGCCGGCCAGTTCGAGGAGGGCGTCGAGGTCGATGGCCTTCTCGACGGCATCGGCCGCCGCCGCCAGCTTGGCCGCCGCCACCCCGGATTCCACCGTCGGCACCAGCCCGAGATGGCGCTCGGCGATGGAAAGGTCGGCGGCGCGAGGAACGGCGCCCAAGACGCGAACGTCGGTGTAGCGCTCGATGGCGGCCCTGAGCTTCGATTCGTGGCGGGGGTTGGCGACGTTGTTCAGCACCACGCCGGCGAACGTCACCCTGGGGTCGAAGGCGACGTAGCCCATGAGCAGGGGCGCGACGCCGCGCGCCATGCCGGCGCAATCGATGACCAGCACCACCGGCGCTTCCAGCAGCTTGGCCAGGGCGGCGTTGCTGTTGGAGCCTTCGAGGTCGGTCCCGTCATAGAGGCCGTTGTTGCCCTCGATGACGGCGATGTCGGCGCCGGCAGCGTGGCGGGCGAAGGTTTCCCGGATCTCTTCCGGCGGCATGGTGTTGAAGTCGAGGTTGTGACAGGGCCCACCGGCGGCGGCGGCGAGCCACATGGGGTCGATATAGTCGGGCCCCTTCTTGAACGGCTGCACGGCCAGGCCGCGCCTTTTCAGCGCGGCGCACAGCCCCAGCGCGATGGTCGTCTTGCCCGACGACTTGTGGGTCGCCGATATCAGGATGTGGGCCATGCACCGTCCCGCGCCATTGGGACTTATTTCGGGACTTATTTCGGGGACACCATACTTAATTCGTGAGTGGCCCGAATTAAGTATGGTGTCCCCGAAATAAGAGGAACTGCCGTCGAAACGGATATTACGCGGCTTCGGCGGCTCCCGCCACCTTCGCCGAGGCCTCGGCCGGCCGATGGTGCGGGTCGGCCACGGCGTCGCCCAGGCTTTCGGGCAGGAAGCGCAGGAACTTGACGGCGATGGTCACCATCAGAAGGGCGATGGCGATGCCGCCAATGCCGAGAATGACCTCGGGCGCGCTCGGCGCATAGCCGTTGACGATGCCGTCGAAGAAGCTGCTGGAAACCTCCATGCCGGGGAACAGGATCTGCGGATAGGCAAGGCCGCCGATGATGGTGACGAACATCTGGGCCAATCCGCCCAGGATGACCAGCAGCGAAGCCAGCCCGGCCGCCTGCCTGGAATTGGCGGTCTTGGGGTACCACACCAGGATCATCGGCAGGACGCCGCCGATCAGCACCTGGCCGACCCAGAAGAGGACCGTGAAGATGCCGCCATCCAAGAGGATGAAGCGCACGATGCCATGGTGCTCGGTGGCGTACATGTTGGTGAGCTGCTGGACCACCGTGAAATAGAGCGAGCCGGCGACGAAGACGCCCAGCAGGTTCTTGAGCCGCCGGATGATGGCGTCGCCCAGCGGCCGCTGCGTCCAGCCGTAGGCGGCCATCAGCACCAGAAGGAAGATGGCCAGCCCATAGGCAAACGAATAGACGATGAACATGGGCGCCATCACCGCGGCATCCCAGCCCTGGCGGGCGACGATGAAGCCGAACACCCAGCCGGTGCACGAAGTCAGCGCCAGTCGCCACAGGAAGGCGAGGATGCCCACCGATTTGGACACTCCGGCCAGGCGCCAGTCCATGGCAGTCCACAGATAGGCGGCGACGATGGCGAAGAAGCCCATGTAGAAATTGATGTTCCACACGAAGATGGACTTGAAGTTGAAGTGGGTCATCGAAATGACCAGGCGGTCGGGCCGGCCGAGGTCGAGGACCAGGATCGACAGGCCGCCGGCCATCAGCGCGAAGGCCAGGAGCCCGGACAGGCGGGCCAGCGGCTTATACAGAAGCTTACCGAAGACGGTGCCGATCGAGGCCACGTTGAGGGCGCCGGAGGCGGCGACGATCAGGAAGATGGCGAAGACGTGCGGCACCGCCCACGGGATCTGGTTGCTCATGCCGGTGACGACATGGCCGACATGGTCGGTATAGGCGGCGGCGCCGAGACCGAGGACGGCGAGAACGGCGAGACCGCCCAGCAGCGTGTAGTACTCGCCGCTGCGGCCTTCGATTTCGCGGAATTCGACCTTGCTCATCGCGCTTCCGTCCTTCCCTAGAGCCCGCTGTAGAGGACGCCGGGCTCGACGCCCAGGTCCGCCCGGATGCGGGTGACCGTCAACTTGGAAACCTGTTTGGCGATGGCGCTGTTGGGATCTTTGAGATCGCCGAACAGCACGGCGCCGGGCGCCGCCTTCTGGGCGGCCTCGACGCAGGCCGGCAGGCGCCCCGCGTCGATGCGATGGACGCACAGCGTGCAGGCCGACACGGTGCCCTTGCCGCGCGGCGAATAGGCCTTCTGGTCGGTGACGTCCTCGTAGCCGAAGGAGCGCGCCTTGTAGGGGCAGGCCAGCATGCAGTAGCGGCAGCCGATGCAGATGTGCTTGTCGACCAGCACAATGCCGTCGGCCCGGCGGAACGAGGCCCCGGTCGGGCAGACGTCGGCGCACGGCGGGAATTCGCAGTGCTGGCACATGACCGGCAGCGACTTGGCGGCGCCGGTGCGCTTGTCCTTGAGGTCGACGCGGCGGATCCATTGCGCCGTCACCTCGGGCCGGCTTCCCGGCTTCAGGCCGTTTTCGGCGTTGCAGGCGGCGACCATGGCATCGCAGGCCGCCTTGGGAAGCTTGTTGGTATCGATCAGCAGGCCCCAACGGACCTTGTCGCTGACCGCTTCGCCGGCGGCCCTGGCGCGGGCGGCGGGCGCCGTCATCAGCAGGATGCCGGGGGCCAGGGTCAATCCGGCGACGGTGGCGGCCCCGGCCAGCAGCCGGCGGCGGGCGGGATCGACGGCGGGTGAACGCTTGCTCATCGGCTCGCCCCCTTCTCGATTGTGGCCTTCAGCTGGTCGATCAGGTTGGTCACGCTGGTCGCCAGCGACTGGCCGATTGCCGGCGACGGCTGAGTGCCGACCTTGACGGGCGTCTCGGTAAGCTTGGGGTTGTGGCAGGTCCAGCAGTCGACCTTGACCGCCGCATAGGTGTGGCAGGACTCGCAGAAAGCGTCGATCGACTTCACCTTGGGGTCCGTCGCCTTGGGATCGGGCGCGGCGTGGCACTCGATGCAGCCGGTCAGGCTGTACTTCCCCGAGCGGATGCCGAGATGCATGGTGTCGTCGCGCTGGGCCTTCAGCAGATCCGGATGGTCGCGCCGCATGACGTCGGCCGGCTCGACGCAGGCCTCGCCCTTGGCCTTGGCCAGCGTCGGCAGCGGCACGCCCCCCTCGGCGGCCCCGGCGGGGCCTCCGCCGAGCGCCAGGACGGCCAGTGCCGCCGCGGTCGCGCCGATCAGCCTGAACGAACGGATCATGGCGCCCTCACTTCCCCAGGCCCATGTGGATGTACCCCGTCGGGCAAACGTCCTTGCAGATGTGGCAGCCGATGCACTTGTCGTAGTCGGTTTCCACATAGCGGCCGGGCGTGCGCTGGTCCTTGGCGACCCTTGAGACCGCCTTCTGCGGGCAATAGATCACGCAGTTGTCGCATTCGAGGCAGAGGCCGCAGCTCATGCAGCGCTTGGCCTCGGCGAGGACTTGCTCCTCGGTCAGCGCGTTGAGCCGGGTGCGGCGGTCGCCCACGCAATCGGGGCCGATCTTGTTGATCGAGCGCACCTGGCGCGGCATCGGCAGGAAGTGGCCGACGAACATCTGGCTCGAGGAGATGACCTCGACTTCCGAGCGGTCGGCGTAGTTGTGGATGGCGAAGGCTGCGGCGTCGGTTCCGCGGGTCGGCACGTGGCCATAGGCCGTCGGAGCCTGTCCGCGTTCCGCCAAGTCCTTTTCCAGGTCGAAGCGATGGGCGTCGACCTTGGCGCGCTTGTCCATGTCGAGCGAGCGCACGTACTTGTCGATGCCTTCCGCCGCCTTCCAGCCATGGCCGACGGCGGTGGTCAGAAGATCAGGATAGATGGCGTCGCCGCCGACGAAATGGCCGGGTTTGCCCGCCACCTGGTAGTAGCCGTCGGCCGTCACCAGACCCTTGCCGTTGTCCAGCGCCTCGATGCCGGTGAAGATCGAGCTCTGTCCGGTCGCCGCGACGATGAGGTCGCATTCGATCTCGAACTCGGAACCGGGGATGGTCACCATCTTGCCGGTCGACCAGTCGGCCTTGATCACCTTGAAGGCCTTGGCCCGCCCATCGGCGCCCAGGATTACCTCGACCGGGGCCAGGCTCTCGTGGATCTCGACGCCCTCGTCGATCACCGCGTCCTTCTCGTGCTGGTCGGCCGGCGCCGCCGCGAACGGCCGCCGATAGACGATCCACACGTCGGCCGCGCCGCGCCCCGAAACCGGCGTCTCGGGATGCTCGACCTGGCCCGCCACCACCTTCTCCGGCAACAGCTTGGGATCGGCCTTGCCCTTGAGCAGGCCCAGCCGGCGGCTGACGCCGGCGCAGTCCATCGCCGTGTTGCCGCCGCCGATGATCAGCGTGCGCCCGGTCAGGTATTGCAGCCGGCCCTCGTTGTAGGCCCTGAGGTACGCCAGGCCGTCGATGCAGTTGGCCGCCTTGTCCCAACCGGGAACCGGTACCGGGTTGCCCGACCACGCGCCGATACCCCAAAAGATCGCGTCGAATTCTTTCTCGAGCGCCTCCAGCGTCACGTCCTTGCCGACCCGCGTGTTGGCCCGAACCTCGATCCCCATCTCCAGCAGCCGCCCGATCTCGGCGTCCACCAGGTCGCGCGGGCAGCGATGCGCCGAAAGGCCGTAGCGCAGCATGCCGCCCAACTGGGCGTTGGCCTCGAACACCACCGTCTTGTGCCCGCGCTTGCGCAGCTGATAGGCACACGACAGCCCGGCCGGGCCGCCACCCACCACCGCCACCTTCTTGCCCGTCTCATGGGCCGGTTTCGGGAACTTCAATCCCTTAGCCAGGGCCCAGTCGCCCACGTAGTGCTCGATCGAATTGATCCCCACGTGGTCGTCGACGTCGTTGCGATTGCACTTCGTCTCGCACAGCGCCGGGCAGGTGCGGCCCATCAGCGCCGGAAACGGGTTGGCCTCGACCATCTTCCAGAAGACCGCTTCCTGCCAGCTCTGCCCCGCCGCCGGCTTCTCGATCCCGCGGATGATGTTCATCCAGCCGCGCACATCGTGGCCCGACGGGCACGCCCCCTGGCACGGCGGCGTCCGGTGAACGTAGGTCGGGCACTTGCCGGTCTTGCCGGCCTTGAAGATGAGGTCGGTCAGATCGTCGTAACGGTGGTCGCCTTGCTTGAAGCGGCGATAGGTGAGGGCGGTCTCGTTCATCGCATCCTTCCCAATCTCACTTTGCGGCCCTTGCCGGGCCGGCTTTGTCGGCGTCGCGTCGGTGCGACATCATTCCTTGGTTCCCAGTTGGATGGCGTTGTTCACCAACTGATGGAGGCTGACGATCATGTAAGGGTCCATGCCGTAGCGGGGCATGACCCCTGTGAACTGGCTTTTGCAGATGGCGCAGATGGCGGCCATGTGGGTCACGCCCTTCTCGTCCATCACCTGTTTCAGGGCCTGCATGCGCGGCTTCATGCCGGCGATGCGCACCGGCATCAGCTCCTCGGTCAGAAGGCCGCCCCCGCCGCCACAGCAGAAGGTCTTTTCGCGGATGGTGTCGGGGTGCATGTCGACGAACTTGTTGCAGACCGTCTTGAGGATGTTGCGCGGGATGTCGAACTGGCCGCCCGGATAGCCGCCCATGCCGGCGGCGCGTGCCGGATTGCAGGAATCGTGGAAGGTGACCACCTTGTCGTCGTTGGCGGTGGCGTCCAGGTTCAGCCCGCCCTTCTGGATCAGGTCCCAGGTGTACTCGCAGATGTGCTGAGGATGCGGATACTTGGGATCGAGGAAATTCCACGGCCCGCTGGTGGTGTTGAGGAAGCTGTAGGCGGCCCTCCAGGCATGGCCGCACTCGCCGATGATGATGCGCTTGACGCCCAAGTCCAGCGCCGCCTTGCGGATGCGCGCCGAAAGTTTCTGCATGTGGTCGTAGGATCCGATGAACATGCCGAAGTTGCCGGCTTCCGAGGCGTAGCTGGAAAGCGTCCAGCTCAGTCCCGCCTGATGGAATACCTTGGCATATCCGATCAGCCCGTCGACCTGCGGTTCGGCGAAGAAATCGGCCGAGGGCGTGACCAGCAGCACGTCGGCGCCCTTCTCGTCGACCGGCAGGCGCACCGGCACCCCGGTGTCATCCAGGATGTCCTCTTCCAGCCCCTCGACGGTGTTCCTCAGCGCGGCCGGGTTGAGGCCCAGGTTGTTGCCGAGCTGATGGCACTTGAGGATCACTTCGTTGGTGTACTTCTGGCCCATGCCGATGTGATCGAGGATTTCGCGGGCCGCCATCGAGATTTCGGCGGTATCGATCCCGTAGGGGCAGAACAGGGAACAGCGCCGGCATTGCGAGCACTGGTGGTAGTAGACATACCACTCGTCCAGCATCTCGCGGGTCAGCGGCTTGGCGCCGACCAGGTCGGGCGCGATCTTGCCGGCCGCCGTGAAGTACTTGCGATAGACCTGGCGCAGCAGGTCCTGGCGGGCCACCGGCATGTTCTTGGGATCGCCGGAGCCCAGGAAGAACTGGCACTTGTCGGCGCAGGCGCCGCACTTCACGCAGGCGTCCAAGTAGACGCGCAGCGAGCGATGCTTCTGGAGCAGTTCGCCCAGCTTCGCCACCGCCTTGGCTTCCCAGTCCTCGACGAGTTCACCGGGGAAGCCCAGGGCCTTCTGCAATTCCGGCTTGGCGGGATGGCTGCGCACGTGGGCCAGCGCGTCCCTTTGCAGGTGCGGAGTCGGCAGGTGGTCTTCGAGGACCGGAACGTCATATTCTTTCTGTGCCACGATCGGCTCCTAATCGCAAAGCGACGGCATCAGCGCTCGCGCGTCGCGTCGAGGGCCGCGTTCCATGCGGCGATCTGGCGGCGCTCGCGGGCATCGTCCACTTGGCTGTGGGCCGGGCTGATGAAAACGCCCGGAATGTGCAGAAGCTTGCTGAACGGCAGCACGATCATCAGGGCCGCCACCAGCGCCAGATGGACAAGCAGGAAGGGATCGGCGGGCAGGGGCTGCCAGTCGAAATAGACGAGCCCCAGGGCGAAGGCCTTGACCGCGATGATGTCGGTATGGGCGACGTACTTCATGCCCAGGCCGGCCAGGCCGATGCCGGCCAGCAGCGCCAGCATGAGGTGATCCGACAGGCCGGAAATGTAGCGGCTGCGCTCCTCGACGAAGCGCCGGGCCCATAGGCCGCCCAGGCCGGCGATCAGCCCGAAGCCGGCATAGGTGCCGATCGGCTGGATGAGCGCCACCCATCCCCATACCGGCTCGGTGAAATAGCGCAGGTGAGCGGCCAGCACGGCGGCCAGCGAGGCATGGAAGAGCGCGCCGAAGATCCAGATCCACTTGTTGGAATGGAACAGGCTTTCGAAGAACACCACCTCGCGGGCGACCCGCAAGACGGCGCCAGAACGGGTCCGGGGCGCCGGCGCGGTGAACACCTTCATGGGCACCGGCAGCGCGAAATAGGACCAGATCTTGAAGCCGAGCCCGCCGATCAGAACGGCGGCCGCCCCGTAAAACAACAGCGCGTAGGCAACGCTCAGGAAAGACATATCAGCCGGACTCCCTGCCACGGGCGGAAGCGGGCGGGGGAAAGAGAGCCCCCGCCGGTTCCGAAATCAGATGCAGCCCGTCGGCTTCGGCAGGCCGGCGATCTTGCAGGCCTGCTTGGCCGGGCCATACGGGAAAAGCTCGTAGAGGTACTTGTTGTTGCCCTTCTCGGGGCCGAAGGCGTTCTTCATCTGCTTGACGAGGACGCGAATGGCCGGCGCGATCTGGTATTCGTTGTAATAGCCGCGCAGGAAGTTGACGACTTCCCAGTGCTCGGGCGTCATGTTGATGTTTTCTTTCTCGGCCAGGTAATCGGCGAGTTCCTTGGTCCACTGGCTGACGTCGGTGATGAAGCCTTCCTCGTCATGCTCGATGGTCTGTCCGTTGATTTCATAGGCCATTTGCATTCTCTCCTTCAGTCAATTCAGCGACCGGGGCGACGGGGCCGCCGCTGCCCGGTCTTTCTCACAACCACGCCTGGACGGGCCCGTTTTCGGCCACCAGGTCGACAAACCCCTCGTAATCGACGATGCGGATGCCGTCGATCACCTGATCGGCGGCGACGCCGCGCGCCTCCAGATCGGGGCCGAGGACGAACAGCTTGAATTTCGCGGCCGCCGCGACGACGTCGGCCGTCGTCGTCTGGGCCTTGCGCGCCGCGTAGACGCCGTCCTCGTAAAGCAGGATGGCGTCGCCGCTGCGGGCATAGCGCAGGCAGGTGGCAAGCGCGGTCCGTTCGAACGGCGACTTGTTGACGGTGTGAAGCATAGCCGGCTCTCCTCCTGTCACGCCGAGACGATGACGTGCTGTTCGGCCATCAGGCCGGCCAGCTCGGCGGCGCTCACCACCTTCACCGGCACCACGAAGTCCGCTGCCGTCAGGCCGCGGGCCTCGATCGACTCCTTCTCGACGTAGAGCTTGTCGATGTCGTAGCCCTCCAGCGCCCGGTAGGTCGGCGAGAAGTTCTTCATGTTGACGGCCTTGGTGTCCTGGCCCTTGACGATCTGGAAGACGCCGTCGTCCATGAAGACGACGGAAACGTCCTGATCGAAGGCGCCGGTGATCAGCACCATCTCCAGCCCTTCCAGCGCGTAGATGGTGCCATAGGGCGCCCGCCGGTTGACGAACATGAACTTCTTGACGTCCTCGCCCGGCTCGTCGTCTTCGGGGATGTCGACAGGTTCAGCCATTTTTTCCCTCTCCCGTCAGTCGCCGAAAACGACCAGGCGGTCGGATTCCATGCCGGCTTCGATGAGCTGGCCGAGCCCGGAAATGCGGAACCCCTCGGCCAGCACGTCGTCCTTGATGCCGCGCCGAAGCGCCGCGGCGACGCAGATCACCAGGTCCAGGCCGTGCTCCTTGCCCAGCTGGCTCCACAGCTTGACGATGTTGCGGTCGTCCTGCTGGGGCGATGACAGCTTGGCCCCGTTGTTGACGCCGTCGTGGTAGAAGAACACGCGCATCACCTCGTGGCCCTTGCCGATGGCCGCCTTGACGAAGTGATAGGCGGAATCGGAGGCCTGGTGCGTGAACGGCCCCTCGTTGACGAGCACGCTGAACTTCATGGCCTGCGCCTCCTAGAAGCGAAGGTGCGCCGACGTGTTCCAGGTCGCACGCGCCCACCGCCAATCGTCGATGTGGTGGCGGGTGAACGGCAGCCCGGTCAGGGCGAAGAAGCGCGCCCAGCCGATTCTCTCCACCCACTCGCCGACCCGCTCGTACGGCCGGCCGTCCTTGCGGTAGGCTTCGAGGATCGTCTTGACGGCGGCCGAAACCTCGGGCCAGCGCGGCGGATTGTTGGGCAGACCCGAAATCACCAGCTTGTGGTGGGTCGGCTTGCTGCGCGCGTTGGAGTTCTTGCCGCCGATCCAGATGGCGATCTTGGTGTTGACCGGATCGTTGATCTGCATGGGCGGGCAGGGCGGATAGCAGGCGCCGCAGCACATGCACTTCTTCTCGTCGATCTCGAGCGAGGGCAGGCCGTTGACCACCGCCGGGCGGATGGCCGCCACCGGGCAGCGGGCGATGACCGTCGGGCGCTCGCAGATCTTGTGCACCAGGTCGTGGTTGATCACCGGCGGCTTGGTGTGCTGGACGTTGATGTCGATGTCGCCGTGGCCGCCGCAGTTGATCTCGCAGCACAGCGTATTGATCTTGACCTTGGCCGGGAAGCGCTCGTTGACGAAGTCGTCGTAGAGCGAATCCATGACCGCCTTGACCACGCCCGAGGCATCGGTACCGGGGATGTCGCAGTGCAGCCAGCCCTGGGTGTGGGCAAGCTGGGAAATCGACGTTCCGGTGCCGCCGACTGGGAAGCCGTCCTTCTTCAGGCGCTCGATCAGCGGCGCGACCTGCTTCTCGTCGGTCACCATGAATTCCGCGTTGGAACGGGTGGTGAAGCGGATGAAGCCGCTGCAGTACTCGTCGGCGATGTCGCACAGCTTGCGGATGGTATAGACGTCGAGCTGCCGGCAGGTGCCGGCCTTGACCGTCCACACCTCGTCGCCGCTTTCGGCGACATGATGCAGCACGCCGGTGCGCGGGCGGTCATGGTACTTCCACTTGCCGTAGTTCTTGCGCAGCGCCGGGTACATCCACGGGAACGGGTCCGGCACGCCGCTTTCGATGGGTTGACGGGCTTCAGCCATACTGTCCTCCACAAACCTTCTTTTTGTCGCGAGCGATGCGGCGGATTACTCCGCCGCGACCGCCTTGCGCTGGTTCCACTTCTTGGCCTGATCTTCCCAGTCGTCCATGCGGACGTATGGGTTGGAACGCGGCTGGACCACCATGTTGAGGTCGATGTCGAGACCGAGCCCCTCGACGACGTTGGCCACGCCGATGCGTTCGAGCATCTCGCCGAAGCGTTCGTGCTCGAGGGCGTTCTCGGCGAAGAATTCGACGATCCTCGTCGCGAATTCCTTGAGCTTCTCGTAGTCCTCGTCGGTTTCGAGCCGCATGAACGGCACCACGGGGACGCCCATCAGGTCGCCGATCTGCAGCGTATGCTTGCCGCCCAGCAGGATGGCGCAGCCCCTGACCTTGCCCGGGCGCAAGGCCTTGGGCAGGACATTGATGCAGTGCATGCAGCGCACGCACGACTTGTTGTCGACTTCGACGGTGTCGTTGTCGTTGAGGCTCATCGCCTTGGTCGGGCAGCGGGTGATCACGTTGTCGATGATGTCCTTGCGGCCACGCTCGGCGACGTAGGTCTTGAACTCCTGCTGGTCGACCCGGATGTCGTCCTTCCAGGTGCCGATGACGGCGCCGTCCGAACGGTGGATGGCGTCGGCGCAGTCGTTGGGGCAGCCCGAGAACTTGAACTTGAACTTGTAGGGCAGCGACGGACGGTGCAGATCGTCGATCTGGTTGTTGATGATCGTGCGCATCGCCCGGCCCTCGTCATAGCACGAGAACTCGCAGCGGGCCGCTCCGACGCAGGCTTGGGAACTGCGCAGGCAGGGGCCGGCGCCGCCCATGTCGAAGCCGTACTCGTTCAAGGCGTCGAAGGCCTTCTGGACCTGCTCGGTCGAGCAGCCCTGCATCATGATGTCGCCGCTCTGGCCGTGCAGCGCGATCAGGCCGGTGCCGTGCTCTTCCCAGATGTCGCACATCTTGCGCAGCGCCTCGGTGCTGTAATGGTAGCCGGGCGAGGGCATGATGCGCAGCGTATGGAACTCGGCGGACAGGGGGAACTTGTCGGCCACCTCGGAGAAGCGGGGAATGACGCCGCCGCCGTAGCCGCGCACGCCGACGGTGCCGCCCTTCCAGTAGCCCTTGATGTTCTTGTAGGAATATTCGAGCTGACCAAGGAGGTCTTTCATCCGGTCGGCGTACTGCTTGTCGTCCGTCTGAGCGAGCCTCTTGAGGTTGGTGACGAAGCTCGGCCACGGGCCAGACTCAAGCTGGTCGAGCATCGGCGTTTCCGGCATCTTTTTCGCCATGGACTGTCCTCCAAGACCTTCGAACCGTTATCGTTCTTTGTTGCCGACCCCGGCCCTGTTCGGGTTGTCGTTCGGGCGTGGGGCGGCTCTATGTTCCTTCACGTGTCCCGCGGGCGGTCTCGCCGGCGGCTCGAAAATTCGGCTCCGAAAACGCCTCCATCGCCCGGCGTTCGGCGCATCCCCGCCGGGCATTGCCAAAACCGCCATCAAGGCAAGACGGAATCGGGGCGTATTCTCGGAATGGATTTTGGTGCTCCGTGTTTCCTCCGCTGTTAACCGGCCTGCCAGGAGGCTTCGGCTACAGCCTTGCGATTTTGAACGCTTAGAATTTGTAATATTTTATACGCGAGCGGTCGGCGAAGAATCCAGTCCTTTTTGAGGTTTCGTCAATTTTTTTTTGAAAATATGTTGCAGTTTCAGATCCTTTCATTGAGAACGCTTCTGAGTTGGAAGTATTCGTGTAATTTTGTTTCCATTTGATCGCCTGAAAAGGCGACTTCTTATGGACTATCTCAAAATATGAGAAAGGATACGTTTACCCGGGTTAAATTCTCGTGGAAATCGAGAGCCGTATTTGCCAACGCCTTGTCGCCGATTGCAGGGCCTCTTCAGCGGCCGCGGCCAATGCAGGGGTGTCACGACGAAAAAAACCGGCTAGGCTGGGTCGGTTTTGGGTCGAGGAGAATGTGGGGTGCCGACTTTTTCGCGCGTGACCGAACTCGATGAATTCGCCGCTCCGTGGGGCCGGGCGATCCGCTTGCAGGAGGTGGAGATCACCGGCGGCCTGGTCATGCTGCGGGTGCGCATCCAGGAGGGGCGGCGCTTTACCGACCTCGAACTGGGGAAGGCGGAGGCCGAGCATCTGGGACGCCTGCTGCTGGCCTGGGCGGGAACGCCACCGGCGGCGGACGCCGGCTGAGGGCCGGGAACTTGGGCGGGCCGCCTTGAGCGAAATCAAGGCGCGGCCCCCTTTCTTGCCCCATATCTCGCGGCCGCAACGCATCGGGCGCCTGGCGCCGTGAGGAACCGAACGTGACGACGTCGAACCACAAGCCGGGCTTGGCCGCGGGCGGGGTGCCCGTCACCGACGAAGGGGGTGTCCCCTGCCTCGACCTGCGGGGATTGGAGCCACCGCGTCCGGCGGTGGCCATCCTGACCTTCCTGGCCGGACCCGACGCCGGCGACGCCGTCATCGTCCGCCTGGCCCGCGATCCGATCTTTCTCTATCCCGAACTGGCGGCGCTGGGCTGGGACTGGGAACTTCTGCACGCCGAACCGCAGGATGTCCGCCTGCGCCTGGTTCGCCGGAGCGGGGGGGCGCGGCCGTGAAGTTTCCGGGGATGATCCTGATGGGGGCGCAAAGCCGCCTGCTGCCGCCCTCGGTCCCGTTCCGCTTCTTCGCCGCCGCCGTGGCGTTCCAGGGGGTGGCCTGGGGGCTCGTCGCGCTTGACGCCGGTCAGGTGCCGCACTTCCTGGGCGGGCCCGGTTTCATCCTGGCGGGCATCCATGCCCTGACCCTGGGGGTGCTGGCGATGACGGCGATCGGCGCCTCGTTCCAGATCCTGCCCGTCGTCACCGGGCAATCCCTGGCGGCGTTGTGGCCGTGCCGGCTGACCTTCTGGCTCTACGCGCCGGGCACCGCGCTCCTGGTTTTCGGCTTTATCGACGCCGACCCCGCCCTGCTTGCCATCGGCGGGACGCTGGCGGCGGCGGGCCTCGGCGTTTTCGCCGTCCTCATGGCCGACGTGCTCCGGCGCACGCGGGGCATGCGCACCCTGGTTCTGCACGGCTGGGCGGCCCTGGTCGCGCTGGCCATTCTGACCGGCCTCGGGTTGACGTTGGCCTTCAACCTGGAGGGCGGGTTTCTGGCCGATCCGGTGGGGTTAAGCATCGTCCACATCGTGGTCGCCATCTACGGCTTCATGGGCATGCTGGCCTTCGGCTACAGCCAGTTCATGGTGCCCATGTTCGCGCTCGGCCCCTCGCCCGACGACCGCCAAGTCACGGTGACCTTCGCGTTGGCCGCCGGCGCCATCGGGCTGGCGGTGGTGGCCGCGCTGGCCGGGGCGCCCCTCGGGCTGGCGGTGGCGTCGGCGGTCGGCCTGGCCGCCGTCGTCCTGCACGTGCGGGCCATGGGCGCCGTCCTTGCCCAGGGCATGCGCAAGCGGCTCGGCCTTTCCTTCGTGCTGGTCCGCGCGTCGTGGGGGCTGTTGGCGGCGAGCGTCATCCTCGGCGGCGCCGTCGCCGTGGACGGCGTGTCCGGCCGCGTCGTGCCGCTGTTCGGCTTCGTCGCGCTGTTCGGCTGGCTGCTGACCTTTCTGATGGGCATCCTGCAGCGCATCGTGCCGTTCCTGGCCGCCATGAACGCCGCCAAGGCGGGCCAGACGCCGCCGGCGCTCTCGGACGTGTCCGTCGAGAGGCCCTTGAAGATCCATGCGGCGGGGCATTTCGGCGCCCTTGCCTTCATCGCCGCCGGCATCGTGACCGACGCCGGCGCCCTCGTTTTGGCCGGCGCCCTGGCCGGCCTCATCGGCGCCGCGGCTTTCCTGTGGTTCGTCGCCGACACCCTGCGGCGCATGCGGGGCTACGCCGGCAAGGCGGCCGCCACCGTGAAGGAACGAGACGGCTGAAGAAGGAGCCCGACGGATGTACCAGATGACGCATGCGGTTCTCCGCGCCCTCCACGACGACCACGTCAAGACGCTGGGGCTGCTCGAACGCTTCGAGGCGCTGCTGCGGCGCATCGGTCCGGACCGCCCGCCGAGCGGTTCCGACGCCGACGCGACCACCCTGCTGGCCGAGATGGTCGCCAACATGACCGACGAGGTCGATCATCATTTCGCCTTCGAGGAGGGGGAGCTTTTCCCCCGCTTCTCCAGGGTTGCCGAACCCGGCATCCCGGCCATGCTGCAAGCCGAGCACGAAGCCATGCGCTCGCTGGCCCGGCGGCTGACCGAACTGGCCGCCGGGGCCGGTGCTGCCGGCTTCGACCCGGCGGCGTGGGCGGAATTCCATCGGTTGGGCCGGGAACTGGTGGAGCGCGAGGTGTTTCACATCCAGAAGGAGGAGATGGGATTCCTGCCGGCCATGGATCAAATTCTCCAGCCCGGCGAGGCCGCGGAATTGGCGGATCTCTATCGGCGGAAGTCAGGGAGTTCTTGATCGGCGCGTTGCGGTTCCCATCTTCCTGATGAATAATCGCTTCTTGATTTATTCGCGGTTTCCGCACATCAACGTTTCGATCCCGTGATGCGGGGCGTGGCGTATCCGTGGGGGACGCGCCGGAAGGATTGCGGTCGATGGCCGAGGAAGAGTGCCCGTGATGTCGCCCTGGCGTTTCCGCGGACTGGTGGCGGTCGTGGGCGGTTTCCTGGTTGGGGCCGCGCTCTCTCCGGCCCTGGTCGGCTGCGTTCCCGAAAATTCGTCGCTGCGGCGCATGGTGCAATCCGTCGGCGGTCCGGGGGCCCTGCCGGCCGATGCCGACCGCGAGTTGACGCGCTTCGCCGCCGTCTATCGCGATGTGGCCTCCGATCCGAACGATACGCGCGAACTCAAGCAGTTCAAGGACGCCTTCGTGCGGGTGCGCAACGACTACCTGCGGCCGGTGAACGACCGCCTGCTGATCGACGCCGCGATCAAGGGGGTTAAGGACCTCGAGGGCAAGCAGGGGACGGTATCGTCGGAAAAGGTGGTGGAGGCCGGCCTGGATGCCATGGTGGCCTCGCTGGACCCCCATTCCGCCTACCTGAACCCCGAACAGTTGCAAGAGGCCTTCGTCACCACCAAAGGGCAGTTCGGTGGCCTCGGCATCGAGGTCACGGTAGAGGACGGTTCCGTCAAGATCGTCTCGCCGATCGAGGGAACGCCGGCCCATCAGGCCGGCCTGAAGTCGGGCGACCTGATCACCCACCTGGACGGCAGCCCGATCCACGGCATCTCGATCATGGATGCCGTCAAGCGCATGCGCGGCGAGCCCGGCACCGACATTCGCCTGACCATCCGGCGCGGCGACGAACCGCCCTTCGACAAGGTCCTGACCCGCGCCGTCATCTCCATCCGGGCGGTCCGCTGGCACATCGAAGACGACATCGGATACGTCCGGGTGGCCAGCTTCACCGAGGGGATGGAAATCGGCGTCAACGAAGCGGTAAGGGCCATCCGCGCCCAGCTGGGCCCACGTATGAAGGGGCTCATTCTCGACCTTCGCAGCAATCCGGGTGGCCTTCTCGACGAATCGCTGGGGTTGGCCGATACCTTTCTCGAGAAGGGACGGATTGTCGAGGTGCGCAGCCGCGATGCGGGCAACCGGCAGATCTTTTCGGCCAAGTCCGGCGACGAGGCGAAAGGCGCGCCGATGGTCGTGCTGATCAACGGCGGATCGGCCTCGGCCTCGGAAATCGTCGCCAGCGCGCTCCAGGAAGACGGGCGCGCCATCGTCATGGGGACGCCGTCCTTCGGCAAGGGGTCGGTGCAGACGATCATGCCGCTGCCCATCAAGGGGGCGCTGAAGTTGACGACGGCCCTTTACTACGCGCCGTCGGGGCGCACCATCCAGGGTCTCGGCGTGGTGCCGGACATCGTCATCGCCGGGTCCGAAGCCCAGGGCGGACAGCGGGAATCCGACCTTCCCGGCGCCCTGGCGGCGGGCGACCAGTCGACCCGCGTCAGCCTGGGTACCGTCGCCGAGGAAAGCTGCCCGATCCCGCCGGGCGGCGAGGACGACCGCCAGCTTGGGTGCGCCGTCAGCTTTCTCAAGGCAGGATCGGCCGAACGCTTCCTGGCTTCCGTTCCCGCCGGCGCCCGGCTATAGCGGCATCTTTGTTGCGGTATCTTTTGCCGGCTTGACAGATTCTGTCGCCGCCCCCAAGTTGGCGCGCCAATTTCTTTCAGAACCCAACATGGGGGATTTCATGAAACGCTTGATCGTGGCGGTTTTGACCGCCGGATTGTCTTTTGCGCTGGCGCCCGCCGCCGACGCCGCCAAGGTGATTCGCGTCACCCTGCAACTGCCGATCACCCATCACCTCGGCAAGAACCTGACCGATTTCAAGAACGAAGTGGAACGCGAGACGAAGGGCGAGATCACGGTCGAGATCTATCCCGCCTCCCAACTTTACAAGGACTCGGAAGTGCCGCAGGCGGTGTCCTCGGGCGGCGTCGAGATGGGCGTCGCCTCTCTCGCCGTGTTCGCGGGCACCATTCCGGCCGTGGATGTCTTCGAGGTGCCATTCTCGTTCCCGACCTGGGATCTGGTGACCAAGGCGACGGCGCCCGGCAGCCCGGTCCGCGGCCCGCTCGACGAGGCCATTCTCAAGACCGGGGCGCGCGTGCTGTGGTGGCAGGCTTACGGCGGCACCATCCTCCTGAGCAAGGGCAAGCCGATCGTCACGCCGGCCGACATGAAGGACAAGAAGGTTCGGACCTTCGGCAAGACACTGGGCGAGTTCGTCAAGTCGGTGGGCGGGGTGCCGGCCTCGATCTCGGGCTCCGAGCAGATTCTGGCCTACCAGCGCGGCACGGTGGATGCCGGCATGACCGGGGTGACGGCGGTTGACGCGCGCAAGCTCTATCAGGTGATGGACTACCTGACCGTCACCAACCATGCCGACGTCGAGTTCGTCGTGCTGATCAACGAGAAGACTTGGCAGAGCCTGACCGACTCCGAGCGCGCCGTGATGACCAAGGCGGCTCGCCGCGTCGAAAAGGAACTGCGCGACAACATGGGCCGGCTCGAGCAGGCCTCGTTCGACCACGTGCGCGACAAGATCAAGATCATCGAGCTGACGCCCGAGCAACTGGCCGACTGGAAAAAGTCGACGGCATCGGTCATCGATACCTTCATCAAGTCGTCTGGGCCGCTCGGCAAGCAGCTTGTCGAAGCTGCCGACAAGCTTTAAAGAACCCTCACGGGCGGCGGGAATGGTCCTGCCGCCCGCGGTATTTCCGTTTCCATGCTCGTTTTCATCGATCGTTTGAGCGACGTCTGCGGCAAACTGGCGGCCGCGATGTTCTTCGTGGTCGGCGGCATCATCACCTACGAGGTGGTCGCCCGTTACGTCTTCATCGCGCCGACCATTTGGGCCGAGGAGCTGTCGCGCTTCATCCAGATTTGGGCAACCTACCTGGGGGCGGCCTACGTGCTCCGCCACCGCCACCTGATCGCCATTGACCTTTTGACCGGGCGCCTCGGGGCCGGTGGCCGGCTGGCTACGGAGGTGATCGGCCTGCTGTTCATTGCCGGTTTCTGCCTCGTCGCCATCGTTTACGGGACCGGCATCGTCGTCGAATCGGTGCGATTGGGCCGCGCCACCGCCACCATGCTGTCGGTGCCGCAGTGGATGACCGAAAGCGCCATCCCGCTCGGCATGGGCTTGCTGTTCCTGCAGTGCCTTGCCGAGCTGCTGCGCCGGCTGGCGGGGCGGCTGCCGGGATCGGCTGGGGAACCCGACGGCATATGACGACGGCCCTCATCCTGCTGGCTTTGGTGGCCTTGCTGCTTGTCGGCATCCCGGTCGCCTTCGCCCTCGGCGGCCTGGCGCTGGGGCTGATGTGGGTGGCCGATCTGGCGCCGGTCATCGTGCCGCAGGCGCTCTACGGCTCGATCGACAACTTCGTGCTGTTGTCGGTGCCGTTGTTCCTGCTGATGTCGAACGTGCTGCTGAAGGGCGGCATCGGGCGCGACCTGTTCGGCGCGGTCCAGTCCTGGGTCGGCCACTGGCCCGGCGGGCTGGCCATCGCCACCGTCATTACCTGCGCGCTGTTCTCGGCGATCGCCGGCTCCTCGATCGCCACCGCGGCGACCATCGCCACGGTGGCCATCCCCGAGATGATCGGCCGCGGCTATAACCGGCCGTTCGTGCTCGGCCTGCTGGCGGCGGGGGGTACGCTGGGCATCCTCATCCCGCCGTCGATCCCGATGATCGTCTTTGGCGTCATCACCGATCAGTCGATCATCGATCTCTTCCTCGCCGGCATCGGGCCGGGGCTCTTGCTGGCGGGGATGTTCGCCCTCTACAGCCTGGCGTATGCCCGCTTCGGCGGCAACTTCGCGCCGCTGCCCAAGGCCAGCTGGGACGAACGGGCCCGCGCCACCACGAGAGCCCTGCCGACGGTCGTTCTGGCGTTCATCGTCATCGGCGGCATTTATGCCGGCGTCTTCACGCCCACCGAGGCGGCCGCCATCGGTTTCGCCGTGGCCCTGATCATCGTCTTTGCGCTGCGCACCATGACCTGGGAAAAGCTGAAGCAGGCGGTCATGGAATCCATGCGAACCACGGTGACCATCTTCCTGATCATGGCCGGCGCCGCGATCTTCGGCAAGGTGATCACCCTTTATCGCATCCCCCAGGACATTTCGGCGGCGATCGGCGCCAACATCGGCGAGCCGGGCCTGTTCATCCTCATCGTTTGCGTGGTGCTGCTGGTCGTCGGCTTCTTCCTGGAATCGATGTCGATGCTGCTGATCATGGTACCGGTGCTCTATCCGTCGCTGATGGCGCTCGGCATCGACCCCATCTGGTTCGGCATCATCTTCGTGGTGATGATCGAATGCGCCCTCATCACGCCGCCGGTCGGGCTCAACCTGTTCGTCATCCAGGCGGTGGCCGATGCCCCCATCACCGAGGTACTGCGCGGCGTTTGGCCGTTCATCCTGATCATGTTCACCGCCGTCGTCGCCATCTATTTCGTGCCCGACATCGCCCTTTACATTCCGTTCAAGCTTTAGGGAAAGCCTCATGAGCCCGTCGCCCGCCCAACGCCTTCGCGCCCTCATCGACGGGTCCGAGCTGCTGGTCATGCCGTGTTGCTTCGACGCGCTGTCGGCCCGTCTGATCGAGCGGGCCGGCTTTCCGCTCACTTTCATGAGCGGCTTCGCGGTGTCGGCGGCCCGCCTGGCGGCGCCCGACACCGGCCTCATCTCGTTCGGCGAGATGCTCGACCAGGGCCGCTCCATCTGCGCCGCCACGACGCTGCCCGTGATCGGCGACGGCGACACCGGTTACGGCAACGCGCTCAACGTCAAGCGGACGGTCGCCGAATACGCCCGCGCCGGTTTCGCCGGCATCATGATCGAGGATCAGGTGGCGCCAAAGCGCTGCGGCCATACCCGCGGCAAGCAGGTGGTCCCCTTCGAAGAGGCCTGCCTGCGCGTCAAGGCGGCGGTCGATGCCCGCGACGAGGGGGCCGACATCCTGATCATGGCCCGCACCGACGCCCGGGCGACCCATGATCTCGACGAAGGGCTCAGGCGCATGGCCGCCTTCGCCGGGATCGGCGCCGACATCCTGTTCCTGGAGGCGCCGCGCTCGGAAGCCGAGATGGAGCGGTTCTGCCGCGAAATCCCCGGCCCCAAGATGGCCAACATGCTGGAACAGGGGGCGACGCCCGTGCTGCCGCCGGCGCGCCTGGCGGAAATCGGCTACAGGATCGCCGCCTATCCGCTGACGTTGCTGCTGGCGGCGGTCCCGGTCATGGAGAGGGCGCTGGCCGAGCTCAAGGCGGGGCGGCACCCGCAGGGACTGGCCTCGTTCGGCCATTTGCAGGAGGTGGTCGGCTTCCCCGACTATTTCGCCGCCGAGCGCCGCTACGCGTCGGGCGACTGAGAACGGCGGGCTTGCGATCCGCGTTCAGGCCATTGCCTAACGGGTTACAATCCCGAATACTCGGGTTGGCACTCCGTGCAACCCGAGCGGTCGAGGAGGTTCCGTGGCCGAGAACGGCCCGCCCAGCGCGATCTCGGAAAAAAGCGATGACTGGCTGATCCCCAGCCTGATCCGCCTGGAGCTGATGCGTTCCGGCGAGGCGCCGTTCATCCAGCCGCTGACCGGCGGCGTGTCCTCCGACATCTATCGGGTCGACCTGGCCTGCGGTTCCGTTTGCGTCAAGCGGGCCCTGCCCCGGCTCAGGGTTGCCGCCGACTGGCGGGCGCCGGTGGAACGCAACGCCTATGAATCCGCCTGGATGCGGGTGGCCGCCGGCATCGAGCCCGACGCCGTTCCCGAAATCCTCGCCGAGGACGCCGCGGCCGGCCTGTTCGTCATGCGCTTTCTCGATCCGGCCGATCATCCGTCGTGGAAGGCGCAACTGCGCGAAGGCATCGCCGACCCGGCAACCGCCAAGGCGGTGGCCCGGCGGTTGGCCGACATCCATGCCGCGACCGCCGGCGATGCCGGCGTGGCCGAGCGCTTCGCCACCGATGCCATCTTCCATTCCATCCGCCTGGAGCCCTATCTGCTGGCCACCGCGCGCGCCCACCCCGATCTCGCGGAGGTGTTGGCCGGGCTGGCCGATGCCACCGCCGCCACCCGCAAAGCCCTGGTGCACGGCGACGTCAGCCCCAAGAACATCCTGGTCGGGCCGCGGGGGCCGGTGTTCCTCGACGCCGAATGCGCGTGGTACGGCGATCCGGCCTTCGATCTTGCCTTCTGTCTCAACCATCTGCTGCTGAAGTGCCTGTGGACGCCGGCCGCCACGGCGGGCTTCCTCGCGTGTTTCGACATCCTGGCCGCGGCCTACCTCGAGGGGGTGCGCTGGGAGCGGCCGGAGGCGCTTGAACGGCGGGCGGCGCGCCTGCTGCCCGGGCTTTTCCTGGCCCGGGTCGACGGCAAATCGCCGGTCGAATACGTGAGCGGGGAGGAGGCGAAAAACAGGGTCCGCCGGGTGGCCCGCGCCCTGCTGGCCGATCTGCCGGAGCGATTGCAAACCGTGCGCGGAACATGGTCGAAGGAGGTGTCAGCGTGAACGGCTTCATCATCACCAAGCTGAGGGGCAGGCGGGTGTGGGATTCGCGGGGCCGGCCGACGGTGGAGGTCGAGGTCGACCTGGCCGGAGGGGCGGTGGGCCGCGCCATCGCGCCGGCCGGCGCCTCGATGGGTACCGGCGAGGCCGTGGATCTCAGGGACGGCGGTGCCCACCTGGGCGGGCTCGACGTCCAGAACGCGCTGGCCAACATCAACGGCGAGATCCGCATGGCGATCGCCGGCATGGACGCCACCGATCAGGCCGCCGTCGACCAGGTCCTCATCGCGCTCGACGGCACGCCCAACAAGAGCCGCCTCGGCGGCAACGCCACCATCGCCGTCTCCATGGCCGTCGCCCACGCCCGGGCGGTGGCGGTGGGCGAGCCCCTGTGGCGCCACCTCGGCGGGTTCGACGCCTGCACGCTGCCGCTGCCGGAAATCCAGATCATCGGCGGCGGCGCCCATGCCCGTTCGCGGGTCGACGTGCAGGATTTCATGGTGACGATGCCCGGCGCCTCCTCCTTCGACGAGGCGCTGGTGTGGACGGCCGAGGTCTACCGCCTGGCCGGCAAGCTGCTCGAAGACTCGGGAAGGCTGCAAGGCGTCGCCGACGAGGGCGGCTATTGGCCGGCCTTCGCCACCAACGAGGACGGGCTGGAACTCCTGGTGCGCGCCATCGAGGCGGCCGGCCTGAAACCCGGCGAGCAGGCGGCGATTTCGCTCGACATCGCCGCCTCGGAATTCGGCCGCGGCGGTCGTTACCGGCTGGCGCTGGAGGAGAAGGATCTCGATTCCGACGGCCTGGCCGAACTGCTGATCGGCTGGATCGACCGCTATCCGATCGTTTCCATCGAGGACCCGATGGCCGAGGACGACGAGGCCGGCATGCGCCGCTTCACCGAGGCGGCCGGCCGGCGGGTGCAGATCGTCGGCGACGATTTCGTCGTCACCGACGCTAAACGCATCCGCAAGGCGGCGGCGGCCGGGGCCTGCAACGCCGCGCTGATCAAGCCCAACCAGGCCGGCACGCTGACCGAGACCAAGGCGGCGCTCGAGGCCGCCCGCGCCGCGGGTTGGGGCGCCATCGTATCGGCCCGTTCCGGCGAAACCGAGGACGTCACCATCGTCCACCTCGCCATCGGCTGGGGGGTGGCGCAGCTCAAGGTGGGGTCCTTCGCGCGGGCCGAGCGCATGGCCAAGTGGAACGAGGCCCTGCGTATCGAGGAATCGCTGGGCACGATGGCGCTCTTCGCCGGCCGCCTGCCGTTCGCCGGTCTGGCGCCGGCCGGCGCGGCCTCCTAGAACAGGCCGGCGAGGCCGATCAGGCCGTCGCGCCCGGCGGCCAGGTTGAAGCGTTGCGCGTTACGCAGGTCGGACGGGCTGCGGGCATCGTGGATGTCGGCCGGATCGGCTTGGCGCGGCGGGTTGACCGGGATGCCGCTGGGGTCCCAGGCGAACAGCAGGCCGGGAAAGGCCGCCTGATCGAAGCGCGGCGACGGCCACAGATAGGCGTTGAAGTGCAGGGCGCCGCGGGTGCAGGCGGTGACGATCCAATAAAAGGCGTCGGACGACAGCTCCAGGCGGTTCGCCAGCGGCTGGAACACTCCGCCTGCCTGCATGGCGTCCTGGAGCTTCAGGACGTCGACCTCCCTCAGGTGAACGGTTTCGGCTTGCCCGGACCACGGGGACAGCACGCCCGACACGCTGTCCACCGTGATGGTGCCCACCTGGCCGCGCCTGCCCAGCACCTGGATCTGCAACACCGGGTTCTGCCCGGCGCCGTCGGTCGTCAGGTCGTAGGAGCGGACCTGCTCGGTATAGATGCCGTTATAGACGAAGCGGTAGCGGTCCGGCGCGCCGACCCTGCATTGCTGGCGGATGTCGTCGCCGTTCAGATAGCTGAACCAGGTGAGATTGCGCCCGATCGGGTTGCCGGTGTCGCCGTGGTAGGCGCACGAGCCGGTCAGCAGAAGGCCGCCGGCGAGGGCGAGAAGAAGGGCAAGGCGTCGGGTCATGGTCGGGTTCCTGGCCGGACTGTGGGCGGCTGAGTTCGATCCCCTAGATATTGCAGCGCCCCATATAATGCAAAAGAAGACCGAAGGTTCCGGGGCCGGAGGGGCGAATCGGTGCCGCCTGTGATGACCGTCACAGCAAGGGGGCTGCCAAAGCTGCTAGGGTAGCCCAAGATCGGGCGATTGGCTTCGCGAAGCGGTCAGGGTACTTGTTGAACTAAAAGATAAAATTTTACGGATATTTAGGGCAAATCGGCGGGAATCGAAGAATCGGCTTCCCCGGACGACCCTCAGAAGGAGAGCAGGCCATGGCGAGGACCACCGCGACCGAGGCGAAAGACCCCGGTCTGCCGCAAGGTACAGCCCCCGCCCACGTGATCGAGGCGACCGGTTCCGAAACGCTGACGCTGCCCGAGGGCGTGCCGCTTGCCGATTGCGATTTCGCCCGGGCCGGCGACAATTTGGTGCTGACGGCGCCGGACGGCACCGTCACCGTGGTGCGTGGCTATTTCGGCCTGGAAACGCCCCCGGCCCTGGTTTCGGCCGGCGGCGGCGAGCTGGCGGGCGATCTGGTGACGCAGCTGGCGGGGCCGCTGGCTCCCGGGCAGTACGCCCAGGCCGGCGCCGCGCCCGGCGCCCAGCCGATCGGCACCGTCGAGACCCTGCACGGCAAGGTGACGGCCATCCGTGCCGACGGCACCGTGGTCGAGCTTCAGGCCGGCGATCCGGTCTATCAGGGCGACATCCTGGAAACCGGCGCCGACGGTGCCATCGGCGTCCTGCTGGCCGACGACAGCACCTTCTCGATGGCCGCCGACGGCCGCATGGTCCTGGACGAGATGGTCTACGACCCCAGCACCCAGTCGGGCTCGATCAACCTTTCCGTGGTGCAGGGCATCTTCACCTTCGTCAGCGGCCAGGTCGCCAAGACCGACCCCGACGCCATGACGCTGACCACCCCGGTGGCGACCATCGGCATCCGCGGCACCCAGGTCGGCCTCGAGATCCCCGACGGCCAGACCCTGCGCGTCGTCCTCATGGAGGAATCCGACGGCTTCGTCGGCGAGGTGGTGGTGCGCAACGACGGCGGCGTCGAGGTGATGAACGGCGCCCACGACTTCACGGTGATTACGGGCTTCAACGTCGCGCCCTCGCCGACCGGCACCATGTCGGTCAGCGACGTGGTGCAAATGTTCTCCTCGTCCCTGAGCATGATTCCGACGACCGGCACCGCCAACTCCTACAGCGTTCCCCAGGACGCGCCGGACGATCTGCAAGATATCGGCGTCCAGGGCGACGACGTCGTCGGCGGAGGATTCGACACCGACCAGATCAGGGTGACGGAGGGCTTTGACGAGCAGCAGGGGACGACGTCGGGAGACGACTCCTCCGATGACGGCGACGATGGCAATGACGACGACGGCGGCGATGACGACGGCGAAACCGAAGTCCAAATCGTTGACGGAGGCGGGGCCGAAACGACGAACGTCGCGCCGTCGGTGTCGGGCGGAGGCTCAGGGGCCGAGGGCGACGATTCCATCCTGCTGAACCTGTCGGCGGTCGAGGTGGACAGTGGGGCGTCCATCGCCTCGGTGACGATCTCGGGCATTCCCGAAGGGGCGACGTTCTCGTTGGGCACGGACAACGGCGACAACACGTGGACGATCTCCGGGGCCGACCTCGCCTCGCTGGGCACGCTGAGCATCAGCCTGCCCGAGAACCATGACACGAATGTCAACCTGACGGTGACGGCGACGTCGACGGACGGCGGCTCGACGACGGCAACCGTTCCGGTGGCGGTCGCGCCGAAGAACGATGCGCCGGTGGTATCGGGCGGCGGCTCGGGGACCGAGGGCGACACGGCGATTGCGCTGAACCTGTCGGCGGTCGAGGTGGACAGCGGGGCGTCGATCGCCTCGGTGACGATCTCGGGCATTCCCGAAGGGGCGACGTTCTCGCTGGGCACGGACAACGGCGACAACACGTGGACGATCTCCGGGGCCGACCTCGCCTCGCTGGGCACGCTGAGCATCAGCCTGCCCGAGAACCATGACACGAACGTCAACTTGACGGTCGTGGCGACGTCGACGGATGGCGGCTCGACGACGGCGACCGTTCCGGTCGCGGTTTCCGCTGTCAACGATGCGCCGGAGGCCGACGATTCCTCGGCGGCGACGACGGAGAATGTCGCCCTTGAAGGCCAACTCGCGGCGACCGACGTGGAGGGCGACGACCTGACCTTCGCGCTCGCCGAGACCGGCGCCCCGGCGTACGGCGCGGTGACGGTCGAAGCGGACGGCAGCTACACCTATACGCCGAATGCCGGCTATTACGGTCCGGACAGCTTCACCTACACCGTTTCCGACGGCCACGGCGGCACCGATACGGCGACGGTGACGATCGAGGTTGCCAACGACGACGTCCACGTGGTGGGAACCGAAGGCGACGACGTTCTGACCGGCGGCGTCGGCGACGACGTTCTCGATGGCGAGGGCGGCGACGACCGTCTGGACGGCGGGGCTGGCCACGACGACCTGTTTGGCGGCACCGGCGACGACGTTTTGTTGGGCGGCCTCGGCAACGACGTGCTTTTGGGCGGCCTCGGCGATGACCTCCTGGAGGGCGGCGCCGGGGATGACAGTCTCGACGGCGGGTCGGGGGACGACACGCTCGCTGGCGGCGTCGGCAACGACGCGCTGGACGGCGGCACCGGCGACGACACGGCGGTGTTCGGCGGGAACTACGCCGACTACACCATCACGTGGGCCGACGGCGTGGTCACGGTATCCGGTCCCGACGGCACCGACGTGCTGGAGAACATCGAGACCCTGACCTTCGGCAACGGCTCGGTGGCTGTCGACGCCCTCGGCGCGCCGCCGGTGGTATCGGTGGAAGCGGCGGCGGGCAAGGAGGACGAGCCCATCGCGCTCGCCATCTCGGCCTCCGTGCCCAACGCCATGGAAGGCGTCGTCAGCATCACCATCACCGGGGTTCCGGCGGGCGCCAGCCTCAGCGTCGGCACGTCGAATGCGGACGGCACCGTTTGGACGATCTCGGGCGATCAACTTGACGACTTGGCCTCCCTCACCATCACGCCGCCGCAAAACAGCAGCGCCGATTTCACGCTGACAGTTTCGGCGACCTCGACCGACGGCGGAGTCAGCCCGGCGACCGACGTTCCGGTTTCGGTTTCGGCGGTCAACGACGCGCCGGTGACGGCGGGCTTTGAGGCTTCGGTCGACGAGGACGGCACGCTCGTCGGCCAGCTTTCGGCCAGCGACGTCGAGGGCGACACCCTGACGTTCGCGCTGGCGGCCGAGGGCGGCCCGGCGCACGGCACGGTGACGGTGAACGCCGACGGCAGCTTCTCCTACGAACCGGATGCCGACTACGCCGGCCCCGACAGCTTCACGTATCAGGTTTCCGACGGCCATGGCGGGACGACGACGGCGACGGTCTCGCTGACCGTCGATCCCGAGAACGACGCCCCGGTGGCGTTGGCCGGGACCGGCACGGTGGCCGAAGACGGCGCGATCGAGGGAACTCTGGTCGCCACCGACGTCGAGGGCGATGCCCTGACGTTCGCGCTGGCCGCCGAGGGCGGCCCGGCGCACGGCACGGTGACGGTGAATGCCGACGGCACCTACACCTACACGCCGGCCGCCGACTACTATGGCCCCGACAGCTTCACCTATGAGGTTTCCGACGGCCAGGGCGGCACGGCGACGGCAATCGTCTCGCTGACGGTGACCCCGGTCGGCGACGCCGCCCAGGTGGTGCTGGATGCGCCGGCTTCGGGCGCCGAGGACACGGCGATCGCGCTCGACCTCTCGGCTTCCGTGCCGGACAGCACGCTGGGGGTCCAGAGCATCACGATTTCCGGGGTTCCGGCCGGCGCCAGCCTCAGCGTCGGCACCTCGAATGCCGACGGCACCGTGTGGACGATCTCGGGCGATCAGCTTGACGACTTGGCCTCCCTGACCATCACGCCGCCCGCCAACGCCAACGCCGACTTCACGCTTACCGTCCAGGCCACCTCGGCCGACGGTACGGCGGGGACCGCCATCACGGTGCCGGTGGCCGTCGCCGCCGTCAACGACGCGCCGGTGGTGGGGGCGCCGATCGGTCTGGCCATGGCCGAGGACGGCACGCTGCTGATTACGGCGGCGGCGCTTCTGGCCAATGCCTCGGACGTCGACGGCGACACCCTGAGCGTTGTCGACCTGGCGGCCACCGGCGGTACGCTGAGCGACAACGGCAACGGCACCTGGACCTTCACGCCGGGTCAGAACTTCAACGGTACCGTCGATCTGAGCTACGGGGTGTCGGACGGCACGGCGACCACGCCGGCGACGGCGACGGTGGCGGTTGCCGCCGTGAACGATGCGCCGGTGGTATCGGGCGGCGGCTCGGGGACCGAGGGCGATACGGCGATAGCGCTGAACCTGTCGGCGGTCGAGGTGGACAGCGGGGCGTCGATCGCCTCGGTGACGATCTCGGGCATTCCCGAAGGGGCGACGTTCTCGCTGGGCACGGACAACGGCGACAACACGTGGACGATCTCCGGGGCCGACCTCGCCTCGCTGGGCACGCTGAGCATCAGCCTGCCCGAGAACCATGACACGAACGTCAACCTGACGGTCGTGGCGACGTCGACGGACGGCGGCTCGACGACGGCAACCGTTCCGGTGGCGGTTGCCGCCGTCAACGACGCGCCGGACATTGACGGTCCGCTCTCGTTTGCGGTCGCCGAGGACGGTACGCTGACCATCACGGCGGCGCAGCTTTTGGCGAACGCCAGCGACGTCGAGGGCGACACCCTGAGCGTTGTCGACCTGACGGCGAGCGGCGGTACGCTGAGCGACAACGGCAACGGCACCTGGACCTTCACGCCGGGTCAGAACTTCAACGGCACGGTTGATCTGACCTACGGGGTGTCGGATGGCACGGCGACCACGCCGGCGACGGCGACGGTGGCTGTTTCGGCGGTGAACGACGCGCCGGTGATCGGTGCGCCGATCAGCCTCGGGATGGCCGAAGACGGTACGCTGACCATCACGGCGGCGCAGCTTTTGGCGAACGCCAGCGACGTCGAGGGCGACACCCTGAACGTTGTCGACCTGACGGCGAGCGGCGGCACGCTGAGCGACAACGGCAATGGAACCTGGACCTTCACGCCGGGTCAGAACTTCAACGGCACCGTCGATCTGAGCTACGGGGTGTCGGACGGCACGGTGACGACGCCGGCCACCGCGACGGTTTCGGTTTCGGCGGTGAACGACGCGCCGGTGACGGTGGGCTTTGAGGCTTCGGTCGACGAGGACGGCACGCTCGTCGGCCAGCTTTCGGCCAGCGACGTCGAGGGCGACACGCTGACGTTCGCGCTGGCGGCCGAGGGCGGCCCGGCGCACGGCACGGTGATGGTGAACGCCGACGGCAGCTTCTCCTACGAACCGGCTGCCGACTACGCCGGCCCCGACAGCTTCACGTATCAGGTTTCCGACGGCCATGGCGGGACGACGACGGCGACGGTCTCGCTGACCGTCGATCCCGAGAACGACGCCCCGGTGGCGCTGGCCGGCACCGGCACGGTGGCCGAGGACGGCCACATCGACGGCCAGTTGGCGGCCACCGACGTCGAGGGCGATGCCCTGACGTTTGCGCTCGCCGCCGAGGGCGGTCCGGCGCACGGCACGGTGACGATCAATGCCGACGGCACCTACACCTACACGCCGGCCGCCGACTACTATGGCCCCGACAGCTTCACCTATCAGGTTTCCGATGGCCAGGGCGGCACGGCGACGGCAATCGTCTCGCTGACGGTGACCCCGGTCGGCGACGCCGCCCAGGTGGCGCTCGGCGACGCGGCCGCCGGCAACGAAGACACGGCGATTGCGCTCGACCTCTCGGCTTCCGTGCCGGACAGCACGCTGGGGGTCCAGAGCATCACGATTTCCGGGGTTCCGGCCGGCGCCAGCCTCAGCGTCGGCACCTCGAATGCCGACGGCACCGTGTGGACGATCTCGGGCGATCAGCTTGACGACTTGGCCGACCTCACCATCACGCCGCCCGCCAACGCCAACGACGATTTCACGCTCACCGTTCAGGCCACCTCGGCCGACGGCACGGCGGGGACCGCGATTGAGGTTCCGGTCAGTGTTTCGGCGGTGGCCGACACCACGATCTCCGCCGGCCCCGACCTGACGGTGGCCGAGGACGGCACGGTCGCCCTGGCGATCACGCCCAATCCGGCCGGTGGCGAGACTATCGACTTCCTCACCATCAGCGGTCTGCCTTCGGGCGCCGTCCTTTCGGCCGGCACCTCGAATCCCGACGGCACGTGGACGCTGACACCCGCCCAGCTGGCCGGCCTCACGCTGACGCCGCCCCATGATTCCTACGAAGACCTTACGCTGACGGTGCGGGCCACCTTGACCGACGGCAGTGTGACGGCGCCCGATTCCGTCGACGTGACGGTGACGCCGGCCGCCGACGCGCCGGTGGTTTCGGGGTCGGGGACGGGCGAAGAGGACACGGCGATCGAGCTGGCCATCGACGCCTCGGTGCCGGACAGCACCGAGACGGTCGCCTCGATCACCATCGCCGGCATTCCGGCGGGGGCAGTCCTGGCGGTGGACGCCGAAAGCGGCCTGACGCTGACCGGCAACGTACTGACCGGTTCGGGCGAGGGCGGCCGCTTCACGGCGGCCGACCTGGCGGCCCTGGCCGGTGGCGCCCTGACCATCACGCCGGCGCTTAACGCCAATGACGATTTCGAGCTGACGATCACCGCCGTCTCCACCGACGGCGGCAGCAGCGAGGCGATCCTGCCGGTCAGCGTGGCGGCCGTCAACGACGCGCCGGAGGCCACGGATTCCACCGCCACCATGACCGAGGACGCCGTCCTCGTCGGACAACTTGGCGCCACTGACGTGGATGGCGACGACCTGACTTACGCCCTCGCCGAGCATGGCGGGCCGGCGCACGGCACGGTGACGCTCGAAGCGGACGGCAGCTACACCTATACGCCGACCGCCGGCTACCACGGCGGCGACAGCTTCACCTACACCGTTTCGGACGGTCACGGCGGCAGCGTCACGGCGACGGTGACGATCGCCATCGCCGACGACGACGTTCACCTGGTCGGAACCTCGGGCGATGACGTGCTGGTTGGCGGCGCCGGCGACGACGTGCTTGAGGGACGCGGCGGCGACGACATCCTCGACGGTGGGGCCGGCGACGACACCCTCAAGGGCGGCACCGGCGACGATACGGTGGCCGGCGGTGCAGGAGACGACCTGCTCAAGGGCGACGGCGGCGACGATATCCTCGACGGTGGGGTTGGCGACGATACCCTGGATGGCGGCAGCGGCGACGACGTGCTGAGCGGCGGCGATGGCGACGATGTCCTCAAGGGTGAAGGCGACGACGACATTCTGGACGGCGGGGCCGGCGACGATACGCTGAGCGGCGGCAGTGGCGACGACGTGGTCATGGGCGGGGCCGGCGACGATCACCTGACGGGCGAGGGCGGTGACGATATCCTCGACGGCGGGGCGGGCAACGACAGCTTCGACGGCGGGTCGGGCGACGACACGCTGACGGGCGGCCTGGGCGACGATACCCTGAACGGCGGGGCCGGCGACGATACGGCGGTGTTCAGCGGCAACTACGCCGACTACACCATCACATTGAGTGACGATCTGGTCATCGTGTCGGGCCCCGATGGCACCGACGTCCTCGATAACATCGAGAACCTGACGTTTGGGAACGGCTCCGTTGCCGTCGATACCCTCGGCCTGCCGCCTGTGGTGTCGCTGGAGGCGGCGGCGGGCGACGAGGACGAAGGGATCGCACTGTCCATCTCGGCCTCCGTGCCCAACGCCATGGAAAGCATCGCTTCCATCACCATCGCCGGCGTTCCCGATGGCGCCGAACTGTCGGCCGGCACTGATAATGGCGACGGCACCTGGACGCTCACGCCCGGGCAGCTTGACGGGCTGACCCTGACGCCGCCCGCCGATTTCAACGGCAGCCTGGCGCTCACGGTGACGGCCACCTCGACCGCCCTGGCGACCGAGGCGGTCAGCAGCGCCCCGGCGCCGCTGAGCGTGTCGGTTAGCCCCGTTCCCGACGTGCCAGCGGTTTCCGTCTCGGCGGCTTCGGGGACCGAGGATTCCTCGCTGGCGCTTGCCATTTCGGCGTCGGTTCCTGGCAGTACCGAGACGGTGGCCTCGGTCACCATCAGCGGCGTCCCGGCCGGGGCGACGCTTTCGGCCGGCACCCGCAACGACGACGGCTCGTGGACGCTGACGGCGGCGCAACTGGGCGGCCTTACCCTGACGCCCGCCGCCGATTTCAACGGCGAATTCAACCTGAACGTCACGGCGACCTCGACCGACGGCGGCACCAGCCCGGCGGCCACGCTGGCCGTCGACGTCATGCCGGTGCCCGAGACCGTCAATCTGCACTTCCGGGTCAGCAACGGCAACACCATGGCGCCCACCTGGGCCATCGACAGCACCAGTGGTGCCGATCTGCCGGGGCCGGATGCTTTCGGCGAGGCCGAGGTCTTCCAGTTCGGAGGCAACGAGATTCAGTATTCCTACGCCGACGCCGACACCGCCACGGTGTCCGTGATCGACGCCTGGAACAGCGTCAAGAACATCGAGGCGGTCAGCGAGCAGTCGGCCGATGTCGTGCTCCAGAACTTCGTCCATACCGACGTTACGCTGGGCGACGGCGGCGACAGCACGGTGACCATCGACGGCGCCAAGCGCGGCACCATCGTCACCGGCGACGGCGACGACACCATCGACATCGACGCGCTGACCAACGACGACGGCTGGAGCAACCTGTTCGACATCCGCTCGGGGGCGGGCGACGACACCATCACGGTGACCGGCGACAAGGGCTTCACCGAGGTGGTGGCCGACGGCGGCGCCGGCAACGACCGCATCACGGTCGACGGCAACTACGAGAAGGCGACCCTGGACGGCGGGGCCGGCGACGATACGCTGGTGGGCGGTGCCGGCGAGGACACGCTGATCGGCGGCAGCGGTTCCGACCGGCTCGACGGCGGCGCCGGCGACGACACGTTGCATTATTCACTCGACGGCAGCTGGACCAGTCTTTACCAGGCCAAGAACGTCGGCAGCCCCGACGAGGCCGGGACCAACGAGACCGTCAACCTGGCCGGCATGAACCGCAGCTCGGACGTGTTCATCGGCGGCGAGGGCGTGGACACCCTCGAACTGACCGACGGCAACGACGCCTTGTTCCTGGACGATTCCTTCAGCGCCAGCCCAACCGACGGTCCGCGCATCTCGGGCATCGAAACCATCAACGCCGGGGCCGGCAACGACGTCGTCGACCTGACCAGCGAGCAGTATGCCGTCGGCGACGTCACCATCGATGGCGGCGCCGGCAACGACGTGCTGTGGTCTGGCGGCGGCAATGACACCCTGCTCGGCGGCGAAGGCAACGACAAGCTTTACGGCGGGGCGGGCAGCGATGCCCTCGACGGCGGCACCGGCAGCGATACGCTGGACGGCGGCAGCGGCACCGACATCCTGACCGGCGGCGCCGGCAACGACACGCTCAAGGGCGGTGCGGGAGCGGACATCGCGGTGTTCGCCGGCTCGTTCGCCGCCTATGCCGTCAGCATCGATCCCGCCACCGGCGTCATCACGGTGGCGGGCCCCGACGGCACCGACATCCTGAGCGGCATCGAGACCCTGCGCTTCGACGACGGCGACATCTCGGCCGACACCATCGGCAGCGCGCCGACGGTCGATGTCGCTCCGGCCACTGGCGGCGAGGATACGGTGATCGCACTGGCCATCGCCGTGACCGTCAACAATCCGTTCGATCCGCTCGGCGCCATCACCATTGCCGGCGTGCCGGCGGGGGCGACGCTGTCGGTCGGCGCCGACAGCGGCCTGACGCTCATCGGCAACGTGCTGACCGGCTCCGGCGAGGACGGCCAGTTCACGGCGGCCGACCTTGCCGCCCTGGCGGCCGGCGCCGTAACGGTGACGCCGCCCGCCAATTCCGATGCCGACTTCATCCTGTCGGTCACGGCCGAGACGGCCAGCGGCGTGGCCGCCGAGGCGGCAAGCCTGCCGGTGACGGTCGACGCGGTGGCCGATGCCCCGGCCCTTGCCGTGGAACTGGGCGATCCGACCATCGTTTACGACGAGGGCGGCGACGCCGGTGCCGTCGACACCCTTACCGTCAGCGTGGAAAAGGCCGACAACAGCTGGACCAATACCGGCAAGTTCGAGGTCTTCCTCGACGGCGAATCGCTTGGCGTCTTCACCGCCAGCGATCATCGCGATGCGGTCACCGTCACCCTTTCGGGCGTCGACGTGACCGCGGAATCGACGATCGAGGTGCGGCCGGTCGGCTCGGGATGGCTGGGCGAATTGTTCGGCTTCAGGTCCCATATCACCGTCGAGGGCATCGCCGTCAACGGAGTGGCCCTGGATCTGGCCGGCGGCGACACCAACCTCAACAGCGCGAGCCACGAAACACTGACCGTCGAGATCGGCGACGGCGTGCTGCCCGATGACGGCGGCGAGGCCGTGGGCACCCAATATCCGTTGCAGATCGCGGCCAGCCTGACCGATGCCGACGGCTCCGAAAGCCTGGGCGACATCGTCATCTCGGGCGTTCCCGAGGGGGCGACGCTCTCGGCCGGCACCGACAACGGTGACGGCACCTGGACGGTGACGGCGGATCAGCTTTCCGGCCTCGTCCTGACGGTGGGGACGGGGGTTGGCGCCGACTTCGCGCTGACGGTCAGCGTCACGTCGACCGAGGGCGCCGGCGGTTCGAGCGCCACCACCATCGCCACCATCGACGTTCCGGTGGCAGCGCCCGAGGTGCCGCCGACGGTGACGGTCGAGCCGGCGCAGGGCGACGAGGACAGCGCCATCGCGCTCCGCATCCATGCGGCGCCGGGCGATCCGTCCGATCCCGTGGCCTCGGTCACCATCGGCAACGTCCCGGATGGCGCCATCCTGGCCGTCGCCGCCGGCAGCGGCCTGAGTCTGACCGGTAACGTGCTGACCGGCTCCGGCGAAAACGGCGCCTTCACGGCGGCGGACCTGGACGCCCTGGCCAACGGCGCCCTGACCATCACGCCGCCCGCCGATTCCAACGTCGATTTCAACCTTACCGTGGCCGTCGCGACGGTCGGTGGCGTGGCCGCCGATGCGGTAGCGGCGCCGGTGACGGTCGACGCGGTCGTCGATACCACGGTCTCGGGTTCCGGCACCGGGGCCGAGGACACGGCGATCGCGCTGGCTATCGCGCCGGCGGTGGCGGGCGGCGAGACGGTGGCCCTGATCAACATTGCCGACGTGCCCGAGGGGGCGGTCCTGGCCGTGGGAACGGATGCGCTGACGGCCAACGAGGACGGCAGCTTCACGATTACTCCGGACCAGTTGGCCGGCTTGACCATCACGCCGCCCGCCAACTTCAGCGGCACCATCGCCTTGGTGGTGACGGCGGCCCTGACCGACGGCGGCGTTACGGCCCCGACGACGGTGACGGTTACGGTGACGCCGGTGGCCGACGCGCCCGCGCTTGCGGTGACGCGCGGCGAACCGACGGTTGTCGTCAGCCATCCCGCCGACCTCGATACGGACCTCGGCATCACCATCGATGCCACGGCGCCGGCGACGCCGCTCGAACCCGCCACCTTCAATCATGTCGGCAGCGGCGGCGGCGACTGGATCGAGGGCGGTTCCGGCAACGACGCCATTTACGGCGGCAGCGGCAGCGACTGGCTGTACGGCGACCTGAACTGGGACGCCAGCGGCTATGGCAATGACGTTCTCTTCGGCGGAGAGGGCAACGATACCCTGACCGGCGGCGGTGGGGCCGACCAGCTGGCAGGCGGTGAGGGCAACGATACCGTCTACGGCGACTTCTCGTGGGATACGGCCAGCGCCGGCAACGACGTCATCGATGGCGGCGCCGGCAACGACACCCTGGTCGGCGGCTCCGGGGACGACCACATCTCGGGCGGCACCGGCAACGACGACATCGCCGGCGATTTCAGCGGCGGACCGTACCCCCAAGGCAACGACATCATCGACGCGGGCGCGGGCGACGACACCGTCACCGGCGGCGCCGGCGACGACCATATCGCTGGTGGCACCGGCGACGACCGGCTCTACGGCGACTTCAGCGGCGGCCCGTCGGTCGGCGGCAACGACGTCATCGACGGCGGTTCCGGCGACGACATCGTCATCGGCGGCGGCGGCAGCGACCGCATCGCGGGCGGCGAGGGCGACGATTACATCGAGGGCGACTTCAACTACGCGACCGCCGCCGACGGCGACGACGTCATCGACGCCGGGGCCGGCGACGATACGGTCATCGGTGGCTATGGCGACGACACCATCGCCGGCGGCGCCGGCGACGACATCCTCTATGGCGACGTGACCTGGAGCACGACGGCCAGCACCGACGGCAACGACCTGCTGGCAGGTGGCGCCGGCGACGACGTCATCTATGGCGGTGGCGGTTTGGACGTGGCGGTCTACGCCGGCCGGCGCGAGGAGTATCAAATCACCCAGAACGCAAACGGGTCCTTCACCATCGTCGATACGGTCGCCGGACGCGACAGCACCGACACAGTGTATAACGTCGAAACGTTCCGTTTCTCCGATGGCGACGTCGCGGCCGGCGATCTGCCGTCCGGCGTGGGTGGCGGCGTGGGCGGAGAGAGCTCCGTCATCTATCCGCTGACCATCGCGGCCGGCTTGACCGACACCGACGGTTCGGAAACCCTGGGCGGCATCACCATTTCCGGCCTGCCGGCGGGGGTGACGCTGTCGGTCGGCGCCGACAGCGGCCTGACGCTGACCGGCAACGTGCTGACCGGCTCCGGCGAGAACGGCCAGTTCACGGCGGCGGACCGCCTGGCCCTGGCCAACGGCGCCCTGTCCGTCACGGTCGGCGCCGCCGTTGCCGCGGACTTCTCAATTTCGCTCAGCCTGACGACGACCGAAGTGGCGAACGGCGCGACGGCGACGACCACCGTCACGGTGCCCTTCGACGACATCGTCAACGACGCCCCCACCCTGGCGGGCGACGGCGAGGCGGCGGTCGGCGAGGACGGCAAGGTGACGATCACCGCCGCCGACCTTCACCTGATCGATCAGGAAAGCGGCGCCGAGGAGCTGGTCTACCAACTGGTCGACACCGTCGATTTCGGCAAGCTCTACCTGGACGACGGATCGGGCAACAAGGTCAACCTCGGGATCGGCTCCACTTTCACCCAGGCCGACATCGACCTCGGCCTGCTCAGCTACGAGCAGGACGACTCCCTCAGCCATTTCTGGGACCCCGACACTCCCGAATGGAGCGCCGGCAGCGCGCCGGTGGACCCCGGCAACCTGACCATGCCGCTCGAAGCCGAGGGCGTGACCGTCACCTTCCAAGGCGAGGAGGCCAGCTATCACAACGTCATGGGCTGGTACAAGCTGGATGCCGAGGGCAATCCGACCGACCCGCAGATCATCTGGCGGGACACCTCCGAGCCGGGCAGCGGCGGAAGCCTCGCCGAGGGAACGACGGCGAGCCTCGACGGGCTGGCGCCCGGCCAGTCGTTCGGCTTCTTCGTCATCCAGGACGGCGCCACCAAGTTCAATTGGCTGGACGGACAGCTGGAGTCCAACAATACCCTGAAGTTCGGCGCCGAGGGTGGCCTGGAATTCGTCAACGCGGCAGGGAACACGGTCAAGTCGATCGGCGCCGACGACCTGTTCTTCACCGATCCGTCCCTCAATCCGGACGGCCTGAACCATGCCCTTTCCGGGGTGCAGGACGACACCCTGATGATCGGCTTCGAGGACCTGACCGGCGGCGGCGACCGCGATTTCGACGACGTCACCTTCACGGTCAAATACGAAGGCGTGGCCGGGCCGCAGAGCGCCACCCAGGACAGCTTCACCTTCACGGCCGAGGACAGCGGCGGAACCCCCGTCGCCGACCACACCGATCCCGGCCAGGGCTATACCGTCACCGACGGCCAGGCGACCTTCGACATCACGCTCGATCAGCAGCCCGGTTGACGGTTCGCTTTTGGGGCGGCGCTTCGCCGCCACGGAGGGCAGGGAGACGACTGCCCCCGGCCCCGGGGGTTGCACCACCCCCCCCCATGCGCCAGCCGGACGCCCCGTCGACGGCCGGGACGGGGGCCGGTTTTGACGGCCGGCGGCCCGCTTTTGGGGCCTTCGCAACCTATCTTGCGAGTTGAGCGGAAAAATTTTTTTGTGCGTGCCGCGATAGCCGCGGAAATGCTCGTGTTTTGTGGATTTTCGCATTGTGGGGGAAATATCCGAACGAAACGACGGGGTCGCTATAAGTGATTGTTTCTATTTTATGGTTTCAGTCTTTGTTTTATTTCAAGAAACTTAATAATCAGAATGATTCTTAACTATGCTTCAGTAGTTTAGAAAAGATCTAACTTGAAACCTATTTTGAATTCAGTTACACGTACGCCCCGAGGAAACCTAAAAGTCTAAAAGAAAGAGCCCGACTGTGTGGCTGCGTTATTTTTCATCGTCTTTACAACAATTCCTTCGAACGAAACCGAGGCTCGGCTGAGATGCTCGAAACGCTCGCCTTCATCCTGATCGTTGTGCCGTTCCTGGCGGCCCTGGGCTGCTTCGCAGTCCGTGCCAGCGCAGTGCGGTCATTGATCATCGTGGCCACAAGCGTTCTGCTTGTCGTCGCATTCATCCTGCTCATCTTCGAGGCCCCCGCGACCTTCTCGCCGGATGCCGTCTTCGGACTGCCGGTGCGCGGGGTCATTCAGGTCGCCGACTTCCTGCTGCTGGGCGTGATCCTCTACTTCGGCGTCGTGCGCAAGAGCGCGCTGATCGTCGTCTTCGCGCTGATCCAGCTCGGCCTTGCCGGCTACCTTGAATTCGGCTTGAGCACGCATCAGTACGGCCATCCGACCTTCGTCGTCGACAACCTGGCCCTGGTCATGGTGTCGATCATCACGGTGGTGGGCGGCGCGATTGCCATCCACGCGATCCCGTACATGAAGGCCCACGAACACCACCTCCACCTGGAGAAGAGCCGGCAACCGACCTTCTTCTTCGTGCTGGTGCTCTTCCTGGGGGCCATGAACGGCCTGGTGCTGACCAACGACATCGCCTTCTTCTACTTCTTCTGGGAAATCACGACGCTCTGCTCGTTCCTGCTGATCGGCCATGACAAGACCGAGATCGCGACCAAGAACGCGGTCCGCGCCTTGTGGATGAACAGCTTGGGCGGCGTCGCCCTGATGACGGCGATCGTCTGGTTCTACGCCTCGCTCGGCACGTTCGACATCCAGCAGATCATCGAAAAGGCCCCGGGTACGGCCTTCATGATGATCCCGCTGGGGCTGCTGTGCTTCGGCGCCTTCACCAAGGCCGCCCAGGTTCCCTTCCAGAGCTGGCTTCTGGGCGCCATGGTCGCGCCGACGCCGGTTTCCGCCATGCTGCATTCCAGCACCATGGTCAAGGCGGGCGTCTATGCGGTGGTGCGGTTCGCGCCGGCGCTGACGGACACCTACCTGGGATACGGGGTCGCCCTGGTCGGGGCCTTCACCTTCCTGGCCACCGCGGCGCTTGCCGTCGGCCAGAGCAACGGCAAGAAGATCCTGGCCTATTCGACCATCAGCAACCTGGGCCTGATCGTGGCCTGTGCCGGCATCGGCACGCCGTCCGCGATGACGGCGGCCATGCTGATCATCATCTTCCATGCCGTGTCGAAGGGCCTGCTCTTCCTCTGCGTCGGCACCATCGAACAGTACATCGGCAGCCGCGACATCGAAGACATGCGGGGTGTCTATGCCCGCATGCCGGTCACGGCGCTGATCACCGTCATCGCCATCCTGACCATGATCCTGCCGCCCTTCGGCATGCTTCTCGGCAAATGGATGGCGGTCGAGGCGGCGTCGACCAATCTGGCGCTGATCCTCATGCTGGCGCTGGGCAGCGCGCTGACCGTCGTCTACTGGGCCCGCTGGGCCGGTGGCGTGATGAGCGCGCCCTTCCAGGGCAAGATCACCTTCGAGGTGCAGCCCATCCTCACCCGCTGGCCGCTGGTCGGCCTGTGCGCGGGCGCGGTGCTGGTCAGCCTCGGCGCTCCGTGGCTCTACACCGGGCTGATCGAACCCGCGGTCGCGGCGTTCGGGCCGGCTCCGTACGAGATCGTCAACGGCGTGTTCGGCAGCGCGGTGGGTGCTTTCGCCGTGGTGCCCTTGTTCGTGGTCGTCGTGGTCGGCGTCATCTTCGCCGTTCGGGCGATGGGCAAGACCGCGGTGACCCCGGCGGCGGCTCCCTACTTCGGCGGCGCCAATACCGCGGATTCCGGCGGCTATATCGGACCGATGAACAAGCCGATCCCGGTGACGTCGAGCAACTACTACATGACGGCGTTGTTCGGCGAGGAGAAGCTGTCGCGCTGGGTCAACGGTGCGGCCCTGCTCCTGCTGGCGCTGATGTTCGCGATGGGAGGAATGCTGTGAGTTACGAAATCCTGCTCGCTCTTGCCGGGCTTCTTCTGGCGCCTCTCGCCGGCGGTTTGATCAGCGGTATCGACCGCAAGATGACGGCCCGCGCCCAGGGTCGCGTCGGCCCGCCCATCACGCAGGCGTTCTACGATTTCGCCAAACTGTGGGCCAAGGACACCCCGGTGGCCAACCCGTGGCTGACCTTCTGCTCGTGGGTCTACCTGGGCGGAGCGGCGACCTCGGTGGTGCTGTTCTTCCTGGGCTCCGACCTGCTGCTGGTCTTCTTCGTGCAGGCAGTGGGCGCGGTGTTCCTGGTCATCGGGGCGCTGTCGGTTCCCTCGCCCTACAGCCAGATCGGCGGCCAGCGCGAGCTGCTGCAGATGCTGGCCTACGAGCCGCTGCTGATCCTGGTCATCGTCGGCATCTATGTGACGACCGGCAGCTTCCGCATCGAGGCCGTCTTCTATCACGACACCCCGCTGCTGCTCGAACTGCCGCTGCTCTTCGTGGTGCTCGGCTACGCGTTGACCATCAAGCTCCGGAAATCGCCGTTCGACATCTCGGGCTCCCATCACGCGCATCAGGAAATCGTGAAGGGCGTCTACACCGAGTACGCGGGCCGCAACCTGGCCCTCCTTGAACTCGCCCACTGGTACGAGGTCATCTTCATCCTCGGCTTCGTGGCGCTGTTCTGGGCGACCAGCGTATGGGGAGCGGTGATCCTTCTGATCATCACCTACGCGCTCGAAATCATCATCGACAACGTCTCGGCCCGTCTGACTTGGCGGTGGATGCTGGGCTCGGTCTGGATTGCCGGACTGTGCCTCTCCGCGGCCAACCTCGCCTGGCTCTACTTTGCCTAAGGGATTGCAGCGATGTTTGGCAGTTTTCTCAAGAAGTCCCAACTCAAGTCGCCGTGGCTGCTTCATTTCGACTGCGGCAGCTGCAACGGATGCGACATCGAGGTGCTGGCCTGCCTGACGCCCCTTTATGACGTCGAACGGTTCGGTATCGTCAACGTCGGCAATCCCAAGCACGCGGACCTGCTGTTGGTCACCGGCACGGTCAATCACCGCAACAAGAAGGTTCTCAAGAACCTTTACGACCAGATGCCGAATCCGAAGATCGTCGTGGCCGTCGGCGCCTGCGGGCTGTCGGGCGGGGTGTTCCGCGACAGCTACAACGTGGTGGGCGGCGTCGACAAGGTCATTCCCGTGGACGTGTATGTCCCCGGGTGTCCGGGCAAGCCGGAGGCCATTATCGACGGCGTCGTCACCGGCCTGGGCCTGCTGGCCAAGCGCCAGCAGGAAGCCGCGAAGGCAGCCGCCTGAGCGGACGCCAGGGCCCTTTTGTAACGAGGAAGACGATCGTGGAAGACAAAACCATTCCCGTCACGCTGGAAACGGTTGTCGCCGAGGTGACCAAGATCAAGGCGGAAGGTTCCCGGCTGATTACCATGACCTGCGTCGACATCGACGAGGCCAACATGGAGCTCCTCTATCACTTCGATAAGGATCTCAAGGACCATCACCTGCGGATGAAGATCGCCAAAGGGCAGCCGGTCCCCAGCATCAGCCCGGTCTACTTCGCGGCGTTCCTGATCGAGAACGAGATCGAGGACCACTTCGGCGTCAAGTTCGACGGCCTGGTACTGGACTTCGGCGGCACGCTCTACCTCGAGGAAGAGGTGATGCGCACCCCGTTCTGCAAATATGGCGTGACCCGCACGGACGGCGCGGCCGGCGGCGAGGCGAAGGCCGCCTCGGCGGAAACCGCGTAAGAGCGAAGGAAAAGACAATGGCAAGAACCATCGTACCATTCGGACCGCAGCATCCGGTTCTTCCGGAGCCGATCCACCTGTCGCTCACCGTCGAGGACGAAATCGTCAAGGAAGCCGTTCCCGCGCTGGGTTACGTGCACCGCGGGCTGGAAAAGCTGGCCGACATCCGCGACTACAACCAGATGATCCAGATCGTCGAGCGCGTCTGCGGCATCTGCTCCATGATCCATGCCCTGTGCTACTGCCAGGGCATCGAGGAGATGATGAAGGTCGAGGTCACGCCGCGGGCCAAGTACCTTCGGACCATCTGGTCGGAACTGCACCGCATTCACAGCCACCTCCTGTGGCTCGGCCTCTATGCCGACGCCTTCGGCTTCGAATCGCTGTTCATGCAGTTCTGGCGCATCCGCGAACGCATCATGGACATCAACGAGGCGACCACCGGCAACCGCGTCATCGTGTCGGTCAACGTCATCGGCGGCACCCGGCGCGACCTGACGCCTGAGCAGTGCGCCTGGATCCTCTCCGAACTCAACGACGTCGAGAAGCAGTTCCGCGAACTGCAGAACACGATGCTTAACGACTACTCGGTGAAGAAGCGCACCGTCGGCGTCGGCGTACTGACCAAGGAGCAGGCCTTTGAGCTTGGCGCTGCCGGTCCGATGCTGCGCGCCAGCGGCGTCGCCCAGGACATGCGCCAGCTGGGCTACGCCGCCTACAAGGATCTGGGCTTCGAGCCGATCGTCGAGACCGCCGGCGACTGCTATGCCCGCGGCAAGGTGCGGTTCCGCGAGACCCTGCAGGCCATCGAGTTGGTCCGCAAGGCGATTGCCGGACTGCCCGAGGGAGAGACCGCTGTCAAGGTCAAAGGCCGTCCGAGCGGCGAGGTGATTTCGCGTGTCGAACAGCCGCGCGGCGAGTGCTTCTACTACATCAAGGCGAACGGCGGCAAAAACCTGGAACGCCTGCGCATCCGTACCCCCACCTTCGCCAACATCCCGCCGCTGGCCGTCGTTCTGCCCGGCACCGAACTGGCCGACGTGCCCGTGATTGTCCTGTCCATCGACCCGTGCATCAGCTGCACGGAACGATAAGAAAGGGGTAACTGCTGTGCCTTTCATGACCCCAACCATCGTCAAGAACTTCCTTGGCAAGCGCGCCACCCGTATGTATCCGATCACGACGCGCGAGCCGTTCGCGGACGCCCGGGGCGAGCTCTACATCGACATCAAGGAATGCAACCTGTGCGGCCTGTGCGCCCGGGCCTGCCCGGCGCAGTGCATCACGGTCGACCGCGAGAAGGCCACGTGGGGATGCGACCCTTTCGAGTGCGTCTACTGCGGCGTTTGCGTCGACACGTGCTCGCGCCATTGCCTGCACCAGCACGATACGTACAGGGCCCCGGCTACCGAAAAATCCGTTATGCACGAGCAGGGTGAAATCAAGAAAAAAGCAAAGAAGGAAGAGGCGGACGGTTCGGCGCAGCCGGCCGCTTAAGCAACCCCTGTTCATGTGGAAGGGCCGGCCGCTAGAAGCTGGTCCCCAACTGGCGCCAGATGAACCCCGCCTTCGGGCGGGGTTTTTATTGGCCGCGTCATTGGGGATTGACGGGATGCGGCGGGCGGGCGAGACTCCGGAAAAAAGAACGACGTGGCGCCGGCTCGCTTCCCCGGATGGGGTCAGAGGCCGGCCTGCAGGGTAGACGGACGATGATCAAGGACGGACCCTTCTTCACCATGGATGCGGCCCGCGCCGCGGCCCAGGAAATCGCCAATCGCGACGGGAAGACCCAGTACATCGTCGTCTTCAAGGCGAGCTATTACCTGACCGACGAGAAACCCCAGTACGAGGGCAAGACACCTTTCTACCAGATCGAGGGGATTATCGATCCCGAGGTCTAGAGCTCCGAACACCGTCGATTGGTCTGCGCCGGATATCAGGGCATAATCGAGGTCCGGGATGGAAATGGGTCAATCGTTCGCCTTTCTCGGGGCTTTCGTCGCCAGCGCCGTCCTCGCCATCGTCCTTGCCTATATCGCCAAGATCACCGGCCTCAGGACCGCTCTCAATCTGTGGTCGCTGGGGTATGCGCTGAATGCCGCCCGGCTCCTGGTCTATGCCGTCGCCGGCATTTCGCCACCGCAGGCCATGCCGTTTTTACTGGCGGAAGGCCTCCAGGCGCTGCAGTCGCTGGCCCTCCTGTTCGGGGTGCTGATCTTTGCGGGCAGGCCGGTGTCGCTGGTCAGGCACGTTCTGCCGGCCGCGCTCGGCGCCCTTTTGCTCCTGGCGCTGATGGCGGCCGTCGGCGACGACGGGCTTCTGCGGGTTGCACCCTCCTACGCCGTTTCCGCCGCCTGTCTGCTGCTGGCCGGTGGCGAAGTCGCCCGCTCGCGGAGGCGGGAAGGCAATACCGGCTTCACCTTCACCGCCGTCGTCCTGATCCTGTGGGGACTTCACAAGCTCGACTTCCTCTTGCTGACGGGCGGTGCCGTGGAAATCGCCCAGTTCCGGTTCATGGCATCGGCGGGCTTCTACACGGCCGCGGCGCTTGGTTTCGCCATCATGGCGCTGACCGTCTTCCACCACCGCCTGTCCCGTTCCCAGGCCGAGAATGAAGCCCATTTCCGCAAGATGTTCGAGGACGCGCCGGTCGGCTATCAATCGCTGGACGAAGAGGGGCGGGTGGTCGCCGTCAATCGGCGATGGCTGGACATCCTCGGCTATGCGCAAGACGAGGTGATCGGCCGTTCCTTCGTGGATTTCCTGACCCCGGCCAGCCGCGCGAGATTCCCGTTGCGATTTGCCCAGTTCAAGGCGGCCGGCGTGGCGAAGGAGGTGGAGTTCGAGTTGCTGCGCAAGGACGGGCGGGAAATCCTTGGCGTGTTCGATGGCCGGATCAACCCCGGCGCCAAGCCCGGCGTCATTCGCACCCACTGCGTGATGACCGACGTCACAGAGAAGCGGCGGAAGGAGGCGCTGGTCACGCGTTTGGGCAGGATCATCGAGCAGTCGTTCAACGAGATTTTCGTCTTCGATGCGGAAACGCTGAAGATCCTCCACGTGAACAAGGGCGGCATCGCCAACATCGGGTATTCGCTGGAGGAACTCCGCCGGCTGACCCCGCTGGACATCGAGCCCGACTTCACGCGCGAACGGTTCGAGGCGCTGGTCGCCCCGCTGCGAAGCGGCGAGCAGGACACCCTGCTGTTCGAGGCCCGTCATCGCCGCAAGGACGGGACGACCTACGACGTCGAAACCCGCCTTCAACTGATGGCCGAGGAAGTGCCGCCGGTCTTCGCCGCGGTGGCCAGGGACATTACCGCAAGAAAGCAGGCTGAAACCGCCCTGCGCGAGCGGGAGGGGCTGTTGCAGGGCGTCATGGACCATTCGCCGTCCTCGATCTACGTCAAGGACCCCGACGGGCGCTTTATCCTCGTGAACCGCGAATTCGAGCGGCGAAACCGCATTGCCGCCGCCGAGGCCATGGGCAAGACATCCCATGATTTGCAGCCGGCGAAGCAGGCGGACGATTCGGTGCGGCGCGAGCGCCTGGCCCGGGACGACGGGAAGGTTTACGTCGAGGAGATCGAGGTCGACTTCCCCGAGGGAAAACGCGCCTTTCTTTCCGCCAAATTTCCAGTGTTCGACGCCGCGGGCAAGTTCATGGGGACGGGCAGCGTTTCCACCGACATCACCGCCAACAAGAAGACGGAGCGGGCGCTACGGGAAAGCGAGGCCCGGCTCAAGGCGATCATGGACCATTCGCCGGCGGCCATCGCGCTCAGGGACAAGGACGGCCGGTTCCTGGTCGCCAACCGCGAATATCTCCGCCGGTCGAACCTGACCTCGCAAGACGTCCTGGGGAGGACGCTTCGCGAGGTGAAGCCGGTGGAATTCTGCAACCTGGTGGAGACCCAGGAGCGCGAGGTCCTGACCTCGGGCGAGGCCAAGCTGTTCCAGATGCAGCAAAAGGGCGGCGACACCGAAGCGACCCTGGCGCTCGTCCGCTTTCCGGTCCGGGATGCGGATGGCGCGATCTCGGCGGTCGGCGTCGTCAGTCTGGACATTACCGAATGGCGAAGGACCGAAGAGGCCTTGCGGCTGAGCGAATCCCGGCTCCAGGCCATCATGGACCACGCGCCGGCCGAGATCACCCACAAGGACCGCGAAGGGCACTATCTCCTTGCCAACAATGCCTACCTTCGGCGCAAGGGGGTGGCGGCCGAAGACGTTCTCGGAAAGACCATCTTTGACTTCACGAGCGCCGACGAGGCGCGGGAAATCCGTTCCCAGGATGAAGAGGTGATGGCGACCGGGCGGGCCCGCAACTACCAGGGCGTTCGCAGGCTGGCCTCCGGCGGTGAAGGGACTTTCGCCATCGTCCGTTTTCCCCTGTTCGACGACCGGGGCGAGGTAGCCAGCGTCGGCGTCATCGGCATCGACGTCACCCGCGAGAAGCAGGCCGAACTGGCCCTGCGCGACAACGAGGAAAGATTGCGCCTGGTCCTGAACTCGACCGGCGAAGGGATTTATGCGGTCGACCTCGCGGGGTGCTGCACGCTTTGCAATCCAGCGGCGGCGCGCATCCTCGGCTACGACGACCCCGACGACCTGCTGGGGCGCGACATCCACGCCATGATCCACCACTCCCATGCCGACGGCCAACCTTATCCCCTGGCCGAATGCCGCGCCCACCGGGCAATCGCCTCGAAGGCGCCGGTCTACGTTGACGACGAGGTGTTCTGGCGGCGGGATGGCCGGGCCATCCCCGTGGCGTTCCGTTCCAACCCGGTCGTGCGCAACGGCGAGGTGGTGGGAACGGTCGTCAGCTTTTCCGACATCGGCGAGCGCAAGCGGGCCGAAGCATGGCTTCTTCGGCTGTCTCAGTCCGTCGAGCAGAGCCCGTTCGGCATCGCCATCGCGGACGCCGAGGGAAGGTTCGAGTACGTAAATCCGAGCTATTGCCGGGAAACCGGCTACACGTTCGCGGAAATCGCCGGAAAGGCGATGTCCACCCAGAACGCCGACGGACCCGGCAGCGTGTCCGGCCAAGAGATCTCGTCGACGCTTGCCGGTGGCGGCGTGTGGCGGGGCGAGGTCCGGCACCGCCGCAGGAACGGCGAGGCATATTGGGTCTCGCTTCTGGTCTCGCCCATTCGCGACCGCAACGGTCGGACGGTCGCCTATGTGGCCATCAGCGAGGATATTACCGAGCGGCGGCGGATGGCCGAGCACCTTCGGCAGGTCCAGAAGATGGAGGCGGTGGGCCAGTTGACCGGCGGCGTCGCCCACGACTTCAACAACATCCTTTCGGTCATCCTGACCAGCGCCGAGTGTCTCGCCGACGACCTGGAAGGCGAGGCGGAGATAATGCCCCTGGTGACCACCATCGTGCGTTCTGTTCATCGCGGCGCCGATCTTACCCAGCGGCTGCTTGCCTTTTCGCGTCGCCAGGACCTCAACCCCGAGATCCTCGACCTGTCTTCGGTCATGGGGGAGATGGTCGAACTGTTGCGGCGGTCCCTGGGGGAAACCATCGCCATTTCCGTCGAGGCCGCTCCCGGCGTGCCGCCGGTCATCGTCGACCGCGGGCAGTTTGAGAACGCCTTGCTGAACCTGGCGCTTAACGCACGCGACGCCATGCCGGAAGGCGGCGCCCTGACCATCGGCATCGCGCCCGGCGAGCCGCCGGTTTCGGTGGGCGCGGCGCGAGGCGGCCGGAAAGGCCGGTTCGTCTGCGTTTCGGTGCAAGACGGAGGAACCGGCATGGCGCCGGACGTTCTCGAACGGGTCTTCGAACCGTTCTTCACCACCAAAGGCAAGGGGCAGGGGACAGGCCTCGGGCTCAGCATGGTTTACGGCTTCGTCAAGCAGTCCGGCGGCGACATCGTGGTCGACAGCGTGGAAAATGCCGGAACGACGTTCCGCCTGTATTTCCCGGCCGCGGGAAACGCCGTGCCGGAGCCGGCGGCGCGGCCGGGGGGCGGAACGCCGGAGGAGACTCCCCTGCCGCCGCTGTCCATCGTGCTGGCCGAGGATGACGCCGGCGTGCGCACGGCCACCAAGTTCATCCTGGAAAGCGCCGGCCATGCCGTCTTCGACGCCGTGAACGGCCTCGCGGCCCTGGACATCCTGAAACGGATGCCGAAGGTGGATCTGCTGGTGACCGACGTCGTCATGCCGGGGGGGCTGAGCGGCCGCGATCTGGCGGAGGAAGCCTGGCGGCTGATCCCCAGCCTGAAGATTCTTTTCACCTCCGGCTACGCCGACGGCTATCTGTCGGCGGGCGACATCGTGGCCGGAATATCGACTTTCGTGCCAAAGCCTTACACCAAGGAGATCCTGATCGGCGCCATCCGGTCGCTGGGGTTCGGCGGGCTGCCAAATATTTCGCCGGAAGGCGACGGATAGCCTCAACTCTACTTTCAGTTGACTCGGGGCCGACATATAATGCGATCCAGAAAAAACAAGAACGCTGCGGTTGACCGGAGGGGGCCATGGGTCAGCGTATCCTGATTGTCGACGACAGTCCGGAGTTGGGGGAGTCGCTCCAACTCTATCTGTCGAGACAGGGATTCGAGGTCGACGTCGCGCACAATGGGGCGGAGGGACGGGCGCTGATCGACAAGCGTAAAGCCGATCTTATCCTCCTTGACGTCAATCTGCCGGACGAAAGCGGCTTCGACATCGCCCGCGATATCCGGCGGATCTCCGCCATTCCCATCATCATGTTGACGGGCCGCAAGGACGAGGTGGACCGCATCGTCGGCCTTGACCTCGGGGCGGACGACTATGTGGCCAAACCCTTCAGCGCCGGCGAACTGGCGGCCCGCATCCGCGCGGTGCTGCGCCGCGCCGAGGCCGCTGCCGCAGGACATCGGGACGATGCCCGCGAAAAGCAGAACGCCTGGTTCGGCGGCTGGCAGATGGACCTGGGAAGGCGCCGGCTGCTGTCACCGGACGGCCGGGAGATCCGATTGACGGCCGGCGAATTCGATTTGCTGCTGGCGCTTGTCAAGTACCCGCTGCAGGTTCGCTCCCGCGAGCAGCTTTTAACCTCCACCGGCGAGAATGCCGCCGAGGCCTTCGACCGCGCCATCGACACCCGGATCACCCGTCTTCGCAACAAGATCGAGCCGGACCCCAAGAACCCGATCTTCATCAGGACGGAGCGGGGAGTGGGCTACGTGTTCTGCCAAAAGGTGAACTGGCGCTAACCGGCCCACCCTGCCCATACAATTTGGGCGTGGTCACGAAACCGCAGCATTCTATTTCGTTTAGACACACAATTCAAAAAATCCGACATATCTGTGAAACGATCGCGTTGTCCAATGGAGGCGAACGACGGGATCGGCAGAAGAACAGCAAGGGCCAGGGAGTGGCCAGGGCGGCCGATTGTCGTCCCCGTCGTGCATGCAAGGGAAGCAACAGTCCGGAGACGGTGCCGGCAGGGCACGAGGAGACGTTCAATGACCTTCTTGAGGAAGATCCGTATCGGCACCAAGGTTGCGGCGGGCTTCGCCATCGTAATGGCATTGCTGGCGATGGTCGCTGGGGTCGGCTATATCGGCATCCACGGGGCCAGCGGAAACTTCAACGATTACCGCGAGGCGGCGCTCGAGCGCAGCCAGCTCGACCACATCGCCACCGCCACGCAACGGGTGCGTGTCAACGTCCGCAACTTCCTGCTCACCCCGCGGGAGGACGTGGCCAAGCGGACCTTCGAACGCCTGGATATGGTTCAGAAGGAGGTCGCCGCCGCCCAGCAGCTCATGGCCGGCCGCAAGGACCTGCTGGTGCAGGTCGACAAGCTGGACAGCTGGAACAAGGAGTGGCGTCGGGAATTCCAGGCCATGGTCGACTTCCAGGCCGAGATCGACAGGCAGGTGCGGGACGGCCTGGAGAAGGTCGGCCCCGAGATGGAACGCGACCTCGAAACGCTGATGAACGTGCTGAAGTTGAACGGCGACGCGGATGGCGTGGAGATCGTTGCCAAGGCTACCCGTCATATGATGTTGGCCCGCCTCCACGGGCAGCGTTTTCTGCGGACCAGCGACGAAGACGCCGCCGAGCGGGTGAAGTCGGAGACGGCCGAGTTCGGCAAGTACCAGGCCGCATTGGACAAGGTCGTCAGGAACGCCGAGGACAGGGAACCCCTGCTCAAGGTGATGGAGGCCGCGAAGGTTTACACGGCGGCGTGGGAGGCGACCCACACGGCCATCGTTGCCCGCGACAACGCCTTTAAGGTCAAGATGACGCAGTTCGGCAACGATATGGTCAAAACCGCCGACGACTTGGCCACCGTGCTGCGCGACTTCCAGGAGGTCCTGGGTCCGCGCGCCGAGGCAGAAAACGAGCGCACCATCCTCATCTCCATGGTCGTGTCGGCCATCGCTTTCGTTCTCGGCATTCTGGCCGCATGGGGGATTGGGGCCGGTATTTCCCGCCCGATCCAGGCCATGACCAGCGCGATGACTCGCCTGGCCGGCAAGGATATGGAAGTTGCGATTCCGGCCACCGACCACAAGGACGAGGTGGGCGACATGGCCAAGGCGGTGCAGGTGTTCAAGGACAACATGATCGAGGCCGACCGTCTGGCCGAGGAGCAGCGCAAGGCCCAGGAGGAGCAGGCCGCGCGGGCCAAGCGCGTCGAGGCGCTGTGCAAGGCCTTCGATGCCGCCTCGAGCGAGGCGGTCAAATCGGTGGCCTCCGCCGCCACCCAATTGGAGGACTCCTCGGAGGCGATGAGCGCCACGGCCGAGGAAACGACGCGTCAGGCGGCGGCGGTGGCCGCGGCTTCCGAGCAGGCGTCGGCCAACGTGCAGACCGTCGCCTCGGCCTCCGAGGAACTGGCGAGCTCGATTTCTGAGATCAGCCGCCAGGTCGCCCAGGCCTCGCAGATCGCCTCGGGCGCCGTGCGCCAGGGCGAGCAGACCAACGTCAAGGTCCAGGGCCTGGCCCAGGCGGCGACCAAGATCGGCGAGGTGGTGGCCCTCATCACCGATATCGCCGAGCAGACCAACCTTTTGGCCTTGAACGCCACCATCGAGGCGGCGCGGGCCGGCGACGCCGGCAAGGGCTTCGCGGTGGTGGCCAGCGAGGTGAAGAATCTCGCCAACCAGACGGCCAAGGCGACCGACGAGATCGGCGCCCAGATCACCGGCATCCAGGCGGCGACCCGCGAGGCGGTGGCCGCCATCGAGGTCATCGTCAAGACCATCTCGGAGATCGATTCGATCTCGTCCTCCATCGCCTCGGCGGTCGAGGAGCAGGGGGCGGCGACGCAGGAGATCGCCCGCAACGTCGAGCAGGCGGCGGCCGGTACCCAGGAGGTATCGTCCAACATCGGCGGCGTGAGTGCGGCCGCCAACGACACCGGGGCGGCGGCCACCCAGATCCAGGGCGCGTCGGCCGAGCTGTCGCGCCAATCGGAGACCCTGCGCGCCGAGGTCGAGAAGTTCCTGGCCAACGTACGGGCGGCCTGATCGGGATGCGTGGGGGCGCCTCCATCCGTGCGGGGCGCCCCTCCGTCCATGCGGGGCGTCCCCCCGGGGCCCGGCGGCGGCGGGTACAACGAAAAGTTTTTGAGTCCACTTGGGATGCGCGGTTTGATAAAATGGCCGCAGCGACTATATACATTGTAGCGTTTCCTATACCCCTTTTTCGTGGTTCTGCGTCCGCCTGACGGAGCACGGTTATGCTTCCCGAAATCCTGATCGCCGACGATGAACCGGACATCCGCCTGGTATTCGCCTTGGTTTTCCGCCGGCGGGGATGGATCTGCCACGAAGCCGCCACCGCCTCCGACACCATTCAGGCGGTTCGGACCAATCCGAACATCGGCATCATCTTCATCGACATCCACATGCCCGGCGAAACAGGGCTCCAGTGCATGGAGCGGATCAAGGGGGAAAACGCGGACAGGAACCTCGAATTCGTCATCATCACCGGCAACGCCGGCGTCCAGGAGGCGGTCAGTGCCTTGCGTCTGGGCGCCGCCGACTTCCTGACCAAGCCCATTCGCAGCAAGCAGGTGTGGGAGACCCTCGAAAAATGCCATCAGCGGTTCCGCCAGCGCGAGGACCAGCGGGCGCTCAAGAAGGGGATCCTCGCCGAAATCGGCTCGAAGGATAGCCGCATCCTCAACCTGGTTCACGAGATCGACGCCGCCCGCATCGAATCCCTTGAAACGCTGGCCATCGCTGCCGAGCACCGCGACAACGAAACCGGCGCGCATATCCGTCGGATCGGGGCTTATGCCCGCGTGCTGGCCGAGGGACTGGGCTGGCAGCGCGAGGGAGTCGAACAGGTGGGCATGGCCGCGCAGCTTCACGACATCGGCAAGGTCGGCGTGCCCGACCGCGTCCTTCTGAAGCCCGGGCCGTTGACGGCCCAGGAATGGGCGACCATGAAGAAGCACACCGAGATCGGCGGGCGGATCATCGGCGTTTCCAAGGGCGACGCCATGCAGTGTGCCGCCCGGATCGCCCTTTCCCATCACGAGCGATGGGACGGATCGGGTTATCCCTATGGGCTTTCCGGAGCCGTCATCCCGATCGAGGCCCGGATCGTCGCCGTATGCGACGTCTACGACGCCCTGCGTTCCCGGCGGCCCTACAAACCGGCGATCGAGCACCGCGAGGTGGTGGCGACCATCCTGGAAGGGGACGGACGGACCCGACCCGAGCACTTCGACCCCGACATTCTCAACCTCTTCGCCCGCAAGGCGTCCCGGTTCGCCGAGCTTTACGACCGCCATCCGGACACCGCCGAGGGGGAGGCCGGGCACGGCTTCGCGGCGGCCTGAGGGCAAAACGGCAATCAGTTGGGACGCTTGCTCTCCTGCGGCGTGCTCGCCCAGCGTTCCGCGTCATTCGCGATCTTTCCTTTCCTTTCGACGTCGGGGGCGGCTCTCATCGACTCGACGATCCGCTCCGAAAGAACCTTCACGGCGTTCCATTGCAGGTGAAAGGCGTCGAAGAAGTCTTGGCCCTCAAACGACGGGTCGCGGATATAGTCGAGGACGACGGTTTTCTTGCCACTCCGCTTCGCGGCAGCGGCGATCTGGTTGGCTACTCCGCCGAGCCATGCCGTTTCTGCCGGATACCGCGCCTGGTAATCTGGGTGAATGGGTGCGAACACCAGCACGAGTTGGACTCCGCGGGCTTCGGTGTCGGCGATCAGGCCGTCCAGGGCAGCGATGCAGGCGGGATCGCGAGCGATTTTGCCGTACCGCAGCCCTCGTTTCATGGTGTCCGGAACCTGCAGCGGGCCTGAGCCATAGGCATCAAGATAAAGGTCCCCGGTCATGGGTGTCCGCCGTTCCGGCAGGGTCATGGCCGTCCGAAGGTACCGCTGCGGCGAAACGTAGCGGAAATAGAAATAGGGGGCAGGCCAATCATTGAAGGCATAACGGGCGGCATCCTCCAGCGCCACCAGGCGTTCGGGTTGGGTGGTGCAATCGCTGAAATCCGGCAGGCTGACCAGGACGAGAAGCGTCCGGACATTCGGAAAATGGTCCAAATAGAAGCGTGCCATCGTCCGTGTCTGATGCGCCTGAAGGAGGGCCGTGCCGCCATTCAGGAAACCTCCGGCGGCGCCGGCGACGGCATCGAAGGCGCCGCCGGCCACCTGGCGCCAGGTCACCGACGAACCGACGGCGAGAATGGTCGGGTCCAGGGCCGGGCGCTCGCGGATGAAGCGCAGCTTCTCGTCCATATGAACGAGCGTGCTGATTGCCGGGGCCGGCATGTTTCCGGGCGCGAAATGGGCGATGGCGACGCCGACCGCCGTCAGGCCGCCGACCAGCGCGACAAAGCCGGCCAGGATGCCGATGCCGAAATGCTTCAGTCCGCGTGTTTTGGTCTGGTCCATGTTCCCTCTAGAACGTGTAGTAGAGGAATTCCGAGGGTGCCACCGACAACGCCCGCAACAAGGCGAGGGCGAGCAGGACACCGACGCAGGAGCCTTGCAGGAAACGGTTGCCGGCTGCCAGCGCGGCGGGCCACTTGAGGGGGGGCAGGCGCCAGCGTGTTTTCGACCGGCGGGATTCCGAAAGCCGTTCGACGACGCCCTCCAGGCGCTCGATGTATCGCGGCGTGTTGGGCAGGATCCAAACGATGGCCAGGGCGAGGGCGATCAACACCCCGTGCATCGAGGAAAACCGCCACGCCAGCATCTGCAACGGCCCCATGGCGGCGAACTCGGGACCGCCGAGAGAACTGACGCCGTCCAGGGTGCCGCCGAAGCCGGCCATGGCGCCCACAATCAGCAGCGCATGCTCGAGGCTGTTCGACCTGAAGAAGACAAGGCTGACGGTGACGGCGAGGAAGGTGACGACGACGCCAGCGATGCGTCCCCACGGGCCGAAGGTGACTCCGGGGATGACAAGGGTGCGAACCGCGCGCCAGGCGTGGTTGACGACCAGCAACACGCCATGAATGAGACCGAAGACGACAAACTGCCAGCCCGCCCCGTGCCAGATGCCGGCCAGGAAGAAGGTCAACAGGGTCGGGATCGCAAGCTGGACGACGAACGGCACCGGTTTTGGCCGCTTGGGGCGCAGGATCGCCTTGCCGGCGGCCATGCGCCGCCGCGTGATGGCCATCACCACAGGGTTGTAGATGTAGGACGTCAGGAAGCGGGTCAGCGTCATGTGCCAGCGCGACCAGAACTCGATGATGCTGGCTGACTTGTAGGGCGACGCGAAGTTCACCGGAAGCCGGATGCCGAACATGAGGCCGAGGCCGATGGCCATGTCGGAATAGCCCGAAAAATCGAAATAGAGCTGCAGCGCATAGGCGACGCTGCCGAACCAGGCGTCGGCGACCGGCGGGGCGATTCCCTGGGCGGCGGGGCCGAAGGCCAACACGACGGACGTTGCCAGCGGATCGGCGATAAAGACCTTCTTGAACAACCCGATGGAAAAGGCGGCGAGCCCGAGGACGAGGTTGTCCAGCCGGGGACGGTAGGTTTCCGGCCGATGAAACTGCGAGAGCATTTCCTTGTGGTGGACGATGGGGCCGGCGATGAGCTGGGGAAAGAAGGTTACGAACAGGGCATAGCGGGCCAAGCTCCGTTCGCTCGCCTCGCCGGAGTTCGCGTCCACCAGATAGGCGATCTGCTGGAACGTGTAAAAGGAGATGCCGAGTGGTAGTAGAAAGTGGGGAACCGGAAGGTTGGCGTTCGCGAGATCGTTCACCACCGTCGCCAGAAAACCCGAATACTTGAACCAGCCGAGAAGGGTGAGATTCATGGCGACGCCGAAGGCCAAGACGCCGCGGTCGGGGTGGCTTCCGAGCCGAAGACCGAGCAGGTAGTTGAAGCCGATCGAGGCCAGGATCAGGGTCAGGAATTCCGGCCGCCACCAGCCATAGAAAAACAGCGAGGCGCCGACCAGCCACAGGATGGCCCAATCGGGCTTCCGAAACGAGCCGATCAGGAAAAATCCCGCCAGCACGATCGGCAGAAAACCCAACAGGAACACGGGGGCGTTGAACAGCATGGGCGATGACCCCTCCGTCTCCGCCTAGGTCGCCTGGCACTTGCGCGCGATCAGGTCCGTGAAGTCGCCGACGTTGCGAACGGTCTCTACCTCGGCGGCGCGGAACTTGATGCGAAAACGAACCTCGGCCGCGATCACCATGTTGATGTGGTTGAACGAATCCCACTCGGGATGATCTTGGGCGGAGGTTTCCGGGGTGACGGGGAAGTCCGGATCGTCCAGCACATCCCGGATGATTTTGGCAACCTCCGCCGTGATGGCTTCCTGTTCCATGGATCACCTCATATGGACGACGTTCAAGTGGCGTGGCGCCGGATTGGCCGCGTGGGCAAGCGGCAGGATCCAACTGGTTTCACCGCTTTCGGGATTGCGGGTCCGAGGCTCGAAGCCGAGGCGGGGAAAAAGCTCTCGCACCATGCCGTTCTTGGCGGTCGGCCGATACCTTCCGAGCAGCCGTTCGGCGCCCGCTTCCCTGACCCGCGCGGCCACCACCGACAGCATGGCGTCCTCGACTCCCCGTCCCAGGACGCGGCAGCTCATCAGCCAGGTGTCGATCTCCATGTCGGGACCGGAGCCCTCTTTCGACGGCCGGCAGATGACGACGCTGGTCAGGCCGTTGTCGCCGAAACGGTCGCTGACGCGCGCCGCGAACGTCAATGTCCGCGGGTCCTGCATGAAGGCCCGCACCTCGGCCTCGGTATAGCGGCGCGTGGTGAGGTTGAACTGGTTGGTCTTGTTGATGAGCTGGGTGATGCGCGTCACGTCCGTCGGCTGGAACGGGCCGACCGTCAGCGTGGTCTCGAGGGTTTCGAGAAAGGCGTTCATGTCGGTGGCGGTCGCGCGCAATTCGTGGCGCGCCCGGTTCGCCACGTACTGGGCGTTGCGGGCGGAATCCTCGGCGGTGAAGGCGATAGCTTCGAAGTATCCGGCATCGGCGATGCAGGCCGGGAAAAGTTCCGGCGCCTCGGGCAGTTCCGGCACCGCGACCTGGGGCAGCGTCCGGCGCATGAGATCGCGCTCGACCGGGTTGTCGTCCACGAAGACGAACGAGTCGAGGCCAAGCTCCAACTGCTCGGCGATGCGCCGTACCGCCGCCGGCTTGTCGCCCCAGCCGATTTCGAAGGCCGCGAAATCGTCCTGGCGGAGGATCATTTCGGGATGTTGTGCGAAGGCCGCCTCGGCGTTCACGCGGTCGTTCTTCGAACTGACCGCCAGGACCACCCCCCGCGCGGCCAGTCTTTTGACATAGCGCTGGAACGCGCTGAAAGCCTCGCCGGTGCCGCTACCTTGGCCCAGGACGATGCCGTCCAGCCCGTCGTCCCCGATGACGCCGCCCCACAGCGTGTTGTCCAGATCGAGGACCAGAACCTTTTTCGACAGCCCGCGGATTGCCGCCAGGATGCGGGCCACCTGGTCCCCCGCCCAGGGGGCGGCGGCCGGCGAAAGGGCCTGTTTGGCATGATACCAGAGCATGCGGTCCGAAATCTGGCGATTGCCGATGTCGGCCGCCGCGGCGCGAAGATCCAACAGCAACGCGCCCTTTTCGGCCGCCATCTCGGCGATGCGCCTGTCCAGGCAGTCCGCCACTGCGCCGGGCGAGGCCGGCACCAGGCGCTCGTAATGCCCATAGAGCGGTGTCGTCTCTCCCGACCACGGGGTCTGCTGGATCGCGACGGCATGCGCCCTGTCCCGGAGGGTGGCCCAAAGCTCGGCCAGGTCGTTCACGACCTGATCGACGGCGGCAGCGACTTCCGCCGTCGTCGCATTAAGCGGCAGCTCGGGCATGATGGCCGCCGCCTCCAGGCTTAGGAGCACGGCATCCGGCGCAAACCCGTACAACTCCGATCCCGGGTCGAGCACTTGCTGGCGCCACTGGCCGTACGGGCAGACCAGCACCTCGGCCACCAGGCCGCGGCGCAGGGCGCCCACCCGGATGCCGGGGACAAGGTGATCCACCGTCGAACTGCCGATCACCGCCAGCTTCAGGTGCGGAGCTTCCGTTGGCAGCCGGTCGGTCAGTTTTTCGACCAGGCGATCCAGGCGGCGGGTCTGGACGAAATCGAGCCGTTTTTCGGCGAGCGACCGCAACCCGCCGAGAATGGCGCCGCCCTCTCCGGGCGCATCGCGCAGCCTGGCGAGCGCTCCGTCGAAATCGTCGACCGGCGGCAGCCAGTAAAGGGACGCGGGATGGGTCGCGATATCCATGCCTAGGACGCCTTCCTGAGCCGCAGGGGGATTTCGGCAACCGTTCCCGAAGCCGGTGGATGGTCGAGCGCCTGGACAAGCGCGGCCGCGACGTCATGCGGCGACAACAGCGGGACGGATTGGCCCAGCGCCCGTTCGACCAGCAGGGACGGAAAGGCCTTGAGCATCGGCGTGTCGACGAAGCCCGGACGAACGACGCTGACGCGCAGGCCCGCCGCGCCCCACTCGGCGGCGGCCGCATAAAGCAGGGATTCAAGCGCACCCTTGGCGGTGACGTAGCCGGCCATGTGCGGGGTCGGCCGCGGCCCTTGCGCGGCGCTCAACACGGCGAGCACGTGGCCGCCGGCGTGGGCCCGGAAACAATGGCGCCACAGCCGGGTCAGCAAGGCGTGGTTGCCGACCACAGCGCATTCCATCTGGTGGCGAAGGCTCGCCGCCGTGAGCTTGAGCAGCGAGGCGACGTCGGGCGGCGGCGACCCGCAAAGAAGGGCGGCCTGCGGCAGGGGGCCCTCGGCGACGACACGGGCCATGCCGGCTTCCAGCCTGGCGGCGTCATCGAGCGGCAGGCAGACCGGGAAAACGTCCGCCCCCCCTTCCGCCAATTCGCCGGCCAGCCGTCGGGCCCGTTCCTCGCCCGTGGCATAGCCGAGCCACACCTGCCAGCCACGGCGGGCGGCGGCTCGGGCGAACTCGGCGCCGATGCCGCTGCTGCCGCCGGTCACCAGGACCGAGCGGCGCGGGCGTTCGGTCGTTTCAGGCGACATCGGCGCGCTCCCGGGCGAGAATGGCTGCGGCCTCGCCGTCGGCGACGGTGCGTCCGCCCGCCTCGATCCGCAGTTTCAGGTTCATCACGCCCAGATCCGCGTTGGCGTGCGTCACGGTGCCGGTAAGCCGGGCCGGTTCATCCACGTAAAGCGGAGCACGGAACCGCAAGGTGATCGACCGCCACACGCAGCCATGGCCCGGCAGGCGGGTTCCCAGCAGTCGGGACACCTGGGCGATCAGCAGTCCGCCGTACACCACCCTGCCGCCAAAGCCGCGCCGGCCGGCATAGGCGGCATCGTCATGCAGCGGGTTGGTGTCGCCGCTCAGGGCGCGGAAGATCTCCATCTCCCGCTCGGAGATGCAAAATTCAACACGCGCCGTTGCCTGGGTATCAACAGCCATGCCCTGTCTCCCGACCCATCCCTCTGCAATACGGGAGGACGAACACCGTTTCATAATTAATCTGGGGCTCGACGGCAGTCCGGTCATGTGACCAATCAGTGAACTGGATTCACACAACGTTCCGCCGGAATGGCCATCGAGAAGGCGGAACAGACCGCCCGCTCGACGGTTCAGGCTCCGACGCGGCGGATACGACGCCCGCCGCCCCGCCACAGCACGAGGGAGAAGATCATGGGTTGGGCAATGCGAATTGCCATCGGTGCGGCGGCCGGTGTGGTGCTGATGGAATGCCTGCGCCAATGGCAGGGCGCGAACGCTCGATATCGCGGGGGCGATCGCGCCCCCAACGCGCGGATGGACCCCGACGCGCTTGCCGACGAAGCGGCGGAGGATTCGTTCCCGGCCAGCGATCCGCCGGCCTTCACGAGCACCGCGAGGGCGGGGCGGCCGGCGAATTAGCCGTCCGCACGGGACACATCGCGGAAGGGTGCTGGTGCCGGCACCAGGGTTCGAACCCGGGACCCCCTGATTACAAATCAGTGAGTAGCAAATCCTTTGCCATAGATAGGGGTCGGAAAACAGCAGGAATAGCAAAGCATTTGCTACCTGTTGATACACTGCGTTCCTTGCATTTACACCGGAATGTGCTTACTGTGCGGTTACGGGAAAATCGTGGAGATAGCCCCCATGCCGACAGCCAAGATCACCAAGCGAAGCGTCGACTCATTGCAGCCGTGCCCGGGCAGGGATGCGTACCTGTGGGATACTGCCATTCCGGGCTTCGGGCTGAAGGTCACGCCGAAGGGCGCGCGATCGTACCTTTTCCAGTACCGGGATCCTGTGCGCCGGAACGGGCGAGGCGCCCACGTCACGCGCCGCGTGACCATCGGGCGGCACGGACACCCTTGGACGCCGGAGACGGCCCGGAAGGAGGTGGACGGGCTCTACAAGCGGGTGCAGAGGGGCGAAAGCCCGGCTCAGTCCAGGACCGACCGCCGCAACGCCCAAAGCACGGCTGACGCCCTGCAAATCTACCTCGATGAGCATGCGGACCAGCGGAGGAAGAAGACGACAGCGGGCGAATACCGGCGCCTCGCAGAACGGCACATCATCCCGGAACTCGGTGGCATCGCCCTGTCGGCCGTTTCCCGCGCCGACGTCGCCCGCTTGCACCACAAGATGCGCGCCACGCCCTACCAGGCGAACCGGGTGGCCGCGGTGCTCGGTTCGTTTTTCACATGGGCCGCCCGCAACGGGCTGTTTTCCGGCGAGAACCCGGCCCGGCTCATCGAGAGGAACGGAGAGCGGGGCAGGGAGCGGTTTCTTAGCCCGGTGGAACTGGCGGCCGTGGGGGGCGTCTTCGCGCATGCCGAGGCCGCGCAGCCGGCCGCCGTGAATGCCTTGCGCCTGATCGCCGTCACCGGCATGCGAAAGAACGAAGCCCTCAAGCTTCGGTGGTCGGATATCGACCGGCCCGGCGGCGTGATCCGGTTGTCCGATTCCAAGACCGGCCCGAAGACCATTCCGCTTTCGGCGCCGGCGCTCGAGGTGCTGCAGAGGATGGAAGCCCACCGCCGCGAAAAGAACCCGTACGTGTTCCCCGGATGGCGGGTCGGGCGTGCCGCGACTCAGGCCAAGAAGGGAGGCGAGGCGAGCCACTTGGTCGGAATTCAGAAAGTGTGGGAGCGGCTTCGGGCGCTGGCCACGGTCGCCCTTTGGCGGAAGAACCCGACCATTGGGGCGCTGGTGGATGAACTGGCGGCGGCTCTCGATCGGGAGCCCACCCCCGCTGAAGTTCGGGCCCGGGCGGCGGAACGAGGCGTCGAATTGCCGGCCGGTATCGACGACGTGCGCATCCACGACTTCCGGCACAGCTTCGCGAGCATCGGCGCGTCGCGGGGCGACAGCCTGATCATTCTCGGCAGCATCCTCGGGCACGCCAGCGCCAGCACCACGGAACGTTATGCGCACCTGTACGACGATCCACGGAAGGCGGCAGCCGCGAGCATCGCCGAACAGGTTGCCGCCGGCCTCAAAGGCAGCAGCGGCGAAGTGGTCAGCATGCGGCGTAGAGGATAGGTTGACGCCATGCAAAAGGCGGGTCGTCCTGTAGAAACAAAAAATTTAGACCAATAGGGATCGAAGCGTAGCCTAGGGTTGTTGGTACAGTCGGGGCGTAGCTAACCTGCGTATATATCCGGCACTCTTGACTTTCCACCGGACCATCAGCACACTACCGTCATATTTTCTCGGGGCCGGTTAAACCGAGAAACCGCTGAACTGCCTTTGGCCCCGACGTCTCAACATGCGAGGCGTCGGGATTCGTTTATGTGCCCGGCGCTGCGCTACAGCGGAGCAGCACCATGAACGATCACTCGGTTTCCCAAAAAAAGCGATACCTCCGGACTCCCGAGATCGCCGAATACTGCGGCCTGTCCGAATCCTTCTTCAACAACGCGCGTGTCAGAGGGGGCGGGCCGCCCTTCATCCATGTCGGCCGCGCTGTCCTCTACGATTTGGCCGACGTCGACCGTTGGCTCGACGCTGGCCGGCGGCAGAGCACGTCCGAGGCCGCCTGACGTGGCGAACCATCGGGTGGGCGATTATCCAGGCTCGACTAATCAGCGCCGGATGGCGCCGATTTCCTTCAAATGGAGGTGACGAAATGCGCGCAAAGAAAAGCCCCCCGCCGAAGGGCATTCGGCATGGGGGCGAATCGAATTCTTCCTGCCAAGAATGTAGCACCCGCGACGACCCTTCGCAAGCGGAGCCCATCGTGTACCGCGGTGGCTTCCCCTACCGAGTCACCTACAGAACCGTGAGCATGGACCGCCACGGTGATCTTGTCATTGCTCTGACGGCACTGGGATGGTGCGCCGAGTGCGGACAGCCCTTCGAATTCACAAAAGCCGACGCGAGATGGTTCGAAAATAAATACCAGCCGCGCCGGTGCGCCGTGTGCGGACAGCGGCCACGGCGCCGACGGCGACGGCGCCGTCGCGGCCGCCGCGCCTGGGGGCGGAGGACCGAGCAATGACCGCCATTCTCGACGCAGCTCTCGACTATGCCCTCCGTGGATTCTCGGTGGTCCCTCTGCACGGGATCCGGCCGGATGGAAAGTGTACCTGTGGCAGAGCGAACTGCAACGCCCCCGGCAAGCATCCTCTCGGCAAATGGGAGCGTCTTCAAACGACCCGGCTCACCGAGGCCGAAATTCGGGACGTCTTCAAAAGGCACCCCCACGCGAACGTCGGGCTCGTCACCGGGACGGTATCAAACCTTGTTGTGGTCGACATGGACGGCAAGGCCGGGGGGGAATCATACCTCCGTCTTGTTCCTAAAGACGACTCGCCGAAAGGGCCGGGGGTCCGCACCGGAAACGGCGCCCACCTGTACTTTCGGCACCCCGGGCGCGGCCTCAAGAACTTCGTGAAGAGACACCCGGGCCTCGATGCCCGGGCGGACGGCGGCTATGTCGTGGCGCCCCCGTCCCGGCACGTCAGCGGGCGGGAATACGCCTTTGCGAAGGATCGGGGCATCGACCTTCCCCTGCCGGAAATCCCTGCGGTCATCCTCGCGCTGTTCAATCAGAAGGAGCAAGATCAACCCCAGCCCCCGCAAGGGCCCGCTGCTGCACCGGAGGCCCGGGTTTCGGTCAAACCATCGGGGGATCTGATCCGGTACGCCGAAAGCGCCCTCGCGTCCGAGTGCTCGATCGTCGAGAACGCGGAAATGGGCGCGCAGGAAAACACGCTCTGCACCGCCGCCCTCAAGATCGGTGGCTACGTCGGCGCGGGCCTTCTGGACTTCAACACGGCACTCGATGCGCTGGTCGACGCCGGGCTGAAAATGCAGAACATGCCGGGGCGCGATCCATGGACGAAGGCGGACGTCCTCAAAAAGGCTGGCGATAAGGTCCGAGCCGGCATGCTGCGCCCCCGGTGGGGCGCACGCCCCGACGGCGCATCGGACGATTCCACCCCGCCGCTCGACATCTTCGGCGACACCGACATGCTCGGCGAGCCTGAGTTCTCGGCGGAGGCCGTCCCCTCCCCCATAAGGGAGTTCGCCCAGGATAAGGCCGAACGCCTCGGCGTCGACGCCAGCATGATCGCCCTGCCGGCTCTCGCTGTTTGCGCGTCGGCACTCGACGACTTTTTCCGCGTACAGCCCAAGGCATTCGACGCGCAATGGACGGAGAGCGCCCGGCTTTGGGTGGCTGTCGTCGAAGAGGCCGGCGGCAAGAAAACGCCGGCGATCGACGCGGCCGTAGCCCCTTTGCGAACCATTGAGGCGGAGTGGACCGACGCGGACTCCACCCTGCTAGGCACCTACTCGGTTGAGGAAAAGGTCTATCAGGCGCGGCTGCAGGCTCACGTCAAGGCCCGCGCCAAAGGCGAGAACACAGAGAAGCCGAAAACACCCGACAAGCCGAAAATCCGACGTCTCCTTGTATCCGATACGACGGTTGAGGCCTTGACTGAGATCCTGGTGGACAACCCCGCCGGGGTGCTGGGCGTCTACGACGAAATCGCGCAGCTTATCGGGTCGTTCGACGCCTACCGCTCGTCGAAGGGGACCAGCCGCGACAGAAGCTTTTGGCTGCAGCTCTATAACGGCGGAGCGATGCCGGTTGATCGGGTCAACCGCGGCCGCATCCTGGTGCCGAACTGGTCCCTCTCGGTGGTGGGCGGGATTCAGCCCGAGGTCATTCGCCGGCTCTCCGGCAACCTGACCGCGGACGGGCTGCTGGCCAGGTTTATCGTCATTCACGGCCGCCAGACGGGGGCCGGGGTCGACCGGCCGGCAGATGAGGTCGCCGCCGCCGCGTATCGGCACACGCTCGAAACTTTGACCGGCTGGCGGCAGAGCGGCCGGATAGTGGTTCGGCTGTCACAGGCCGCCCAGGACGCCCGTACGCGGGTCCTGGACGTGGCCAACGCTTTCAAGGAGTCTCCGTCCGCCGGCGCCGGCCTCCGCAACCACCTGGCCAAGTGGGACGCCCTGTTCGCCCGCCTTCTTCTCACCTACCACGCGGTTGAGGCGACTGCCGCGACCGGCGCCGATGCGCCACCCTCGGCCGACACGCTTTTTGACCCCGTGCCCCGCGAAATCAGCGGCGAAACTGCGGGCATGGTCGAAAGGCTGATGCTCGATTTCCTGCTCCCGCATGCCGTCCGGTTCTATGCCGAGACGTTCGGCTCGGCGCCTGATGCCGACCATGGGGGCTGGATTGCGGGCTACATCCTTTCCCAACGCGCGCCGGTCGTCACGGCTCGCGACATCAGCCGGGCCTACCGCGAACTCCGGGACGATCCGGGCGCGCTCGCGCGGGCTATGGACACGCTCGAGCGGGCCGGCTGGGTGGTCCCGATGGAGAGCGGGCGAAGGAACAGCCAGATGTGGTGGGTTGACCCCCGAGTCCATTCCATCTTCGCCGGCCGGGCGGAAAAGGAACGGACGCGCCGCGAGGCTGAAAAGGAGAAGATTCAGCGGGCCGCCACGCTGATGCGAACGAGAAAAACCAAAGCCGCCGCCTAGCCCTGCAAATTGATGGACTGGCCCCGGCCCGCCGGGGTGGCGCGCTGCGTCATCTCGGGGGCGGATCTCCGATCGTCTTCGACGCCGCGAGGCCCCGGCACACTCCGTTCTGAAGCGCGCCGGCCGGAAGCACCGTAGGCAGCCGTTCAACCTGGACCACGGGCTTTTTCACGGAAAGGGTCACAACGGCGGATCGTAAGTCAGCACCTCTTGCGGCGTGGCCGTGATGGCCGCGATCAGTTGGTTGTTGGTGGCGGCGTCGCTGGTGACGATGGGGGCGTCGGTGAAGTCGGTGGCGACGACCCTGCCGCCGGGAATCGTCGGCCAGCACCAGAACGGCATGCCGACGCCGGGCGTGGTCCGAAGAAACGCCCCGACGTCGATGCCCGTGGCGGTCGTGATGTTGAGAAGCCGCATCACGCCGCTGATTTCCTTCTCGCAGATCACTTTCATTTGCATGGTTCCTTCTCCTAGAGGCGGTACACTTCGACGTTGAAGGACGACGGATCGACGGGAGTCTCCATCGCATCCTTCGCCGCGATCATGATGTAGCCGGCGGCCTTCTCGGCGGCGGCGATATGCAGCCCGCCGTCGTTGATGAGGACGTGATAGTTCGTGTCGGGCTGCTCGGCGCCAAACAACAGCAGGTAAAGGCCGACATCCAGGTACACCGCCGCGATCAGGTTGAACGGCCCTTCCAGCGCGATATTGAAGTCCATCGGAAGGGGAACGACGCCGAAGGCCGACGCGACCAGCCGGGGCGGCGTCGCGCCGACCGGCGGCGCGGGCGGAAGCGGCTGCTGGTAGCAAAAAGCCATGACGTCCCCCCGATCAGAAGGACAGAGCGACGTCGGCCTGGACCGCCCAGCGGTGCCAGCGGCCGGCCTTGGCGTTGAGTTGCTCGCCCTTGAGGCGCAGCGCCGTGCCGCTCGGCTGGCCCGAGAGGTCGATATCGGCGACGTAGACCTTGCGGCCGGACCCGGCGTCGCGCAGCACGGTCAGCACCGCCGCCGTGTACGTCGTGCCGTCGTCGCGGCTGGCCGAGACGACGACGTCGGTGTTGAGCACGGCCGTCCCGGCGACGTCCTCGTGATCCAGGGTGACGCGCGCGGACGCCGGCGCGGAGGCGGCGGTGATGGCCTCAGAAACGAGGGTCATGGCCGCCGACGTGAGCGTCTCGACGAAAGCGCACGGCACGGTGTCGTTGACGTCTTTGGTGAAGGAAGCACCCACGCCGACGGCGCCCCCGTAAGCCGCGCCGCCGCCCGTCACCACTTCGAAGGTGGCGGCCGGCCGGTAGCAGCCGACGTAGAAGGTGCCGGACGACGGCACGGTGTAGGGCGAGGACAAGGTGAACGTCTGCCACCCCGCCCCGGCGTGGACGGCCGCCTGTTCGGCCATGACGGTGTAGTTGCCGGCGCCGTTGTCCCGGTAGACGGCGACCTGGCCGGTGAAGGCGACGGTCGTATAGACCGAGATGGACCCGATGACGCCGCCGTTCGTCGCCGCCTGGAACAGGTCGACGAACTCGCGGCCCGCCCCGAACAGGATGTTGGTGCGCGCCCGATTGTCGGTTTGCGTGACGTCGGCGACGGTGCCATAGGTGCCGGCGGCGTCGAAAAGCTCCCCGGTCGACGTCGCCGCGTCGATCCCGGCTTGGTCCTCGAAAGCGTCGACCACGGCCGCGCCCAGCGACAGCGCCGAGCGGCCCATCAGCTCGGAGATGTCAAAGGCGTTGAGGATGGCCATGTCGCGGGCCGTCGTGTCCTGCCCCGACACGCCAGCCAGGAAGTTCGCCCGCGTCATCTTGCGCATGGCCCCGGCGCTATTGTCGTAAACGGTCACCAGGTCGGCGTCGTCGGCCGCGGCCTCGGCGGTCAGGCTGTTGGTTGCCTGGTCGACGTCGAGAGCGGCACGCGCCCCCGCCGCCGTGGTCGCCCCGGTACCGCCGTTGGCCAGCGCCTGCACATGATCGCCGGCAGCCACGGTGCCGGCGACTGTTCCGACATCCAACAGCGCGGCGCCGCCAAGATCGGCGGAATTCGCCTTCTCCGAGGCCAATTCATCGATTGCGGCCTGAACATCCGTCGCGGCCAGCGCCGACACGCCGTTGTCGTAGACGATGTCGTCGGCCGCATAACTACCAGCTTCGATGATCAGCCATTTGCTCGCGGCCAGGTCGGTGGCGAAGGTGCCGGCGGTGTGCGCGACCGCGCAGACGTAGCTGTTGCCTGAATTCGACACAACGTCGCCGACCGCGTAGGCCGTCGTCGTCGCCCACGCGCCGCGGGGGGCCCACGAGCCGCCTATCAAGGCCAGCGACGCCGCGGTGAAGCTGTCCGGCGTCACCACCTGGTTGGCGATGGCGCCATCGTCTCGCTGGATCAGGGCCAGGTTGGTGCGAATGCCGTCGGTGGTCGTCTTGACCGCGGCCAGTTCAATGTCGAGCCTGTTACCCGGAAGCGGGTCGGCGGGGTTGCTGGTCTGGTAGTCGCTGAAATTGTAGGCCGGGGTGTAGGCAGGTGGCTGGGCCATATGAACGCTCCGTCATCGGGATCCGGCGTCTCGCGACGCTGGTCAGGGAAAATATACAACGCTTCGCGGTTGCTTTCTACAAAATCACAGCCCCGACCAATGGGCGGCGGCTGATTTCACGTCATTCTTCTGGCCGTCGTTTTCGACGGCACCCAGGACACCGCCCAGGACTTCGATCCGGCCGTGGTCGGAATTCCGACCGCGCAGGGCCCCCCCGACAGACGGCAACCGAATGCCCACCGATCAAGAAGTACCGGGGTGGGCACGGGCACCCTCCCGTCATTTGGCACGTTCGTCACATGAGGAATTCCTAGGGGACGGAAATTCTAACCATAAGTGGCTGATATATAAGAAAAAGAGGTTCAAATAGTTTTTACCGTTCGCGCGCCCATGTGACAAACGGGACAAAACACGGGGGTAAGGCGCTTCTAACGGTCCGTGAAGCCCGAGCCCCCTTGCCAGCCCTCCGTCGGCATCTTTTTCGGTTACGCGGCGGTCGTCAACGTGCCCTCACCGAGAGCACGAACCTCTACGCGGGCCAGAACAACATCGACGCCCGAAACGCCGTAGACGGGCGAACGGGTGGTAACCTGCCTAGGAGGGCTACGAGCAAGCCATTTGCTACCTTACTTTTTGAGGTGGGAAAATTTGTCGAGGCGCCTGGCGGCTGTTGTCGACGACGCGGCGGCCCCCCACCGGGGGGTCGGGATGCCGCCGCCGGGTGGCTCGGCGGTCGCGGTATTGCCTTCTTGCCGGCGGTCGCCGCCCCGTTCGGACGCCCCCGAAGGCCTGGCCACTGATGCCGCATCAGAAGCCAGAAAGAAGAAAACGCTTATGCGTCAATTGGTTAGCAAACTAGGGGGCGAAGAGAATAAGCATTGAGTAAGCGCAATGCGGGCAATATCGCTGTTTTTTGCACTTCATCCGATTGTCCCGTATAAGTGTCGGGCCGACCACCCTCGATCGGGGACCTTTGACGCCCGCTGCCTAAAGGGTGGGTTCGGCCAGGTAGCATTTTTCGGTCGCTATCGACACGAAGGACAGGAGGAAAACGGATATGCTCCGCAGGTTCGTATCTTGGCTGTTGATCACAGGCCTCTACGCCTTGGCGGGCCTGTTCGCTTTTGCCCTTGCTGCGACTGCCACGACAGGCTTGATCGAGGTGGTTACGGGGTCGGTGTCCCACACCATCGGCTACGCGGTTGGAGCGGCTTTCGGGATAGCCGGGATGCTGACTTGCCGGGACGCGGCGCGCGGCGGGATGTAGGCCTACCAGGGAGGGCCGGGCGTTCGGATGTAGTGTTCGCGCTACATCACCCCCCGCTCGATGCTTTCCCAAAGCGCATCCAGGTTTTGCAGGGCGTCGATCGACTCTTGTTCGGTCAGGTTGGCCCCCCTGTTGTAGATCGTGTCCCTGATGACATCGATCTTGGCAAGCTGCCCCCTCCCCGTGGTCGGGATTGCGTCAATGAAAGCCTCCCACGCGGCGGCCCTGTCCGCACGCGCGCCGGCGATGTAAATCGGATCCACGTCTCTTGCCTTCTGGAATTTAAGCGCATCGGCTTTGACGCGCAGGTGTTCAGCGGCGTTGATAACCGGGTCAAAGGGCGCCTTCTCGAATGAGGCCTGTAGCCCCTGCAGCGGCGTCAGCCCTTCGTTGGCCGCCGATGCCTGGCGTTCGATGCTTTGCCGGAGCGAGCGGAGGTGCGCGAGCGTCGTGTCGACTCCCGCCTCGAGCAGTTCGCCCCCGTCTCGCAGGGGGGCAAGGATACGCTGAACGGCCTGTACCTTGGCAATGCGCCCAGCATCCGTCGTCGGCACGGCGTGCGCGAATTCATACTCTGCCACGTCTACGGCTGAATCGGCTTTGGCGGCGAACCGGGGGTCGGCTCGGCCGCCTGCCATGGTGAAATCTTCCGATTTTTCGGCGGCGCGGAGACGGCTCACCGCCTCAATTGCAGGATCGGCAGGGGCAGACTTCGGCGGCACGTCCACAACCCTCAAGGAAGCCCCCGCTGGTGTGGATGGGGCGGGTGCGATCGGCGTCGAACCAGACGGGGCAGCCTCCCGGCCGAACGGGTTTGGCATGGTCGGTTTCGAGGAGAACAAATCCGGCGCCTGAATAGGTGCCCCGGGCGCCTGCCGCGCGGTTCCGACCGGCGCAGGGCTGGGGCTTGGCGTTTGAACGAGCGCGTTGGGCGCCTGCCGCATGGCCCCTCGGACAAGGCCGGCCGCGCCGGCGCCGACGTCCGTGCCAATGCGGTTGACGTTGTAGGCGGCGCGCTCAAACGGCGTCATCACCTGCTCGTCGACGACAGGCACACCCAAATGGTTTGCCATGTTCGAAAACAAGCCGGCGATGGCATCGCTTCCAACGGGGCTTGACGGAAAGCGGTAGTCGACGCTGAGATCCGGTACGCGCTCTCCGGCCGACTGCGGCAACACGGCTTTCGCGGCCCATTGGGCGCTTCGGCCGATTTTGTCCGCGCCCCACAAGAGCGCATTTACAAGCCCGGTCGAAAGATCGGCGGGCGAACCGGCGATATCGGCGAGGCCCCGGCCAACCCCCTGCGTGCCAACCATCAGGCCGCGGGTGCGGTTCGGGCCATCCGCTCCGGCGTAGCCCGGGCGCTCCGATCCGACAAGCGCGCTCAAGAAGTCCGCGACGGGTGCGGCGTCGCCCGCGCCGGGCGTGGCGGGGCCCGTCCGCCCAGCTGACAGAGCCCTCCGCCGGGTGCTCTCGGCGACAGCGGGGTCGTCTGTATCAACAGCCATAACGCGGCCATCGGGCAGCTTGATTTCGATCATGGATTGGCCTCACCTGCGCGCCGAACGAAACTCAATACCTTCCAAACCGGGCGGCCGCTTTTCAAGGGCGGAGCATCGACGCCCCGATTTGGTGTGTTCCCCGCTGGTGAGGCGGCTGGCTAACCGACCCGAATATACCATGTCGTGAATGTCCACGAAAACGAAAGACGCTGCGGGGCGTGGATCAACTTCGTGAAGCGGGGCCTTCCTTGCGGGGAGAGTCGGCGACGGGCGAGGTGCGCCGTGACCGCCTGCCGGGGCATCGTTAAAAAAAAGAGGAAAATACGACAACCCTATACCGGGCGGGGCGTTGCGGCCGGCTGTCGCCTGCCGGGCCGGGGCATCGTCAAACAGGGGGAACACAACAACCCTATACCGGGCTTAGGGTTTTGTCGCATCCCGGCACAAACAGGCAACCGAATTGCAGGCCGGCCGCTTACCCGGCGCTTACTGGACGTGGGCAGGGCCTCGGAAACTGGTGCCGGCACCAGGGCTCGAACCCGGGACCCCCTGATTACAAATCAGGTGCTCTACCAACTGAGCTATGCCGGCTACCGTGCGGTCGGGCCGACGATAGCGCGGGCGCCATCGACCCGCAAGTCACGGCGTCCGGCGGGCCACCTCGTAAAGGGCGATGGCTGCCGCCGTCGCCAGATTGAGGCTTTCGATCCTCTCGCTGATCGGGATGCGCACCACCAGGTCGCAGTGTTCGCGGGTCAGCCGCCGCAAGCCCGCGCCCTCGGCCCCCAGCACCAGGGCAAGGCGCCCCGACAGGTCGGCCTCGGCCAGCGCCGAGGTGCCGTCGCCATCCAGGCCGACGCACCAGAAGCCGGCTTCCTTGATGCGCTCGAGCGCGCGCGCCAGATTGGCGATGCGGACCAGCGGCACGGTTTCCAGCGCGCCGGACGCCGCCTTGGCCAGCACGCCGGTGGTGGCCGGGGCATGACGCACGGGCATGACCACCGCGATGGCATCGAAGGCGGCGGCGGCCCGAAGCACGGCGCCGATGTTGCGCGGGTCCGTCGCCTGGTCGAGGACGACCAGGGTGGCGCGCTCGCCGGCCCCGGCCAGGATGTCCTCGATGGCGGGTTCGGGCGGCGGGTCGGCCAGCAGGGCCACCCCCTGGTGCACGGCGCCGGCCGGCAACAGGCGGTCGATTTCCCCCCGGTCGACGATCTGGATCTTGAGCCGGTGCCCGGCAGGAACGTCGCCCAGGCCTTCCTCTCCCTGCCGGGTGGCGAGCAGGCGGTGGCATCGCCGGGCCGGGTTGGCCAGCGCGGCGCCGACGGCGTGAAGGCCGAACAGCCAAGCGGCCTCGGCGCCGGCGGCGGACCGCGGCGAATCCCCGGCTGGCGCGCTCTCCCGGCCGGGCTGCCGGCGAGGGTGTCGCGATCCGTGGGGGGGTGACTTGCGCTTGCTCATGATGCTCTATACGATACCGACAAACGTGGTGTGTTCAATCGTTTCCGTCGGGGCGATCGACGCGGCGGAAAGGTTGGATGCGCCCTGTTGGTGTTTTTGCGTTGACAAAAGACGGCAAATCCTCGTATTTCCGGCGCTCGTTATGCCGCTTTGCCGGCGGTCGCGGCGCACTTGGGGAGGGGTGCCCGAGTGGCTAAAGGGGACGGGCTGTAAACCCGTTGGCGTACGCCTACGCTGGTTCGAATCCAGCCCCCTCCACCAAATGCGCTACGGATCGAGCCGTCTCGGTCGGATGTCTGGGGTCGCGGGTGTAGCTCAATGGTAGAGCAACAGCCTTCCAAGCTGATGACGAGGGTTCGATTCCCTTCACCCGCTCCAGACCCGGGTCGATGAGCGGGGGCAGGGTTATTCGTTTGTTGGGATTCCAGGTAGAAGAAAGACAAAGCCATGGGCAAGCAGAAGTTTGAGCGGACGAAGCCGCACTGCAATGTTGGGACGATTGGCCACGTTGACCACGGCAAGACGACGTTGACGGCGGCGATTACGAAGGTTCTGGCCGAGCAGGGGTTTGCGGAATTCACGCCGTTTGACCAGATTGACAAGGCGCCGGAAGAGAAGGCGCGCGGGATCACGATTGCGACGGCGCACGTTGAGTATCAGACGTCGAAGCGTCATTACGCGCACGTCGACTGCCCTGGCCATGCGGACTACATCAAGAACATGATCACGGGCGCGGCGCAGATGGACGGTGCGGTGCTGGTGGTCTCGGCGGCGGACGGGGCGATGCCGCAGACGCGCGAGCACATCCTTCTGGCCCGCCAGGTGGGCGTTCCGGCGCTGGTCGTTTACATGAACAAGGTTGACCAGGTCGACGACCCGGAGTTGCTGGAGCTTGTTGAGATGGAGCTTCGGGAGCTTCTGTCGAGCTACGAGTTCCCGGGCGACGACATCCCGATCGTGAAGGGTTCGGCGCTGGCGGCTCTGGAGGGGCGTGACGAGGAGATCGGCAAGAAGTCGATCCTGGCGTTGATGGATGCGATCGACAGCTACATTCCGCAGCCGGACCGTCCGAAGGACCAGCCGTTCCTGATGCCGATCGAGGACGTGTTCTCGATTTCGGGGCGTGGGACGGTGGTGACGGGCCGCGTTGAGCGCGGGGTTGTGAAGGTTGGCGAGGAAGTTGAGCTGGTTGGCATCCGGGCGACGCAGAAGACGGTGTGCACGGGCGTCGAGATGTTCCGCAAGCTTCTGGACCAGGGCGAGGCGGGGGACAACATCGGGATCCTGCTGCGCGGCACGAAGCGCGACGACGTTGAGCGCGGTCAGGTTGTTGCGAAGCCGGGTTCGATCACGCCGCACACGAAGTTCAAGGCGGAGGCGTACATCCTGACGAAGGAAGAGGGTGGTCGCCACACGCCGTTTTTTGCGAACTACCGCCCGCAGTTTTACTTCCGGACGACGGACGTGACGGGGACGGTTGTTCTGCCGGAAGGCACCGAGATGGTGATGCCGGGCGACAACATCACGATGGAGATCGACCTGATTGCGCCGATCGCCATGGAGGAAGGCCTTCGGTTCGCCATCCGCGAGGGTGGCCGCACCGTCGGCGCCGGCGTCGTCGCATCGATCATCGAGTAGTGGGAAGACATACCGGCGCCGCGGAATGGCTTGGAATTCAGGCCAGCGCGGCGCCGCATCGGCATAGGAGTGTAGCTCAATTGGCTAGAGCACCGGTCTCCAAAACCGGGGGTTGGGGGTTCGAGCCCCTCCACTCCTGCCATTGCATTTAGTCGGCGCATACCTTAAATCCCGACCCGAACCCCCCGTGTAGGCGAATATGGCAAAAACCACTCCAGCGCAGTTCGTCCAGGAAGTACGCCAGGAAGTCGCCAAGGTCACGTGGCCGACGCGCAAGGAAACCATGGTCTCCACCGCCATGGTTTTTCTGATGGTCATTCTGGCGGCATTGTTCTTTTTCCTCGTTGACGAGATTCTGGCGGTCGGCATGCGCCTGATTTTCGGGTTCGGAGGGTGATGATGGCCGCCAACTGGTACGTGATCCACGTCTATTCGGGCTTCGAGAAGAAGGTCGCCCAGTCGATCGAGGAGCAGGCCAAGCAGATCGGCATGGCCGAGCATATCCTGAAGGTCCTGGTGCCGATGGAGGAAGTGGTCGAGGTCAGGCGCGGCACCAAGGTCAATTCCGAGCGCAAGTTCTTCCCGGGCTACGTCCTGGTGCAGATGGAGATGACCGACGAAACCTGGCACCTGGTCAAGAACACGCCGAAGGTGACCGGCTTCCTGGGCGGCCGTGGCCGTCCGACGCCGATCTCCGAGGCCGAGGCGCAGCGGATCATGCATCAGGTCGAGGAAGGCCTGGACCGGCCGAAGATGTCGGTGTCCTTCGAGATCGGCGACCAGGTGCGGGTCAGCGACGGGCCGTTCACGTCGTTCAACGGCAACGTCGAGGAGGTCGACGAGGAACGGGCCCGGCTCAAGGTGTCGGTGTCCATCTTCGGCCGCGCCACCCCGGTGGAACTGGAGTACTCGCAGGTCGAGAAGCTGTAAACGCATTCCGCCCGCCCATGGGGGGCGGCGGTTCCGATGCGGGAGGCCCGCCATGGCCGCACCGCGTCCCCTATGAAGACTGATGACAGAGGGAAAAAATGGCAAAGAAGATTCAAGGGTACATCAGGCTGCAGGTGCCTGCGGGGCAGGCCAATCCGTCGCCGCCGATCGGGCCGGCGCTGGGTCAGGCCGGCCTCAACATCATGGAGTTCTGCAAGACGTTCAATGCCCAGACCTCGAAGCTGGAACCGGGCATGCCGATCCCCGTGGTGATCACGGCCTATCGCGACCGTACCTTCTCGTTCGTCACCAAGACCCCTCCCGTCGGCTTCTTTCTCAAGAAGGCGGCCGGCATCACCAAGGGAACGGCGACAGCGGGCAAGGACACGGTGGCTTCCGTCACCATGGCGCAGGTTCGCGAGATCGCCGAAAAGAAGTTGCCGGATCTGAACACCAAGGACATCGAGGCGGCCTCCCAGATGATCATTGGTTCGGCGCGTTCCATGGGCATTGAAGTGGTGGAGGAATAGGCCATGGCGACCAAAGGAAAACGGCTGCGCGTGGTCTATGAAACCATCGATCGCGAGACCCAATACGATCTGTCCGACGCCGTCAAGCTGATCAAGAACGGGGCCAAGGCCAAGTTTGACGAGACCGTCGAGATCGCCATCAACCTGGGCGTCGATCCCCGACACGCCGACCAGATGGTGCGTGGCGTGGTGTCGCTTCCGAACGGCACCGGCAAGTCGCTGCGCGTCGCGGTGTTCGCCAAGGGCGACAAGGCCAAGGCGGCGACGGATGCCGGCGCCGACATCGTCGGTGCCGACGACCTGGCGGAGAAAGTGTCGGGGGGCGAGATCGCGTTCGATCGCTGCATCGCCACGCCCGACATGATGGCGGTGGTCGGCCGGCTGGGCAAGATCCTCGGGCCGCGCGGCCTGATGCCGAACCCCAAGCTGGGTACCGTGACCAACGACGTTGCCGAGGCGGTGAAGGCCGCCAAGGGCGGCCAGATCGAGTTCCGTGTCGAGAAGGCCGGCATCATCCATGCCGGGGTCGGCAAGGCGAGCTTCAGCGAAGCGGCCATCGCCGAGAACGTGAAGGCCTTCGTCGACGCCATCAACCGGGCGAAACCGGCCGGTGCCAAGGGGACCTACCTCAAGGGCATCAGCCTGAGTTCCACCATGGGCCCGGGCGTGAAACTGAACGTGGCGAACCTGGTCGGCGGCTGAGCCGGCCACGCCTAACCAGCTACCTTCCGCTTCCCGCGAGGGGGCGGAGGGCGGCCGGGGCATCGAAACCGCCCCGGACCTGTCCAAGACCGTAGGTGCCAGACGTGGGTTTCGGCCCGCCGACGGCCTAAAGGGGCGACCCGCCTGCACAGACAGTGTCGAGAACCGTTTTTCGGGCGTTTCGCCGAAACGCCCGTGGACGGCTTGAACTGACGCAGCGGACAGGAGAACCGGTTCCCCCGCAAGGACTTTGGGGGGGCCAGAAGTCCATCGGCGTCAGGCTCCGGCCCCAAGGGACCGGAACTTGAGCCAAAAAACTGGAGACGATCTGTGGACCGATCGCAAAAAGAAGCTCTGGTCGCTTCGATGCATCAGACGTTCGAGGAGACGGAGGCCATGGTCGTTACCCATTACTCGGGTATGACCGTCGCCGAAATCACCAAGCTCCGCGAACAGATGCGCGTAGCGGGCGCGAGCTTCAAGATCACCAAAAATCGGCTCACGCGTCTAGCCCTCGCGGGCACCAAGTACGAGGGGCTGAGCGACCTTTTCACCGGACCGACGGCGATTGCCTTTTCGGCCGACCCGGTGGCGGCCGCGAAGGTCACCTCGAATTTTGCCAAGGATAACGAGAAGCTGATCATCCTTGGCGGAGCGATTGGCAAGGCCATGTTCGACGCCGCTGGCGTCAAGGCCCTGGCCAATCTTCCGTCGCTGGATGAGTCGAGGGCCAGGATCATTGGCCTGCTGACCGCGCCGGCAGCTCGCATTGCCAGCCTGCTTCAGGCGCCTGGCAGTCAGATTGCCCGCGTCCTTGGCGCGTATGCCCAAAAAGGGGAAGCCGCGTAAGCGCGTTTTTCCATCCGTTACTGACAGTTCAAGCCTAGGAGAAAGTTCAAAATGGCGAACCTGCAACAAATCGTCGAGGATCTGTCGGCCCTCACCATCATGGAGGCCGCCGAGCTCAGCAAGATGCTCGAGGAGAAATGGGGCGTTTCCGCCGCCGCTCCGGTCGCGGTCGCGGCCGCGGCTCCCGGCGCCGCCGCTGTGGTCGAGGAGAAGGACGAGTTCACCGTCGTTCTCACCGCCTTCGGCGACCAGAAGATCAACGTCATCAAGGAAGTCCGGGCCATCACCGGCCTCGGGCTGAAGGAAGCCAAGGATCTCGTCGAAGGCGCGCCCAAGCCGGTCAAGGAAGGCGTGAAGAAGGACGAGGCCGCTGAGATCAAGAAGAAGCTGGAAGCCGCCGGCGCGACGGTGGAACTGAAGTAACGTGCCGCATTTGGCGCGACACACCAGCTTTGCCTAAAGCCGGCCTGGGGCCGGATGGGGGAGCCCCGACGGGGATTTCCGCCATCCGGCCCGACCGGTCTTCTAACGCATCCACCCGCATTGGCCTTGCCGCGGCCGGGAAAAGTGGATGTGCCGATATGACGGGTGCCGGGCCTCTTCGGGGGGACAGCCGGCACCGAGGGTCCTGACAAGGGCCGTTTCATGGTCTCGTTTCCGTAGGCGGCGGTGGTCGACGGAGGACGGGACGGAACCGGATAGCACACTGCGGGGATTTGGAATGGCTATGTCTTTCACCGGTCGCAAGCGTATTCGCAAGGATTTCGGCAGGCTGTCGACGATCGCGACGATGCCCAACCTCATCGAGGTTCAGAAAACCTCGTACGAACAGTTCCTGCAAAGGGACACGCGGCCCGAAGAGCGCACCGACACCGGCCTCCAGGAAGTCTTCAAGTCCGTGTTCCCGATCACGGATTTTTCCGAACGCGGCACGCTGGAGTTCGTGCGCTACCAGTTCGAGGAACCGAAGTATGACGTCGAGGAGTGCCAGCAGCGGGGCATGACCTATGCCGCGCCGCTCAAGGTGACGCTGCGCCTGGTTGTCTGGGACGTCGACGAGGACACCGGGTCCCGTTCCGTGCGCGACATCAAGGAGCAGGACGTCTACATGGGCGACATGCCGCTGATGACGGCGAACGGCACCTTCGTCATCAACGGGACCGAGCGCGTCATCGTCTCGCAGATGCACCGTTCGCCCGGCGTCTTCTTCGACCACGACAAGGGCAAGACCCATTCCTCGGGCAAGTTCCTGTTCGCGGCGCGGGTGATCCCCTATCGCGGTTCGTGGCTGGACTTCGAATTCGATGCCAAGGATCTGATCTACGTGCGCATCGACCGCCGGCGCAAGCTGCCGGTGACGACCATGCTGATGGCTTTGGAGGGCGCCGCCACCGAGGCGCTGCGCGCCGAGCGCGGGAAGGACGGTAAGCCGCTCGATTCCGCCGAAATCACCGGCATGAGCCCCGAGGAGATCCTCAACTACTTCTACGACCAGGTGGTCTTCACCCGCACCGCCAAGGGATGGCGCACGCCGTTCCTGCCGCAGCGCATGAAGGGCACCAAGCTGACCGTCGATCTGGTCGACGCCAAGACCGGCAAGGTGGCGGCCGAGGCCGGCACCAAGCTGACCGCCCGCATGCTGCGCCAGATCCAGGAGCAGGGGCTCAAGGAACAGCTGGTTCCGAAGAACGACCTGATCGGCCACTACGTTGCCGAGGATCTCATCAACGAGGCCACCGGCGAAGTCTACGTCGAGGCCGGCGAGGAGATCACCGAGTCCGTTCTCGAAGCGCTCGAGGCGGCCGACGTCGCGACCATCCCGACGCTGGCCATCGACCACATCAACGTCGGCCCGTACATCCGCAACACGCTCGCCGTCGACAAGAATTCGTCGCGCGAGGAAGCGCTGATCGACATCTATCGCGTCATGCGCCCCGGCGAGCCGCCGACCCTGGAGACGGCAGAGGCGCTGTTCCGCGGCCTGTTCTTCGATTCCGAGCGCTATGACCTGTCGGCCGTCGGCCGCGTCAAGATGAACTCGCGCCTGGGCTTCAAGACCGAGGACACACTGCGCACGCTGCGCAAGGAAGACATCCTGGCCGTGGTCAAGGTCATGGTCGAGCTCAAGGACGGCCGTGGCGAGATCGACGACATCGACCACCTGGGCAACCGGCGCGTCCGCTCGGTGGGCGAGTTGATGGAGAACCAGTACCGCATCGGGCTTTTGCGCATGGAGCGCGCCATCCGCGAGCGGATGAGCTCGGTCGACATCGACACCGTGATGCCGCACGACCTCATCAACGCCAAGCCGGCGGCCGGCGCGGTCCGCGAGTTCTTCGGCTCGTCCCAGTTGAGCCAGTTCATGGACCAGACCAATCCGCTGTCGGAAATCACCCACAAGCGGCGTTTGTCGGCGCTTGGACCGGGCGGTCTGACCCGCGAGCGGGCCGGCTTCGAGGTGCGCGACGTGCACCCCACCCACTACGGCCGCATCTGCCCGATCGAGACCCCGGAAGGCCCGAACATCGGCCTTATCAACAGCTTGGCGACCTTCGCGCGCGTCAACAAGTACGGGTTCATCGAGACCCCGTACCGCAAGGTCGAGAAGGGCACGCTGACCGACGAGGTGCTGTACCTGTCGGCGATGGAGGAAGGCAAGTTCACCATTGCCCAGGCCAACGCCGAGGTCGACGACAAGGGCCACTTCACCACCGATCTGGTGAGTTGCCGCCAAGGCGGCGACTACCTGATGGTGCGTCCCGAGGACATCGACTACATCGACGTTTCGCCGAAGCAGCTGGTGTCGGTGGCTGCCGCGCTCATCCCGTTCCTGGAGAACGACGACGCCAACCGCGCCCTGATGGGCTCGAACATGCAGCGCCAGGCGGTGCCGCTGGTCCGCGCCGAGGCCCCGCTTGTGGGCACCGGCATGGAAAGCGCGGTGGCCCGCGATTCCGGGGCCACCATCGTCGCCCGCCGTCCGGGCGTGGTCAACCAGGTGGACGCCACCCGTATCGTCGTGCAGGCGACCGAAGAGACGTCGCACGCGGCGCCGGGCGTCGACATCTACACGCTGCTCAAGTTCCAGCGCTCCAACCAGAACACCTGCATCAACCAGCGCCCGCTGGTTCGCGTGGGTGATCGCGTGGAGGCCGGCGACATCATCGCCGACGGCCCCTCGACCGAGCTGGGCGAACTGGCGCTCGGGCGCAACGTCCTCGTCGCCTTCATGCCGTGGAACGGCTACAACTTCGAGGACTCCATCCTCATTTCCGAGCGTATCGTCAGCGACGACGTCTTCACCTCGATCCACATCGAGGAATTCGAGGTGATGGCGCGCGACACCAAGCTCGGGCAGGAGGAAATCACCCGCGACATCCCCAACGTCGGCGAGGAAGCGCTGCGCAACCTCGACGAGGCCGGCATCGTCTACATCGGCGCCGAGGTCCAGGCCGGAGACATCCTGGTCGGCAAGGTGACGCCGAAGGGCGAATCGCCGATGACTCCGGAGGAGAAGCTGCTGCGGGCCATCTTCGGCGAGAAGGCGCACGACGTGCGTGACACGTCGCTGCGGCTGCCGCCCGGGGTGACCGGCACCATCGTCGAGGTTCGCGTCTTCTCGCGGCGCGGCGTCGACAAGGACGAACGCGCGATGGCCATCGAGCGGGCGGAGATCGAGCATCTGGCCAAGGACCGCGACGACGAGCGGGCCATCCTGGAGCGTAACTTCAACCAGCGCCTGCGGACCCTGCTGCTGAACCGCAAGGCGGTCGGCGGCCCCAAGGGCCTCGAAGCCGGCATCAAGCTGACCGAGGAGGTCCTCGACCGCTTCACGCCCGGCCAGTGCGCCCAGATCGTCGTCGGCACCGACAAGGTGATGCAGGACGTCGAGGCGCTGAAGAAGCAGTTCGAGGAAAGCATCGCCAAGCTGCAGGGCCGCTTCGAGAACAAGGTCGAGAAGCTGCAACGCGGCGACGAACTGCCTCCCGGCGTCATGAAGATGGTCAAGGTTTTCGTCGCGGTGAAGCGCAAGCTGCAGCCGGGCGACAAGATGGCCGGCCGTCACGGCAACAAGGGCGTCGTTTCCAAGATCGTTCCCATCGAGGACATGCCCTACCTGGAAGACGGCACGCAGGTCGACATCGTGCTCAATCCGCTGGGCGTGCCGTCGCGCATGAACGTCGGGCAGATTCTCGAAACCCATCTCGGCTTCGCCTGCGCGGGGCTGGGGCGGCAGATCGGCGAGGTGCTGGACGCGGTGCGTGGCGGGGGCGACCTCAAGAAGCTGCGCAGCACGCTGAAGGGCGTCTACGGATCGACGATCTATAAGCAGCAAGCGGCCGATTTCGACGACGAGGAGACCCTCGTGCTTGCGGAAAACCTGCGAAACGGCGTGCCGATAGCCTCGCCGGTGTTCGACGGCGCCCGCGAGAGCGACATCGTCGACATGCTGAAGCAGGCCGGGCTCGACGCCTCGGGCCAGGTGACGCTGGTCGACGGACGGACCGGCGACGCGTTCGACCGCAAGGTGACGGTGGGCTACATCTACATGCTCAAGCTTCACCACTTGGTTGACGACAAGATCCATGCACGCTCGATCGGGCCTTACAGCCTGGTGACCCAGCAGCCGTTGGGCGGCAAGGCGCAGTTCGGCGGACAGCGGTTCGGCGAAATGGAGGTTTGGGCGCTCGAGGCTTACGGCGCCGCCTATACCCTCCAGGAAATGCTGACCGTGAAATCCGACGACCAGGCCGGACGGACGAAGGTTTACGAATCCATCGTCCGCGGCGAGGACAATTTCGAAGCCGGTATTCCGGAGTCCTTCAACGTCCTGGTCAAGGAACTGCACTCGCTCGGCCTTAACGTCGAGCTGAACCAGCGCAAATTTTAGCCTCTGAATCGAAGCGAGGAGGACGGCATATGAATGAACTCATGAAGGTATTCGGGCAGGTCGGCGGCACCCAGCGCTTCGATCAGATCCGCATTTCCATCGCCAGCCCGGAGCGCATCCGGTCGTGGTCGTTCGGCGAGATCAAGAAGCCCGAGACTATCAACTATCGGACCTTCAAGCCGGAGCGGGACGGCCTGTTCTGCGCCCGCATCTTCGGCCCCATCAAGGACTACGAGTGCTTGTGCGGCAAGTACAAGCGCATGAAATACAAGGGTATCACCTGCGAGAAGTGCGGCGTCGAAGTGACGCTCCAGAAGGTGCGGCGCGAGCGCATGGGCCACATCGAGCTGGCCTCGCCGGTCGCCCACATCTGGTTTCTGAAGTCGCTGCCCAGCCGCATCGGGCTGCTGCTCGACATGACGCTCAAGGATCTCGAGCGGGTTCTCTATTTCGAGAACTACGTCGTCGTCGAGCCCGGCCTGACGCCCTTGAAGCTCAAGGAAATGCTGACGGAGGATCAGTATCAGAACGCCGTCGAGGAATACGGCGAGGATGCGTTCACCGTCGGCATCGGGGCCGAGGCCATCCGCGACATGCTGGCCACCATCGACCTGGACGAGGAGTGCGAAAGCCTTCGCGCGGATCTCATCGAGACCAACTCCGAGGCCAAGCGCAAGAAGTTGGTCAAGCGCCTGAAGCTGGTCGAGGCGTTCCTTGAATCCGGGTCGCGGCCGGAATGGATGATCCTCGAGGTCATTCCGGTGATCCCGCCGGAACTGCGGCCATTGGTGCCGTTGGATGGCGGCCGCTTCGCCACCTCCGACCTCAACGACCTGTACCGGCGGGTGATCAACCGCAACAACCGCCTGAAGCGGCTGATCGAACTGCATGCCCCCGACATCATCGTGCGCAACGAAAAGCGCATGCTGCAGGAGGCGGTCGACGCGCTGTTCGACAACGGCCGGCGCGGCCGCGCCATTACCGGCGCCAACAAGCGGCCGCTCAAGTCGCTGGCCGACATGCTGAAGGGCAAGCAGGGCCGCTTCCGCCAGAACCTGCTGGGCAAGCGGGTGGATTATTCCGGCCGTTCGGTCATCGTCGTCGGTCCGGAACTGATGCTGCATCAGTGCGGCCTGCCCAAGAAGATGGCGGTCGAACTGTTCAAGCCGTTCATCTATTCCAAGCTCGAGCTCTATGGCATGGCCACCACGATCAAGGCGGCCAAGCGCATGGTCGAGAAGGAACGGCCGGAGGTGTGGGACATCCTCGAGGAGGTGATCCGCGAGCACCCGGTCCTCTTGAACCGGGCGCCGACCCTGCACCGCCTGGGCATCCAGGCTTTCGAGCCCAAGCTCATCGAGGGCAAGGCGATCCAGCTTCATCCGCTGGTCTGCGCGGCCTTCAACGCCGACTTCGACGGCGACCAGATGGCGGTTCACGTGCCGCTGTCGCTGGAAGCCCGCCTGGAAGCCCGCGTGCTGATGATGTCGACCAACAACATCCTGAGCCCGGCCAACGGCAAGCCGATCATCGTGCCGTCCCAGGATATCGTGCTCGGCCTCTATTACATTTCGATGGAGCGCGAGGGCGAGCCGGGCGAGGGCATGGTCTTCACCGGCATTGGCGAGATCCTGCAGGCGCTGGATGCCAAGGTCGTGTCGTTGCACAGCAAGATCACGGCCCGCTACCGCACGGTCGACGCCGACGGCAAGCCGACGGTCCTGCGCATTCAGACGACGCCGGGCCGCATGCTGTTGTCCGAGATCCTGCCGCGCAATCCGCACGTGCCGCTCGATCTCATCAACCGGCTGCTGACCAAGCGCGAGATCTCCGAAGCCATCGACATGGTCTATCGCCACTGCGGCCAGAAGGAGACGGTCATCTTCGCCGACCGCATGATGGCGCTGGGCTTCGAATACGCCTGCAAGGCCGGCATTTCCTTCGGCAAGGACGACCTGGTGGTGCCCAAGAGCAAGGTGCCGCTGGTGCGCAAGACCGAGGAGCTGATCAAGCAGTACGAGCAGCAGTACCAGGACGGCCTGATCACCCAGGGCGAGAAGTACAACAAGGTGGTCGACGCCTGGTCCCACTGCACCGACCAGGTGGCCGACGAGATGATGAAGGAAATCTCGACGGCGAAGCCGGGCGAGCCGGTGAACTCGGTCTACATGATGGCCCACTCCGGTGCCCGCGGTTCGGCGGCCCAGATGAAGCAGCTGGCTGGCATGCGCGGCCTGATGGCCAAGCCGTCGGGCGAGATCATCGAGACGCCGATCATTTCCAACTTCAAGGAAGGCCTGACCGTGCTCGAGTACTTCAACTCGACCCACGGCGCCCGCAAGGGACTGGCCGATACCGCCTTGAAGACGGCCAACTCGGGTTACCTCACCCGCCGGCTGGTCGACGTCGCGCAGGACTGCATCATCACCGAGGAGGACTGCGGCACCCATGACGGCATCACCCTCAGGGCCGTGGTCCAGGGCGGCGAGGTCATCGCCTCGCTGGCCGAACGCATCCTCGGGCGCGGCGCCGCGGACGACATCGTCGATCCGGCATCGGGCGAAGTGTTGGTCAAGGCCGGCGATCTGATCGACGAAGAGGCGGTCGCCCGCATCGAGGAGTGCGGCGGCATCGAGGCGGTGAAGATCCGCTCGGCGCTGACCTGCGGCACGCGCCTCGGCATTTGCGCCACCTGCTACGGTCGCGATCTGGCCCGCGGAACGCGGGTCAACATCGGCGAGGCGGTGGGCGTCATCGCCGCCCAGTCGATCGGCGAGCCCGGCACCCAGCTGACCATGCGCACCTTCCACATCGGCGGCGCCGTGCAGCGCGGGGCCGAGCAGTCCAAGGTCGAGGCGGCGTTCGACGCCAAGGTGGCGCTGCACAACGTTTCGACGGTCAAGAACAGCGAAGGCGTCCATGTCGTCATGAGCCGCAACGCCGAGGTGGTGTTGAGCGACAACAAGGGCCGCGAGCGAGCCCGCCACCGGATTCCCTACGGCGCCAAGCTGGCGGTCAAGGACAACGCCAAGGTGACGCGCGGCGACGCCCTGGCCGAGTGGGATCCCTACACGCTGCCGATCATCACCGAGAAGCCCGGCGTCGTTCACTACGTCGACCTGGTCGAGGGAACGACCATGGTCGAGCGCGTCGACGAGGCCACCGGCATCGCCTCCAAGGTGGTCATCGACTGGAAGCAGCAGCCCAAGGGGGCCGAGCTTCGGCCCCGCATCACGCTGCGCGACGAGAAGGGCGAGTTGGTGACCCTGGCCAAGGGGATCGAGGCCCGCTACTACCTGACGGTCGACGCCATCCTGTCGGTCGAGCCGGGCCAGAAGGTCCACGCCGGCGACGTCGTCGCCCGCGTGCCGCGCGAGTCGGCGAAGACCCGCGACATCACCGGCGGCCTGCCGCGGGTGGCCGAGCTGTTCGAGGCCCGCAAGCCCAAGGACCACTCGATCATCAGCGACATCGACGGGACCGTCGAGTTCGGCAAGGACTACAAGTCGAAGCGCCGGATCATCGTCAACCCGTCGGCCAAGGATGAGGAACCGCACGAGTACCTCATTCCCAAGGGCAAGCACGTCAGCATCCAGGAAGGCGATTTCGTGCGCAAGGGCGACTCGCTGATGGACGGCAGCCCTGTGCCGCACGATATCCTGCGCGTCATGGGGGTCGAGGCCCTGGCCGACTACCTGGTCGCCGAGATCCAGGACGTCTACCGTCTGCAGGGCGTGAAGATCAACGACCGCCACATCGAGGTGATCGTTCGCCAGATGTTGCAGAAGGTCGAGATCACCCAACCTGGCGACACCACGTTCCTGGTCGGCGAGCAGATCGACCGCATCGAGTTCGACATGGTCAACGCCAAGGCCGCCGAACGCGACCTGCGGCCGGCCGTGGGCGTTCCGGTGCTGCAGGGCATCACCAAGGCCAGCCTGCAGACGCAGTCGTTCATTTCGGCGGCGTCCTTCCAGGAAACCACCCGTGTCCTCACCGAGGCAGCGGTTTCCGGGAAGACGGACGACCTGGAAGGCCTCAAGGAGAACGTCATCGTCGGCCGGTTGATCCCGGCCGGCACGGGCAGCGTGATGAACCGCTTGCGGGCCATCGCCGCCCAACGTGACCGCGAGATGGCGGAAGTCGATGGCGGCCAGCCCGAGGCCGTCGAAGAGGGGGCCGGCCCGGCCCACATCGCGGCCGATGCGAAGGGCAAGGCCTCGGCAACCGACGCCGGAACGGCCGGCGGCGGCGACGACTAGGCCGGCTCCGGCCGGTTTTTCCGCGGATTCCCTGGGGATATCGGGTTTTGCCCGGTATCCCCGCCGGGACCCTCGGCGGGGCCGGCGAAAGCCGTAGGATTTAAGGATTGTTTTGCTTGACTGGGTAGGGCGGCGAAACTAGTATTCGCCCCTCTTCGCAAGGGGCCGGTGGTGGACCTCTCGGTTCAGACGCGGTCTCGGATGTGAAAAAAACATAACTGGGTCAGCGCCCTCCGGGCGGTAAGGATAACCGTCGGGAGTGGTTTTTTGCCTCGTTTTCGGGGTGCGCGCCACGGTCTTGACCATCAGGGCCGGGCGCACGTGTGAAGTGGAACGACGCAATGCCAACAGTTAACCAATTGATCCGGAAGCCCAGGCAGGCGCCGGATATCCGTAACAAGGTTCCGGCGCTGGATAGCTGTCCGCAGAAGCGGGGCGTCTGCACGCGCGTCTACACCACCACCCCGAAGAAGCCGAACTCGGCGTTGCGGAAGGTGGCGCGCGTCCGCCTGACCAACGGTTTCGAGGTCACCAGCTACATTCCCGGCGAGGGGCACAATCTTCAGGAGCACTCGGTGGTGATGATCCGGGGCGGTCGCGTGAAGGACCTTCCCGGCGTTCGCTACCACATCATTCGTGGCACCCTTGACACCCAAGGCGTTTCGGATCGCCGCCAGCGTCGTTCGAAATACGGCGCGAAGCGGCCGAAGTAGGATTGGAAGAAGAGCATGTCCCGTCGACACGCTGCAGAAAAACGCGAAGTCCTGGCCGATCCCAAGTTCGGGGACGCGGTGGTCACCAAGTTCACCAACGGCTTGATGCTGGATGGTAAGCGCTCGGTGGCCGAGCACATCATTTATGGGGCTCTCGATATCATCCAGCAGAAGACCGGGCAGGATCCGCTCAAGGTCTTCCACGATGCCATCGAGAACGTGAAGCCCGCCGTCGAGGTGCGTTCTCGACGGGTCGGCGGCGCCACCTATCAGGTGCCGATCGAGGTGCGCTCGGCCCGCCGTCAGACCCTGGCGATCCGTTGGATCGTCGATCTGGCGCGCAAGCGTTCGGAGAACACCATGACCGAGCGTCTTTCGGGCGAACTCCTGGACGCCGCCAACAACCGCGGGTCCGCCGTCAAGAAGCGCGAGGATACGCACCGTATGGCGGACGCCAACAAGGCGTTCTCGCACTACCGCTGGTAGATTTTCGGAGCAGATCCTAGCATGGCCCGCACGACGCCCCTCGACCGCTATCGCAACATCGGCATCATGGCTCACATTGATGCCGGGAAAACGACGACGACCGAACGAATCCTGTATTACACCGGCCGGTCCTACAAGATCGGTGAAGTCCATGACGGCAACGCCGTGATGGACTGGATGGAGCAGGAGCAGGAACGCGGCATCACCATTACCTCGGCCGCGACCACCTGCCAGTGGCGCGAGCACCGTATCAACATCATCGATACGCCTGGCCACGTGGATTTCACCATCGAAGTCGAGCGGTCCCTCCGGGTTCTGGATGGGGCCGTTGCCGTTTTCGACAGCGTCGGCGGCGTCGAGCCGCAGTCCGAGACGGTGTGGCGTCAGGCCGACCGCTACAAGGTGCCGCGCGTCTGCTTCGTCAACAAGATGGACCGCATCGGCGCCGACTACTTCCGCTGCATCAAGCAGATCGGCGAACGCCTGGGGGCCAATCCCCTGGTCTGCCAGCTGCCGATCGGCGAGGAGTCCGAGTTCGCCGGCATCGTCGACCTGATCGCCATGGAGTCGGTGATCTGGAAAGACGAGGCGCTGGGCGCCGAATTCGTGCGCGGGCCGATCCCGGCCGCGCTTGCCGACGACGCGGCGATGTGGCGCGAGCGGCTGGTCGAGATGGCCGTCGAGCAGGACGACGTGGCGATGGAGGCTTATCTCGAGGGCGGCAAGGAGCCCGACATCGCGACCCTGAACAAGTGCATCCGGCGCGGCACCGTGAACGGCGTCTTCGTGCCGGTGATTTGCGGATCGGCCTTCAAGAACAAGGGCGTGCAGCCGCTTCTCGACGCCGTGGTGGATTACCTGCCGGCGCCGACCGACGTGCCGGCGGTCGTTGGCGTCAAGGCGGGGACCGAAGAGCCGGTCACTCGGCGGAATTCGGATGATGATCCGCTGGCCGCATTGGCCTTCAAGGTGATGAACGACCCGTTCGTCGGTTCGCTCACGTTCGCGCGTATCTATTCGGGTGTGCTGGTCAACGGTCAGCAAGTCCGCAACACCACCAAGGACCAGCGCGAGCGTATCGGCCGCATGCTGCTGATGCATGCCAACTCGCGGGAAGACATCAACGAGGCGCGAGCCGGCGACATCGTGGCGCTGGCGGGTCTCAAGCAGACCACTACCGGCGACACACTCTCCGATCCGCAGCATGCCGTCGTGCTGGAGAAGATGACTTTCCCGGACCCGGTGATCGAGATCGCTGTCGAGCCGAAGTCGAAGGCGGACCAGGAGAAGATGGGCCAGGCCCTGTCGCGCCTGGCGGCCGAAGACCCGTCCTTCCGGGTGGCTTCCGACCCCGAGAGCGGCCAGACCGTGATCAAGGGGATGGGCGAGCTGCACCTCGAGATCATCGTCGACCGCATGCGGCGCGAATTCAAGGTCGAGGCCAATATTGGCCAGCCGCAGGTGGCTTATCGCGAAACCATCCGCCAAACCGCCAATGTGGACTATACCCACAAGAAGCAGACCGGCGGGTCCGGCCAGTACGCGCGGGTGAAGTTCCGCTTCGAGCCGCTGCCGGCGGGTTCGGGCTTCCTGTTCGAAAACGAGGTTTCCGGCGGCAACGTCCCGAAGGAATTCATCCCCGGCGTTCAGAAGGGGCTTAACGCGGCGATCCAGACCGGCGTCATGTGCGGGTTCCCGGTGACCGACCTCAAGGCGGTCCTCTACGATGGCGCCTCGCACGACGTCGACTCCAGCGTCATGGCCTTCGAAGTCGCCACGCGGGCGGCCTTCCGGGAAGGCATGGCGAAGGCCAAGCCGGTCCTGCTGGAGCCGATCATGCGGGTCGAGGTGGTGACGCCGGACGAGTACATGGGCGACATCATCGGCGACCTGAACTCGCGTCGCGGCAGCATCTCGGGGATGGATCAGCGGGGCAATGCCCGGGTGATCAACGCGCAGGTCCCGCTGGCGATGATGTTCGGTTACGTCAGTACGCTCCGTTCCATGAGCCAGGGGCGGGCCCAGTTCACCATGCATTTCGATCACTACACAGATGTGCCGCAGCAGGTCTCGGACGAGGTCAAGGCCAAGCTAGCAGGCTAACCACGAAACTCGGCGAGAACGGAGAATAGATCATGGGCAAGCAGAAGTTTGAGCGGACGAAGCCGCACTGCAATGTTGGGACGATTGGCCACGTTGACCACGGCAAGACGACGTTGACGGCGGCGATTACGAAGGTTCTGGCCGAGCAGGGGTTTGCGGAATTCACGCCGTTTGACCAGATTGACAAGGCGCCGGAAGAGAAGGCGCGCGGGATCACGATTGCGACGGCGCACGTTGAGTATCAGACGTCGAAGCGTCATTACGCGCACGTCGACTGCCCTGGCCATGCGGACTACATCAAGAACATGATCACGGGCGCGGCGCAGATGGACGGTGCGGTGCTGGTGGTCTCGGCGGCGGACGGGGCGATGCCGCAGACGCGCGAGCACATCCTTCTGGCCCGCCAGGTGGGCGTTCCGGCGCTGGTCGTTTACATGAACAAGGTTGACCAGGTCGACGACCCGGAGTTGCTGGAGCTTGTTGAGATGGAGCTTCGGGAGCTTCTGTCGAGCTACGAGTTCCCGGGCGACGACATCCCGATCGTGAAGGGTTCGGCGCTGGCGGCTCTGGAGGGGCGTGACGAGGAGATCGGCAAGAAGTCGATCCTGGCGTTGATGGATGCGATCGACAGCTACATTCCGCAGCCGGACCGTCCGAAGGACCAGCCGTTCCTGATGCCGATCGAGGACGTGTTCTCGATTTCGGGGCGTGGGACGGTGGTGACGGGCCGCGTTGAGCGCGGGGTTGTGAAGGTTGGCGAGGAAGTTGAGCTGGTTGGCATCCGGGCGACGCAGAAGACGGTGTGCACGGGCGTCGAGATGTTCCGCAAGCTTCTGGACCAGGGCGAGGCGGGGGACAACATCGGGATCCTGCTGCGCGGCACGAAGCGCGACGACGTTGAGCGCGGTCAGGTTGTTGCGAAGCCGGGTTCGATCACGCCGCACACGAAGTTCAAGGCGGAGGCGTACATCCTGACGAAGGAAGAGGGTGGTCGCCACACGCCGTTTTTTGCGAACTACCGCCCGCAGTTTTACTTCCGGACGACGGACGTGACGGGGACGGTTGTTCTGCCGGAAGGCACCGAGATGGTGATGCCGGGCGACAACATCACGATGGAGATCGACCTGATTGCGCCGATCGCCATGGAGGAAGGCCTTCGGTTCGCCATCCGCGAGGGTGGCCGCACCGTCGGCGCCGGCGTCGTCGCATCGATCATCGAGTAGTGGGAAGACATACCGGCGTTTCAGCCGGTGAGATGGACTGAGCCATGGAAAGTCAAAACATACGAATTCGGCTTAAGGCGTTCGATCATCGCGTCCTCGACCAGTCGGCGCGCGAGATCGTCAACACCGCCCGGCGTACCGGTGCCGAAGTGCGTGGTCCGATCCCGCTGCCGACGCGGCTGGAGCGGTTCACGGTGCTGCGCTCTCCGCACATCGACAAGAAGTCGCGCGAGCAGTTCGAGATCCGCACCCACAAGCGGGTGCTCGACATCATCGATCCGACGCCTCAGACGGTGGACGCGTTGATGAAGCTCGACCTGGCGGCCGGCGTCAACGTCGAGATCAAGCTGTAAGGGTGAGTGCGATGCGAACCGGTTTGATTACACGCAAGATGGGGATGACCCGCGTGTTTGCCGAGGACGGCAGCCACGTTCCGGTGACCGTGCTCAAGGTCGACGACCTTCAGGTCGTCGCCCATCGCACCGAGGACAAGGACGGCTACAACGCCCTGCAGTTGGGGTGCACCGCCGCCAAGGTGAAGAACGTGACCAAGGCGCAGCGCGGCCATTTCGCCAAGGCGAAGGTCGAGCCCAAGCGCCACGTGGTCGAGTTCCGCATCTCGGGGGACGCCTTCGTCGACGTCGGCGCCGAGCTGGCGGCCGATCATTTCACGGTCGGGCAGTACGTCGACGTGACCGGCACCTCGATCGGCAAGGGCTATGCCGGCGGCATGAAGCGTCATGGCTTCGCCGGCCTCAGGGCGACACACGGCGTTTCGGTCAGTCACCGCAGCCTCGGTTCCACCGGCCAGAACCAGAGCCCGGGTCGCGTCTTCAAGGGTAAGAAGATGCCGGGCCACATGGGCGACAGGCGGGTGACCACCCAGAACCTTCAGATCGTCGCCACCGACGTGGAGCGCGGCCTGATCCTGGTGAGGGGTGGCGTTCCCGGCTGCGACGGCGGCTTCCTGCTGATCCGCGACGCGATGAAGCGTCCGCTGCCGAAGGACGTGCCGTTCCCGGCCAGCGTCCGGGCGTCGCAGGAAGCGGTTCCGGCGGATGCGCCGGCCGCGGGCGAAGCCGACGAGAAAAAGGAATAGGCGACCATGAAGTGCGACGTGATCAGCCTGGAAAACGAAACGGTCGGCAGCATCGATCTGGATGAGACGGTGTTCGGCGTGCCGGTGCGGGGCGACATCCTGGCCCGCATGGTCAACTGGCAGTTGGCCAAGCGCCGGGCCGGCACCCACAAGACCAAAGGCGTTTCCGAGGTCAGCGGCACCACCAAGAAGCCTTTCCGCCAGAAAGGCACCGGTCGGGCCCGCCAGGGTTCGATGCGTTCCGCCCAGATGCGGGGCGGCGGCATCATCTTCGGGCCGGTCGTGCGCGATCACGCTCATGACCTGACCAAGAAGGTTCGCAAGCTGGCGCTGAAGACGGCGCTCTCGGCCAAGCAGGCCGACGGCAAGCTGGTGGTTCTGGACAGCACCCAGATCAAAGAGGCGAAGACCCGCGACCTCGCCAAGACCCTCGAGAAGCTGGGCTGGACGTCGACCCTGGTCATCGACGGGACCGAGGTGGACGCCAATTTCGCCAAGGCGGCGCGCAATATATTGGGCCTCGACGTGTTGCCCAGCCAGGGCGCGAACGTCCACGACATCCTGCGTCGCCAGACGCTGGTTCTGACCAAGGACGCGGTCGCGAATTTGGTGGAGCGTTTGAAATGAAGACCTATACGGGCAAAGGCGGCCGGGGCGTGAAACCCAGTCAGGGCCGCATCTACGAGCTGATCCGTAGGCCGATCATCACCGAGAAGGCGACCCTGCTGTCCGAGTTCAACCAGGTCAGCTTCGACGTGCCGCTGGATGCGACCAAGCCGGAGATCAAGGCGGCCATCGAGAACCTGTTCAAGGTCAAGGTGATGGCGGTCAACACCCTGCGCCAAAAGGGCAAGGTGAAACGGTTCCGCGGACGGCTTGGCCAGCGGAGTGATTCCAAGAAGGCGATCGTGACGCTGGCCGAAGGCCAGTCCATCGACGTCTCGACGGGGGTTTGAGCGATGGCGCTGAAACAATTCAAGCCGGTAACGCCGGGTCGCCGCGGCCTTGTGCTGGTCGACCGCGCCCAGCTGTGGAAGGGCGATCCCGAGCGGTCGCTGACCGAAGGGCTGCGCGGCAACGGCGGCCGCAACAACATGGGGCGCATCACGGCGCGCCGGCGGGGCGGCGGCCACAAGCGGCGCTATCGCATCGTCGACTTCAAGCGCGACAAGCTGAACGTGGTGGCGACGGTCGAGCGTCTGGAGTACGACCCCAACCGCACGGCCTTCATCGCCCTCATCCGCTACGAGGACGGCGAGCTTGCCTACATCCTGGCGCCGCAGCGGCTGAAGGCCGGCGACACCGTGGTGTCGGGCACCGACGTCGACATCCGCCCGGGCAACGCGATGCCGTTGCAGAACATTCCGGTCGGCACCATCGTCCATAACGTCGAGATGAAGGCGGGCAAGGGCGGCCAGATCGCCCGTTCGGCCGGCACCTACGTGCAGCTGATCGGCAAGGATCGTGGCTATGCGCAGTTGCGGCTGGCCTCCGGCGAGTTGCGGCTGGTGCGGGCCGAATGCATGGCGACCATCGGCGCGGTTTCCAACGCCGACCAGCAGAACATCAAACTGGGCAAGGCCGGCCGCAGCCGGTGGCTGGGCAAGCGTCCGAGCGTGCGCGGCGTGGCCATGAACCCGATCGACCACCCGCACGGCGGCGGCGAGGGCCGCACCTCGGGCGGCCGTCATCCGGTGACGCCATGGGGCAAACCCACCAAGGGCAAGCGGACCCGCAACAACAAACGGACGGACGCGTTCATCATGCGTCGCCGTCCCAAGAAGTAGAGGAGGGCGGTCGTGGCACGTTCCGTTTGGAAAGGCCCCTTCGTGGACGGCTACCTTTTCAAGAAGGTGGAGCAGGTTCGCGGTTCGGGGCGTAACGAGATCATCAAGACGTGGTCGCGCCGGTCGACGATCATTCCCCAGTTCGTGGGGCTGACGTTCGGCGTCTACAACGGCAAGAAGTTCATACCGGTGCTGGTGACCGAAGACATGATCGGTCACAAGTTCGGGGAATTCTCGCCGACCCGCGTCTTTTATGGCCATGCGGCCGATAAACGGGCGAAAAGGGCTTAACCATGGGCAAGAAGACGGCCCCCCGGCAGCTCGCCGACAACGAGGCGATGGCCTATTCCAAGTTTCTGCGGACCAGTCCGCAGAAGCTCAACCTCGTGGCGGAGTCCATTCGCGGCAAGTCCTGCGAATCGGCCCTGGCGGAGCTGACCTTTTCGAAAAGGCGCATCGCCAGCGAGGTAAAGAAGGTTCTGCAATCGGCGATTGCCAACGCGGAGAACAACCACCAGCTCGACGTCGATCAGTTGATCGTCTCCGAGGCGACGGTGGGGCGTACCCTGGTCATGAAGCGGTGGCGGGCTCGGGCCCGCGGCCGGGTGGGGCGCATTCAGAAGCCGTTCAGCAATATCCGGCTGGTGGTTCGCGAACGCGAGGAGACGGCATAATGGGTCAGAAGGTCAACCCGATTGGATTGCGGCTCGGCATCAACCGGACGTGGGATTCCCGCTGGTACGCCGACGAAAGCTACGCGACCCTGTTGCACGAGGATCTGCGCATCCGCGCCTTCCTGCAGGACAAGCTGAGCCAGGCGGGGGTGTCTCGGATCATCATCGAGCGTCCGGCCAAGATGGCGCGCGTCACTATCCACACGGCCCGGCCGGGCGTGGTCATCGGCAAGAAGGGCGCGGACATCGAAAAGCTGCGCGGCGAATTGTCGAAGATGACCGGTTCCGACGTCCACCTGAACATCGTCGAGATCCGCAAGCCGGAAATCGACGCCCAGCTGGTTGCCGAGAACATCGCCCATCAACTGGAGCGGCGCGTCGCCTTCCGTCGGGCCATGAAGCGGGCGGTGCAGTCGGCCATGCGCCTGGGCGCCGAGGGCATCCGCATCAACTGCGGCGGCCGTCTGGGCGGCGCCGAAATCGCTCGCATGGAATGGTACCGCGACGGCCGCGTGCCGTTGCACACCCTGCGTGCGGACATCGATTTCGGGGTCGGCACCGCGAAGACGACATACGGCACCTGCGGCATCAAGGTCTGGATTTTCAAGGGCGAGATTTTGGCCCACGACCCCATGGCCGTCGAGAAGCGGGCGGCGGAGCAGCAGCCGGCGCGTTAAGACGCGACTGAATCTAGGTTAGGAAAGACGGGAAGATGCTTAGTCCCAAACGTACAAAATTCCGCAAGGCGCATAAGGGCCGCATCCACGGCCTGGCGACGCGCGGAAGCCGTCTCACTTTCGGGACCTACGGCCTGAAGGCCATGTCGGCTGAACGGATCACCGCCCGCCAGATCGAGGCGGCACGGCGTGCGCTCACCCGCCACATGAAGCGTGCCGGCCGGGTGTGGATCCGGATTTTCCCGGACGTTCCGGTCAGCACCAAGCCGGCCGAGGTTCGTCAGGGCAAGGGCAAGGGGTCGCCCGAATTCTGGGTCTGCCGGGTCAAGGCCGGACGCATCATGTTCGAGATTGATGGCGTTCCGCGCGATATCGCCCAGCGGGCTTTCGAACTGGCGGCGGCCAAGCTGCCCGTCAAGACCCGCTTCGTGGCGCGTGTGGGTGAGGAGGGCTGATCCCATGAAGGCAAGCGATCTTCGCACCAAGACCGTCGACGAGCTTAAGGATCAGTTGATCGGGCTCAGGAAAGAGGCGTTCAATCTGCGTTTTCAGGCGGCCAGCGGCCAGCTCGAAAACACGGCCCGGGTCGGTCAAGTGCGCCGCGACATCGCGCGCATCAAGACCGTTCTGGATGAGCGCACGCGGGCCGCATCGTAAGGAAGGACCGGGACAATGCCGAGGCGAGTTCTGCAAGGGGTCGTGGTCAGCGACAAAATGGACAAGACCGTCGTGGTCAGCGTCGAGCGTCGACTGATGCATCCGATCTATAAAAAATTCATCCGCCGCAGCAAAAATTACGCGGCGCATGACGAGAGCAATGCGGCGAAGGTGGGCGACGTGGTGAAAATCCGCGAGTGCCGCCCGATTTCGAAGCGCAAGCGTTGGGAAGTGGTCGGCGAAGGCGCCTGATTTGGCGCCGGCGGACTGGAAAGGAATAAGACAATGATCCAAGCCCAGACCAATATGGACATTGCCGACAACTCGGGTGCTCGCCGGGTGCAATGCATCAAGGTGCTTGGCGGCTCGAAGCGCAAGTATGCTTCCGTCGGCGACGTCGTCGTCGTCTCCGTCAAGGAGGCGATCCCGCGCGGACGCGTGAAGAAGGGCGATGTCCTGAAGGCGGTGATCGTGCGCACGGCGAAGGACATTCGGCGCGCCGACGGCACGTCGATCCGCTTCGACCGCAACGCCGCCGTCCTGATCAACAATCAGGGCGAGCCGATCGGAACGCGTATCTTCGGCCCGGTGACCCGTGAACTGCGCGCCAAGCACTACATGAAAATCGTCTCTCTGGCGCCCGAGGTGCTGTGATGCCGAAAGTGAAGATCAAGAAGGGCGATCAGGTGGTCGTCCTGACCGGGAAGGACAAGGGCAAGAAGGGCGAGGTCCTGAAGGTCCTGCCCAAGGAGAACCGTGCCGTCGTCCAGGGCGTCAACACCATCAAGCGCCACACGAAGCCGACCCAAAGCCAGGCCGGCGGTATCGTCGAGCGCGAGGCGTCCATCCACATTTCGAACCTGGCCTTCGTCGATCCGAAGACGGGCGAGCCGACCCGCATTGGTTACAAGTTCCTTGACGACAATCGCAAGGTGCGCGTGGCCCGGCGGTCCGGTGAGGTCATTGACGCGTAAAAGGGCCTGACACCATGACACCACGCCTGCAAGAGATTTACGAAAAGACGGTCCGGACGGCCTTGGTCGAGGAATTCGGCTACAAGAACCCGATGGAAGTGCCGCGGCTGGAGAAGATTGTCGTCAACATGGGGGTCGGCGAGGCCACCCAGGACAGCAAGAAGATGACCGTGGCGGCCGAAGAGCTCGCCCTCATCACCGGCCAGCGGCCCGTCATCATCAAGGCCCGCAAGTCGGTGGCCGCGTTCAAGCTGCGCGAGGGGCAGACGGTTGGCTGCAAGGTCACCCTGCGCCGCGCCCACATGTACGAATTCCTGGACCGGCTGATCAACATCGCCCTGCCGCGCGTCCGCGATTTCCGGGGCGTTTCCGGAAAGAGCTTCGACGGACGTGGCAATTACGCGATGGGTCTCAAGGAACAGATCATTTTTCCCGAGATCGATTACGACAAGGTCGACCAGATCCGCGGCATGGATGTGATCATCTGCACGACGGCCAACAGCGACGCCGAAGCGAAAGCGTTGCTGAAGGCCTTCGAAATGCCGTTCAACAGTTAGAAGGCCGACGGAGACAATCGGAATGGCTAAGACAAGCGCCATCGAACGGAACATGAAGCGCATGCGACTGGCGAAGAAGTATGCGGCGAAACGGACCCACCTCAAGGAGGCGGCGAAAGACGAGTCGCTGTCGCCCGAGGAGCGGTTTACGGCACGCCTCAAGCTGGCGCAGCTTCCCCGGAATTCCGCGCCTGTGCGGATCCGCCTGCGGTGCGAGCTTTCGGGCCGGCCGCGCGGGAATTACCGCAAGTTCAAGTTGTCGCGGATCGCATTACGTGACCTCGCGTCTCGGGGCCAGATCCCCGGTATGGTTAAGTCGAGTTGGTAGGAGGGCACGGTAGATGTCCATGAGCGATCCCCTTGGCGATATGCTCACGCGCATTCGGAACGGGCAGCGCGCGCGGAAAGACGTAATCGTCGCGCCGGCCTCGAAGCTGCGCGCCAACGTGCTCGAGGTTTTCAAGCGCGAGGGGTATATCCGGGGCTACAGCCAGTATGAAGTTCGGCCTGGTATCAGCGAACTGAAGATCGAACTGAAGTACCACGAGGGCGACCCCGTCATCCGCGAGATTCATCGGGTGTCGAAGCCGGGGCGCCGGGTTTATTCCGGCATCAAGGATCTGTCGCGGGTGTACAACGGTTTGGGCATTTCGGTGCTGTCGACCCCGCGAGGGGTGATGTCCGACGCCGAAGCGCGTGCGGCCAATGTCGGTGGCGAAGTCCTGTGCCAGGTCTTCTAGGAATTCGAAGGTAGGAGACGGTCATGTCGCGCGTCGGCAAACATCCGGTAACGGTTCCCCAAGGCGTCAATGTGGCGATCTCGGGAAACATCCTGAGTGCCAAGGGGAAGCTTGGCGAATTGTCTGTCAGGCTGACGGACGATGTGGAGATCAAGCAGGAAGGCAATCTCGTGTGGGTCAATCCCCGCAACGAGAGCCTGATCGCCCGCAAGATGTGGGGGACCGCGCGCAACGTGATCCGCAACATCGTCTCCGGGGTCAACGAAGGGTTCACGCGTCGGCTCGAGATCAACGGCGTCGGCTATCGTGCGCAGGTGCAGGGCAAGGAGTTGGTCCTGCAGTTGGGCTACAGCCACGACGTCCGCTATCCGATCCCGACCGGCATCGAAATCAAGTGCCCCGATCAGACCCATATCGAGATCCACGGGGCAAACAAGCAGCAGGTTGGGCAGATTGCGGCTGAAATCCGCGCTTTCCGGCCGCCCGAACCGTACAAGGGCAAGGGCGTGAAGTATGCCGAAGAGACCGTTCTCCGCAAGGAAGGCAAGAAGAAGTAAGCCATGATCGATTCAAAACAACTGTTCGAGCGGCGCAAGCAGCGCGTGCGGCACAAGATCCAGCTTCGGGCTGGCAGCCAACCGCGTCTTTCGGTGTTCCGGTCCAACAAGCACATTTACGCCCAGGTCATCGACGACAGGCAGGGCAAGACGGTGGTTTCCGCCTCGAGCCTGGAGAAGGACCTGCGCGGGAAGCTCAAGACCGGGGGCGATGTCGCGGCGGCCGTCGAGATCGGCAAGCTGGTGGCGACGCGCGCGGTTGCGGCCGGCGTCACCAACGTGGTGTTCGATCGCAGCGGCTACCGGTTCCACGGCCGGGTCAAGGCCCTCGCCGACGCCGCCCGCGAAAGCGGCCTGTCCTTCTAGGGAGTTGTAGATATGGCAAGAACACCCACTGCGGCACCGGAAGGGTTCGGGCGGGAGCGCGGCGGCCAGGAAGAATCCGAATTCCTGGACAAGCTGGTTCACATCAACCGCGTCGCCAAGGTCGTCAAGGGCGGCCGGCGGTTCTCGTTCGCCGCGCTGGTTGTGGTCGGCGACGGCCGCGGCCGGGTCGGCTACGGCACCGGCAAGGCCCGCGAGGTTCCGGAAGCCATCCGCAAGGCCACCGAGTCGGCCAAGCGCGGCATGATCCGCGTGCCGCTGCGCGAAGGCCGCACGCTGCATCACGACGTCAACGGCCACTTCGGGGCCGGCAAGGTGGTGGTCCGCGCGGCGCCTCCCGGCACCGGCATCATCTGCGGCGGCCCGATGCGCGCCATTTTCGAAACCATGGGCGTCCAGGACGTGGTTGCCAAGTCGGTGGGGACGGCCAATCCGCACAACATGATCAAGGCGACCTTCGACGCCCTGAACAATTGCCTGTCGCCGCGCGGCGTCGCCGCCAAGCGCGGCCTCAAGGTCGGCGAAATCGTGTCGCGGCGCAGCGACGCCGCGGCGGGCAAGGAGTAACTTGGATGGCCGACAAGAAGAAGTCGACCGTGAAGGTCACCCAGATCGGCAGCCCGATCGGCCGCAAGAAGGATCAGCGCGCCACTCTGGTCGGCCTGGGATTGAACAAGATGCATCGGACCCGCGAGCTTGAGGATACGCCCGCCGTGCGCGGGATGATTGCCAAGGTTCAGCACCTGGTTCGTGTGGACGAGGCGGGCTGAGGCCCGCCGCCCAGGCTCAGCGAATAAGGACGGACGCGAGATGAGACTCAACGAACTTCGGGACAATCCTGGCTCCCACAGGCCGCGCAAGCGCATCGGCCGTGGCATCGGCTCCGGAACCGGCAAGACGTCGGGCAAGGGCCAGAAGGGCCAGAAGTCGCGCAGCGGCGTGTCGCTCCTCGGCTTCGAGGGCGGCCAGATGCCTCTGTACCGGCGCCTGCCCAAGCGCGGCTTCACCAACATCTTCCGCAAGGAGTTCCTGGTCATCAACCTGGGCGACCTGCAGAAGGCGGTGGACGCCGGCAAGCTGGATGCCAAGAAGCCGGTCAACGCCGACGCCCTGAGGGCGGCCGGCATGATCAAGAAGCGCAAGGTCGGGATTCGCCTGCTTGCCAAGGGCGAGATCAAGGCCAAGCTGACCATCGAGGTCGACGGCGCGTCCAAGGCGGCGATCGAGGGCGTCGAGAAGGCGGGCGGCACGCTCGTCATCCTGGCTCCCGCGACCGACGCGGCCGCCGCCGACAAGTCCGAAGCGAAGTAGAGCGCCCAGGCTGGGACGAGAGATATGACCTCCGCTGCCGAGCAACTCGCTGCCAACATCAACTTCAGCGCCTTCTCCAAGGCCACGGAGCTCAAGAAGCGCCTGTGGTTCACCCTGGGCGCGCTGTTGGTGTACCGGCTCGGCACCTATATCCCGCTTCCCGGCATCGACGGGCGGGTGCTGGAAGACATTTTCGCCAGCCAGGCCGGCGGCATTCTGGGCATGTTCGACATGTTCGCCGGCGGCGCCTTGCGGCGGATGACCATCTTCGCGCTCAACATCATGCCTTACATCTCGGCCTCCATCATCATGCAGCTTTTGACCGCGGTGTCGCCGCAGTTGGAGGCGCTGAAGAAGGAGGGCGAGGCCGGCCGCAAGAAGATCAACCAGTACACCCGCTACGGCACGGTGCTGATCACCGCGCTGCAAGGGTATGGCATCGCCGTCGGGCTCGAGAGCATGACCTCGACCGCCGGCGCGGCGGTGCTCGATCCCGGCGTGTTCTTCCGCTTCACCACCGTGGTGACCCTGATCGGCGGCACCATGTTCCTGATGTGGCTGGGCGAACAGATCACCCAGCGCGGCGTCGGCAACGGCATTTCGCTGATCATCTTCGCCGGCATCGTCGCCAACCTGCCCAACGCCCTGGTCGGCACGCTGGAAATGGGGCGGACCGGCGCCATCTCGACGCTTTTCGTCATCTTCCTGCTGATCATGTCGGTCGGCGTGATCGCGTTCATCATCTTCATCGAACGCGCCCAGCGCCGCATCGTGGTGCAGTATCCCAAGCGCCAGCAGGGCAACCGGATGACCGGCGGCGAAAGCTCCCACCTGCCGCTCAAGATCAACACGTCGGGCGTCATCCCGCCGATCTTCGCCAGCTCGATCCTGCTGATGCCGATCACGCTGATCGGGTTCTCGGCGGGCAGCGGGCCGGAGTGGCTGTCTTCGCTGGCCGTCTATCTCGGCCACGGTCAGCCCCTGTACCTGGCGCTTTACGTCGGGTTCATCGTCTTTTTCGCCTTTTTCTACACCGCCGTGGTTTTCAATCCGACCGAGACGGCCGAAAACCTCAAGAAGTATGGCGGCTTCATTCCCGGCATCCGGCCGGGCAAGAATACGGCGGAATTCCTGGATCGGGTTCTGACGCGCCTGACGGTGGTGGGCGCCGCCTATCTGTCGGCGGTCTGTCTGCTACCCGAAATCCTCATTTCGCGGTTCTCGGTTCCGTTCTATTTTGGCGGGACCAGTTTGCTGATCGTCGTCACGGTGACGCTGGACACGGTCGCGCAGATCCAGTCCCATCTTCTGGCGCATCAGTACGAGGGGCTTATCAAGAAGGCGAAACTTAGGGGGAGACGTGGATGAACCTGATTCTGCTTGGTGCCCCGGGGGCGGGGAAGGGAACCCAAGCGAAGCGGCTTCAAGACACTTTATGCATCATTCAGCTGTCGACGGGCGACATGTTGCGAGCGGAGGTGGCCTCCGGCAGCGAGTTGGGTCGCAAGGCTGAGAAACTGATCCAGGCCGGACGATTGGTGCCGGACGAATTGATGATCGATATGATCGCCAAGCGTATCGATCGCGACGACTGCAAGAAGGGGTTCATCCTCGACGGGTTCCCGAGGACGGTCCCCCAGGCCAGCGCCCTCGATCGGCTGCTGGCCGAGAAGAAGTTGAAGATCGACCATGTCCTCGTCCTCGATAGCGATGACGAGGCGTTGGTCGAACGCATCACGGGACGGTTCACCTGCGTCCAATGTGGGGCCGGCTACCACGAAAGGTTCCAGCGGCCGAAGGTGGACGGGATCTGTGACAAGTGCGGAGGGACGAAATTTTCGCGGCGCGCGGACGACAATGCCGAAACGGTCCGGGCGCGGTTGAAGACCTATCACGAGGTGACGACGCCGATCATCGACCACTATCGGACGAAGGGCGTGGTTTCGGTCGTGGATGGGATGGCATCGATTGATGAAGTGACGAGACAGTTGAAGGAGGTCGTCGGGAAGTGAGGGTGTGTTGACTTGGGGGCGTTACCCCCTATAATCGCGCGCTCTAAAATTTCCCGTCCGAACCTCGGAAACGTTTGAAATCAAAGTGTAAGGAGTACTCACTTTGGCGCGTATCGCTGGCGTGAACATTCCGACCCAGAAACGGGTCGTGATTGCTCTGACCTATATCCATGGGATCGGGCGGACCAAGGCGCGGCAGATTTGTGAAAAGGTCGGCATTCCGATGGAACGCCGGGTTCACGAACTGACGGACGACGAGACGGCCCGTATCCGCGAAACGATTGACGAGGATTACACCGTCGAGGGCGACCTGCGGCGCGAAATTTCCATGAACATCAAGCGGCTCATGGATCTCGGCTGCTATCGCGGGTTGCGCCATCGCCGGGGATTGCCGGTGCATGGTCAGCGGACCCACACCAATGCGCGGACCCGCAAGGGCCCGGCCCGGCCGATCGCGGGCAAGAAGAAAGCGACCAAGTAGGGGATTTGACTGGTTATGGCAAAGGCAGCTACCCAACGCCCACGCCGTCGTGAGCGCAAGAACATTGCGTCCGGCGTCGCTCACGTCAACGCGTCGTTCAACAATACCATGATCACCATTACCGATGTTCAAGGCAACACCATCGCGTGGTCGTCGTCGGGCAGTCAGGGGTTCAAGGGGTCGCGCAAATCGACGCCTTATGCCGCGCAGATCGCCGCCGAGGACGCCGGAAAGAAGGCCATGGACCACGGGATGAAGACCCTGGAGGTCGAGGTGAAGGGACCCGGTTCCGGGCGCGAGTCCGCGTTGCGGGCGTTGCAGACCGTCGGGTTCACCATCACCTCGATCCGTGACGTGACGCCGATTCCGCACAATGGCTGCCGGCCGCGCAAGCGGCGTCGGGTTTAAGGCGGCCGAGGGCGGAAGTAAATCGAGACGTCCGGCCGGCGATATCCCGGTCGGATTTCTCCCGAGAGGGCTCCCGTCGTGGGAGGCCCTCGACACACATGCCTAGCATGAGGTCATGCCCGTGATTCAGAAGAACTGGCAGGAACTGATCAAACCCGCGAAGATTGACGTGGTACCCGGACGTCATCCGGAGTTGACGGCGACCCTGATCGCCGAGCCGCTCGAGCGGGGTTTCGGATTGACTCTGGGCAACGCGCTTAGGCGCATCCTGTTGTCGTCCCTGCAGGGCGCCGCCGTGACGTCGGTGCAGATCGACGGCGTGCTCCACGAGTTTTCGTCGATTCCCGGCGTGCGCGAGGATGTCACCGACATCATCCTGAACATCAAGCTGATCGCCCTTCGCCTCAACGGCGAGGGACCGCGGCGCATGGTGCTCAAGGCCGAGGGACCCTGCGAGGTGACGGCGGGCATGATCGAAGTCGGCCACGACATCGAGATCATGAACCCGGACCTCGTGCTGTGCACGTTGGCCGATGGCGCCAAGCTGGCGATGGAACTGACCGTCGCCAACGGCAAGGGCTACGTGCCGGCGTCGCAGAACCGCCCCGAGGACCCGCCGATCGGCCTCATTCCGGTCGACTCGCTGTTCTCGCCGGTGCGCAAGGTGACCTACAAGGTCGAGAACGCGCGCGTCGGCCAGGTGACCGACTACGACAAGCTGTCGATCGAGGTGACGACCAGCGGCGCGGTGACGCCCGAGGATGCGGTGGCCCTGGCGGCGCGCATTCTTCAGGACCAGTTGCAGCGCTTCATCAACTTCGAGGAGCCGGAAACGGCGGTCGAGGCCGATCGCAAGGACGATCTGCCGTTCAACAAGAACCTTCTGCGCAAGGTCGAAGAGCTGGAACTGTCGGTCCGCTCGGCCAACTGCCTGAAGAACGACAACATCATCTACATCGGCGACCTCGTGCAGAAGACCGAGGCGGAGATGCTTCGCACTCCGAACTTCGGGCGCAAGTCGCTGAACGAGATCAAGGAAGTGCTGGCCCAGATGGGGCTGCACCTCGGCATGGATATTCCGGCTTGGCCGCCCGAGAACATCGAGGATCTGGCCAAGAAGCTGGAAGACCCCTTTTGAACTGAACTTTCGATTGGCCGGGGGGCCGAGCCCCGCGGCACGGACTTAGAGACTAGGGAGAAGACGTTATGCGCCATGGCTTTACCGGCCGCAGGCTGAACCGGACCAGCAGCCATCGCAAGGCGATGCTGTCGAACATGGCGGTTTCGCTCCTGACGCACGAGCAGATCACGACCACCCTTCCCAAGGCCAAGGAAATCCGCCGCGTTGCCGACCGCATGGTGACGCTGGGCAAGCGCGGCGACCTGCACGCCCGCCGCCAAGCCGCGTCCTACCTGCGCGACGACGCCGCGGTCATCAAGCTGTTCGGCGCCCTGGCCGAGCGCTTCAAGGAGCGTGCGGGCGGATACACGCGCGTTCTGAAGGCGGGCTTCCGGCACGGCGATGCCGCCCCGATGGCGGTGGTCGAACTGGTCGACCGCGACGTCGAGGCGAAGGGCGCCGCCGATAAGGCGCGCCTCGCCGCCGAGGGCGAAGCCGCGGCGACCGCGGAAGCGGAATAACTCCTTTTCCCGGGCCGCCTTCGGGGCGCCCGCAGGAACGGTGCGAAAGGCAGCCCCATGCGGCTGCCTTTCGGTTCTTGTGGGCATCAGGGTTTGGGAAAATTCCTCGCCCATACCTCGGACAGGCGCGCCAAGGCCTTCGTTCCGTCGGCGATGGCGGCCAGCCGGGGCGCGTTCGCCTCGAACCACGGGCGGCCAGGCTTCCAATGGGTCAGCGTGCAGACGTAGATGTCGAGCGCCGAAAAGCGGCTTCCCAGGAACCAGGGACCGGCCGCCTCGGCGTTCAGGATCGTGTAGAGCTTGCGGGCGTACGCGTGCACGGCGTCCGCGAACCCCCGCCGGGCCCCTTCGTCGGGAACGAACCGCGACGGATCGTCGGCGTAGGTATAGGTCGGATAGATGTTGCTGGTGATGTAGAGGAGCCACCTCAGGAACCGCGGCCGTTCCGCCTCGTCCGGCCCGGGAACCAGCTCGACGCTGCCCACCTGGTCGGCGAGCCAGAGCGTGATGGCCGCGCTCTCCGTCATCACGGTACCGTCCGGCAGAACGAGCGTCGGAATCTGGCCCAAGGGGTTGAACGCCTCCAATTCCCGCCGGGCGCTTTTTTCCGAGAACAGGTCACCCACCCGTTGGAAGTCGAAGGGAATGCCGTACCAGACCAGTTGGGCTTCGGCGAGCGTCGATCCCCAGCCTGGCTCGCCGAACAGTTTCAGTTTGTGCATCGTCGACCTCCGTCCGAAATGTCGCATCGCCATCGAAAATACCTACATGGCGTGGCCGACTGACCTTTTCACGAAGACGCTGCCGGGTGCTACACTCCGCAACCATTGAAACGCCCCATTCGGGCCATTGGAACGGGACCATGCAGGTGACGCAAAAGATTGTCGCTGGCCTTGCCGCCCTCTTCGCCTGGGCGGCCCTGGCGATGACGCCGCCGCCGGTCGCGGCGGCGGAAAAGGTGGTGCCGGGCTCAGCCGGCGACATCACGCTGTCCTTCGCGCCGCTGGTCAAGAAGGCCGCTCCCGCCGTCGTCAACATCTATGCCCGCAAGGTCGTCCAGGCCCGGCAGGTTTCGCCCCTGTTCGACGACCCCTTCTTCCGCCGCTTCTTCGGCGAAGGGTTCGGCCGCGGCTTCGGGGCGCCCCAGGAAAGGGTGCAGAATTCCCTGGGCTCCGGCGTGATCGTCGATCCCAAGGGGGTCATTGTCACCAATCACCACGTCATCGACGGGGCCGACGAGATCACCGTCGTGCTGGCCGACCGGCGCGAGTTCGCGGCGGCGGTGGCGGGAACCGACGAGCGGACCGACCTTGCCGTGCTCCGGATCGACGCCAAGGGCGAGGCGCTTCCGTTCCTCGACTTTCGCGATTCCGACAGCCTGGAGGTCGGCGACCTGGTGCTCGCCATCGGCAATCCCTTCGGCGTTGGCCAGACGGTGACCAGCGGCATCGTCTCGGCGCTGGCCCGCACCCAGGTCGGCATTTCCGACCTCAACTTCTTCATCCAGACCGACGCCGCCATCAACCCCGGCAATTCGGGTGGCGCGCTGATCACCGCCGACGGCAAGCTGGTCGGCATCAATACGGCGATTTTCTCCAAGAGCGGAGGCTCGCACGGCATCGGTTTCGCCATTCCCGGCAATATGGTGCGCTCGGTCATCGCCGGCATTACTCACGGCGGAAAGCTGGTCCGCCCGTGGCTGGGGGCGAGCGGCCAGACGGTGACCGCGGAAATCGCCACCTCGCTCGGCATGCCCCGCCCCATGGGCGTTCTCGTCAACGAGATCCATCCGCGCAGTCCCATCCGCGAGGCCGGGATCGCCGTTGGCGACGCCATCGTCGCCGTGGCCGGCCAGCCGGTCGACGATCCGCAGGCCCTGAAGTTCCGCATCGCCACGCTGGGCGTCGGCCAGACCGCCGACCTGACGGTATGGCGACGCGGCCGCGAGCGCCACGTGACGGTGAAGCTCGTCGCGCCACCCGAGGACCCGCCGCGCGAGGTGAGCGAAATCGGCGGTGCCAACCCGCTGACCGGGGCGACGGTCGCCAACATGTCGCCGGCGCTGGCCGAGGAGCTGGGGATCGATCCGGCGCCCGAAGGCGTTTTCGTCATCGAGCTCAAGCGCGGCGCCACCGCCAACCGGCTGGGGTTTAAGCCCGGAGATCGCATCCTCGCCATCAACGGCGAGGAGACGGCGACGGTCGGCCGGCTCAAGACGGCGCTGGCGCGCCCGGCCGATCGCTGGCGGGTCAGCCTCAACCGTGGCGGCAATGTGCTGAACTGGGTGATCGAGAAGTGAGCACGCTCTTCGAAAGCCAGGCCCCGCGCCCGCTGGCCGACCGCCTGCGGCCGGCCTCGCTCGAAGAGGTGGTCGGTCAGGACCATCTGATCGGACCCGACGGGCCGGTCGGACGCATGGTCCGCTCGGGCCACTTGGCCTCGGTCATCCTGTGGGGCCCGCCCGGTACCGGCAAGACCACCATCGCCCGCCTGCTGGCCGAGAAGACGGATCTGTATTTCGAGCCGCTGTCGGCGGTCTTTTCGGGGGTGGCCGACCTGCGCAAGGTGTTCGACGCGGCGCGCAAGCGCCGCGAGACGGGGCGGGGAACGCTCTTGTTCATCGACGAGATCCACCGCTTCAACCGCGCCCAGCAGGACGGTTTCCTTCCCTATGTCGAGGACGGCACCGTCATCCTGGTCGGCGCCACCACCGAAAACCCGTCCTTCGAGCTCAACGCGCCGCTGCTGTCGCGCTGCCAGGTCCTGGTCTTGAACCGTCTCGACGACGCGGCGATGGAGGAATTGCTCAAGCGCGCCGAGGCGGCCGAAAGCCGGCCGTTGCCGCTCAACGCCGAGGCGCGGGCCGATCTTCGGCGGATGGCCGACGGCGACGGGCGCTATCTGCTCAACATGACCGAGGCCCTGTTCAATCTGCCGGCCGAACCGGTGCTCGATTCGCGGGCCATGGCGGCGATCGTGCAGCGCCGGGTGCCGCTCTACGACAAGCACCAGGACGGCCACTACAACCTGATCAGCGCGCTGCACAAAAGCCTGCGCGGTTCCGACACCGACGCGGCGCTCTATTGGTTCGCCCGCATGATCGCCGGCGGCGAGGACCCGCGCTACATCGCCCGCCGGCTTACCCGCTTCGCGGTCGAGGACATCGGCATGGCCGACCCCAACGCGCTGACCCAGGCGGTGGCGGCGTGGGAGGCCTACGAGCGCCTGGGTTCGCCGGAAGGCGACCTGGCGCTGGTGCAACTGGTCATCTATCTCGGCACCGCGCCCAAGTCGAACGCCGCCTACAAGGCCCAGAGCGCGGCCGGCCGCGCCGCGCGCGAAACCGGCTCGCTGATGCCGCCCATGCACATCCTCAACGCGCCGACCCGCATGATGAAGGAGTTGGGCTACGGCGACGGCTACGTCTACGACCACGACGCCGAGGAGGGTTTCTCGGGCCAGAACTATTTCCCCGAAGGCATGGCGCGCCAGCGTTTCTATCGGCCGCTGGAGCGCGGTTTCGAGCGCGAGGTCGCCAAGCGGCTGGAGTACTGGGACAAGCTGCGCCGCGAGCGCAAGCCGGAGAGCGAGTGATGGACGAACGGCAAGACGCCGCCGGCGGCGTGCGCATCCTGGAAGTGGCTGGGGACGAGGCGGGGGCCCGGCTGGATCGCTGGTTCAAGCGCCATTTCCCCAACGTCGCCCACGGCAAGCTGGAAAAACTGCTGCGCACCGGCCAGGTGCGGGTCGACGGCCGGCGGGCCAAGTCGGCCCTGCGGCTGGAGGCCGGCCAGAAGATTCGCGTGCCGCCGGTAAACGACGCCCCGCTCATCGAACGGCCCGCCGCGCCGGTCCGCATTCCGGACCGGGCGCTCGACGACCTGCGGGCCGCGGTGCTGCACAAGGATGACGACGTGCTGGTGATCAACAAGGCGCCTGGCCTGGCCGTGCAGGGTGGCACCAAGACCGACCTGCATGTGGACGCCATGTTGGACGCGCTGCGCTTCGATTCGCCGCACCGGCCGCGTCTCGTCCATCGGCTCGACAAGGACACCTCGGGCGTGCTGCTGCTGGCGCGCAACCCGGCGGCGGCGGCGGCGCTGGCCGCGGCGTTCCGCTCCAAGACGGCGCAGAAGCTCTATTGGGCGATTGTCGTCGGCGTGCCGCGTCCGAGCATGGGGCGCATCGACCTGCCGCTTGAAAAAGTCGCCGGGCCGCGCGGCGAACACGTCGTCGCCGACGACGGCGAGGGCAAGCGCGCGGCCACCCTTTTTCGCGTCGTCGACCACGTCGGCCGCCGGGCGGCGTGGGTGGCGCTCTCGCCCCTCACCGGGCGCACCCACCAACTCCGGGTCCACATGGCGGCGATCGGCACGCCCATCGTCGGGGACGGCAAGTACGGCGGCGCCGAGGCCTTTCTCGGCGGCGACATCGTTTCGCGGCGGCTTCACCTGCACGCCCGGGCGATCCGCCTGCCGCACCCGAAGGGCGGCGAACTGGTGATCGCAGCGCCTGCGCCGGCGCATTTCGCCGCCACGCTCGGGACCCTCGGCTTCGAGGCCGACGGGACGGCCGACTACTTCTTTTCCGATCTGGCCGTTTAGCCGGCTATTTGCCGGCCGGCTGTCCCAGCCGCTCCGCCACCCGGCGCCGCAGTCCCTGGGCGTCGAACGGTGCCCGCACCTTGATGTCGTTGTCGAAGTAGACAAAGACGTCGCGGCCCTTGCGCCGCTTCGCCGGCTTGTCGATCACCCGTTCGGCGTCGGCGGGTTCCGCTCCGCTGGCCCAGGCGGCCACGCGGTCGGCCCAGGCGTTTAGCGCCTTGTCGTCGTATCCGCTGGCATACAGCTCCTCGGAGCCGTGCAGCCTCAGGTACATGAACTCGCCGGTGACATCCATGAGACGCGGCCAATCGACGGTATCGGCGCAGACCAGCGCGATGTCGTATTGGCGCAGAAGTTCGATGAACTCCGGCGTTCTGAAGCTGTCGTGACGGATCTCGATGGCGTGGTGCAGCCGACGGCGCTTCTGCGTCGGGATCGCGCTTCGTCCTTTGAGCTTGGCATCGTGGCCGCGGGCCACCGCCTGGGCGGCATCGGTGTCGTGCGGCAGCAGGGCGAAGAACGCCTCCAGGCGGGACGCATCGAACTTGAAGTTGGGCGGGAACTGCCACAGGAAGGGGCCGAGTTTCTCCCTGAGTTCGAGAACCCCGCTGGCCAGGAAGTTGGCGAGCGGCTTTTCGGGCTCCTTCAGCCGCCGAAGATGGGTGAGGTAGCGCGGCCCCTTGACCGAGAAGACGAAGCCGGCCGGCGTCTGCGCCGCCCAGGCGGCGAAGTATTCCGGCCGCTGCAGCGAATAGAACGTCCCGTTGATCTCGATCGTGTCGAACGTCGTCGACGCGTACGCAAGCTCGTCGGCCTGGCGGAGCCCTTCCGGATAGAAGGTCCCGCGCCACGGCTTGTAGCGCCAGCCCGAGATACCGATCCGCACGTCGCCCGGTCGCTTCATCGGGTGCTCCCACCGGAATCATAACTGTTGTGATATCGGGTCACCGGATTTTCCAGTCCATGGAAGGAAATTGCCCCCGATGGCGTTGCATCCCGCCACGGGTATTGCATAATGCCGCCCGGGATCGGTCGCGGGGTTTGACCGGTCCCTAGTGAAAAAGACGACGACAAGCCTCAACGCCCCACTCCTGGCGGCTTTCAGCGAATCGTGTCGCGTTTCGGCGCTTCGGCCGGAACGGCGCGTGGATTGCATTCCCGGGGGGTACGTTGCTCAGGCTTGCACGGAGGGAACAAGAATGGCGTTTGTGCGTACGATCCTCGCCCTGGTGGGTGGGGCGGTGATTCTTATGGGTTCTGCCGATGCCGCGGATCGGCAGGAGGTATCGGCCATCTCGATCCCGGACCTGGGGCTTCAGATCGCGCCGGGTTGCGAGGGCAAGACCGTGACCTTCAATCTGGTCAACACCGGAGAGGCCTGGCCGGCGGTGGGCGCGATCATGATTCTGAAGGCGACCGACCGCGCCGTGCTCACCCGGCGCAACATGCGTCTTGCCCAGGGGCAGAAGGCATCCTTCAAGCTGCTTGCCGAGCGCAACCCCGGCGGCGAAATTGCCCTCTACGTGGCTCCCACGTGGTTTGTGCGCGAGTTTACGCTCGACGCGCGGATTTCCTGCGACTAGGGCGTCGCGGCCGATACGCGGGGCCGGCCGGGCGACCGCCGGCCCCATCGGCGTCCGACGGGTGAACATCGGGCTTGCCTGCCCGCTTGCGATGTGACTTCCTGGAGGCATTCCCGTCTCCGCAGGTGGAACATCGACTCCATGACCAAGATTCAGACGCTGGACGCGCAATCTCCGTCAGAGCCCGCCGGGCCGCATGTCGCCGCCGCCATGGGCCGTCTCGGCACCGAAACCGCCTTCGACGTCCTGGCCAAGGCCAAGGCGATGGAGGAGGCGGGCCGCAGCATCATCAACCTCGGCATCGGCCAGCCGGACTTCCTGACGCCGCCGCACATCGTCGAGGCGGCCGTCAAGGCGCTGCGCGACGGCCACCACGGCTATACGCCCGCCAACGGGGTTCTGGCGCTGCGCGAGGCGGTGGCCGAGGACATTGCGCTCCGCCGCCATGTCACGGTCGACCCCGGCCAGGTGCTGATCGTGCCCGGCGGCAAGGTCACCATGTTCTTCGCCGTCCTCATGTTCGGCGAGGCGGGGGCGGAAATCCTCTATCCCAACCCCGGTTTCCCGATCTACGAGTCGGTGATCAAGTTCTCCGGGGCCAAGGCGGTTCCCATCCCGCTGCACGAGAAGAACGGATTTTCGTTCAGCGCCAACGAAGTGCTGGAGCGGATCACCCCGGCGACCCGCCTCATCATCCTCAACAGCCCGGCCAATCCGACCGGCGGCGTCGTCCCGCGCGAAGAATTCGACCGTCTGGTCGACGGGCTGGCCGCCCATCCCAACGTCTGCGTGATGAGCGACGAGATCTATTGCCGCATGCTCTACGACGGCCGCGAGCACGTCAGCCTGCTGGAATATGAATCGCTGCGCGACCGCCTCATCCTGCTCGACGGCTGGAGCAAGACGTTTGCCATGACCGGCTGGCGCATGGGCTACAGCGTGTGGCCGAAGAGCCTGATCGACAAGGCGACCCGGCTTTGCATCAACTGCCACTCCTGCGTCAACGCCGCCGCCCAGCAGGCCGGCATCGCCGCGCTGCGCGGTCCGCAGGACGCCGTGGACGCAATGGTCGCCGCCTTCGACGAGCGGCGCAAAGTGGTGGTCAAGGAGTTGAATTCCATCCCCGGCTTCCGCTGCATCGAACCGGGCGGCGCCTTCTATGCCTTCCCCAACATCGAGGGCACAGGCATTCCGGCGCGCAAGCTCCAGGACATGCTGCTCGGGGAAGCGGGCGTGGCGACGGTTTCGGGCACCAGCTTCGGCGCCCATGGCGAGGGCTACATCCGGATCTCCTACGCCAACAGCATCGAGAACATCCGCGAAGCGATGGGCCGCATCCGCGACTGCCTGGCGAAGCAGGGCTAGGCCCGCCGCCTGCCTTCCTGTCAGCAGTGCCTGTTTGGCGCGGCGTTGCTTCGGGACCGGCCGGGCGATAGCATGGCCGGGCGATCGCTGATGGATAATGAGGGAGGCTTCCGCATGAAGAAGATCCTCAACGACGTCTATTCCTATGTCGACGAGATGCTGGTCGGCCTGTGCGCCGCCCATCCCGAGTATTACGCCCAGGTATCCGAGGGGGCGCGGGTCATCAAGCGGCCGGAGGCGCCGATTGCCGGCAAGGTCGGCATCGTCACCGGAGGCGGCTCTGGCCATCTGCCCGTCTTTACCGGCTACGTGGGCAAGGGGCTGCTGGACGCCGCCGCCATCGGCGATGTTTTCGCCTCGCCGTCGGCCGACCAGATGGTCGAGGCCATGCGCGCCGCCAACGGCGGCAAGGGCGTGCTCCGTCTTTACGGCAACTACGGCGGCGACGTCATGAACTTCGACATGGCCGGCGACATGGCCGAGATGGAGGACATCCCCTCGACCACCGTGGTGCTGACCGACGACGTGGCCAGCGCCAAACCGGCGGAAGCCGACAAGCGGCGCGGCGTCGCCGGCATTGTTTATGCGTACAAGATGGCCGGCGCGGCGGCCGAGGCGGGCCTCGATCTGGCCGGTGTGACGCGCGTCGCCCAGAAAGCGGCCGACGCCTGCCGGACCATCGGTGCCGCGCTCACGCCCTGCACGGTGCCCCAGGCCGGCAAGCCGACCTTCACCTTGGGTGAGGACGAGATGGAAATGGGCATGGGCATCCACGGCGAACCGGGCGTCTGGCGCGGTCCCCTGCGCAAGGCCGACGCCATAGCCGCCGAGATGGTCGACATCCTGCTGGGCGATCGGCCGCTGGTCCGGGGTGATCGGGTGTCGCCGATGGTCAACAGCCTGGGCGCGACGCCGCCCGAGGAGCTCTATATCCTTTATCGCACCGTCAAGGCGCGACTCGACGCGCTGGGCGTGACGATCGTCATGCCGCTGGTCGGCCGCTACGCGACTTCGATGGAAATGGCCGGCGTCTCGTTTACCTTCTGCAAGCTGGATGACGAGTTGGAAAAATACCTGAAGGCGCCGGCCGCCTGCGCCTTCTGGACGGTTTGATCATGGCCCTGACCACGCAAAGCCTGGCCGCCGGCTTGGCCCGCGTCGCCGCTCGCATGGAAACGGCGGCCGACGAACTGAACGCCCTGGACGGCAGGATCGGCGACGGCGACCTCGGCGTCACCATGGTTCGCATCGGCCGGGCGCTCAACGAAGGAGCGGCCGACCTGCCCAACGACGTGGGCATGGCGCTGATGAAGTGCGTGCAGGCCATCACCAAGGTCTCGGGGTCGAGTTACGCCACCCTGGTGGCGACCGCGCTGATGAGCGCCGCCAAGACCTGCAAGGGTCGAACCACAGTGCCGTTGGCCGAGATGTCGGGGCTGCTGGCCGGCACCGTCGAGGCCATGAAGGCGCGCGGCAAGGCCGAACTGGGAGACAAGACAGTGATCGACGCCGTCGACGCGGCGGCCAAGGCCGCGGCCGGCCTGGCGGAGGGCGCGGCCATCCTGGCGGCGGCGGGGGACGCCGTCGACGCGACGATGGCGCGCCTGCGTGAGCAGCCGAGCCGGGTGGGGCGGGCCCGCATCTGGGCCGAGAAGAGCGTCGGCCTCGACGATCCGGGCATGGTCGCCTTCCGGCGCATGATCGACGGACTTTCCGGCTAGGCCTCGTGCCGGCCGTAATCCAGGAGAAACCGATGTATCGCCAGAACATTCTGAGACAGCGCCTGCAAGCCGGGCGCAAGGTTTTCGGCTGCTGGATCGAATTGCTCGACCCGGCGGTGACCGAGATGCTGTCCATGGTCGGCTACGACTTCCTGCTGGTCGATACCGAGCACGGGCCGGGTGATGCCATGACGGTGGCCCACCAGCTGCGGGCCGCTTCGGCCAGTGACACCACGGTGATTGTTCGGGTTCCCTGCAACGATCCCGTGGTCATGAAGAAGACCTTGGATGTCGGCGCCGAGGCGGTGATGATTCCCATGGTAGAGACCGGGGAAGAGGCGAAGGCGGCGGTGGCGGCCTGCCGCTATCCGCCGCGCGGCGTCCGTGGTGTCGCCCATACCGACATCCGCGGTTCGGACTACGGCCTCAAGGGCATGGATTACCTGCGGACGGCTTCGGACAATATTTTCGTCATCTGCCAGGTCGAATCCGCAACTGCCGTGGGCAACGTCGAGGCGATCGCCGCCACCGAGGGAGTCGACATGGTGCTGATCGGCCCCTTTGACCTGTCGGCCAGCCTGGGGCGGCCGGCCGAGTTTGATGACCCCGAACACAAGCGGCTGATGGCGCGGACCGAAAAGGTGGTGAAGGATGCCGGCAAGTTCCTGGGAACGACCCCCTACGGCGGGCACACGCCGGGTGAACTGTTCGCTCGCGGTTACGACCTGATCGTCGGCAAACCCGACGTCAGCATGCTGCGGGACGCCGCGTTGCAGCAGGTCCGGGAGCACAGGCCGGCGGGCTAGGCCTTCGCCGTCTTCTTCCGCCGGTACAGTTGGAGCCCCATCGGCACGAACCAGATCAGCAGCGTCGTGACGCCGAGGACGGCGGCGATCGGCCGCTCGAAGAAGGTGAGGAAGCTGCCGTCGGACTTGATCATCGAGGTGATGAAGTTGTCCTCGACCATGACCCCCAGCACGATGCCAAGGATGACGGGGGCGATCGGGAACCCATTCTCCTCCATGATGAAGGCCATGACGCCCAAGATCAGCATCAGCATGACGTCGAAGGACGAGTTGTTGATCGCGAACGAGCCGACGACGCAGAACAGCATGATGATCGGCATCAATACGGCGTGCGGGATGCGCAGGATCTGCCTGGACAGCCTGATCGCCAGGAAGCCCAACGGCAACAACAGCAGATTGGCCAGGAAGAAGGCCAAGAACACGCTGTTCACCATGTGCGGCCGCTCGATGAACACGGTGGGCCCCGGGTTCATGTCCTTCATGTAGAGCACGCCGATGACGATGGCGGTGATGGAATCGCCGGGAATGCCGAATACCATCGCCGGCACCCAGGCGCCGCCAAGCGCGGCGTTATTGGCCGAACTGGCGTCGACCAGGCCCTCGACGTGGCCGGTGCCGAACTTCTCGGGCTCCTTGGAGAACCTCTTGCTCATCCCGTAGCACACCCAGGCGGCGATGTCGCCGCCGGCTCCCGGCAGGATGCCGACGAGCGTGCCGACAACGCTGCCGCGCAGCACGTTGAGCTTGTAGGTCCGCAAGGTCCCGGCGATGCCCTTGAACACATTGCCGAATCGACGCTGTTCGATCACCGGCCGCGGGATCATGCGCACGGTATAGCGAAGCACCTCGGAAATCGCGAACATGCCCACCATCGCAGGGATGAAGCTCACCCCGCCCATCAGGTCGGTGAACCCCATGGTGAAGCGCGGATAGCCGGTGACGACGCCCATGCCGATGGTCGAAATGAACAGGCCGAGAAACAACGAGACGACACCCTTCACGGCCGATTCGCTGGAGATGACGACGGCGCAGGTCAGGCCCAGGCAGGCCAGCCAGAAGAACTCGTAACTTGAGAAGTTGAGGGCGAAGTCGGCTAGGGCGGGGGCCGACGTGGCGAGCACGACAACCCCGAACAGGCCGCCCAACATCGAGCAGATGAGCCCGGTTCCGAGGGCCTTCTCGGCCTGCCCCTTGCGGGTGAGTGCGTAGGCCTCGTCGGTATAGGCGGCGGAGGCCGGGGTGCCCGGGATGCGCAGAAGGGCGCCGGGGATATCGCCGGCGAAGATGGCCATCGCGGTACAGGTGGCGATCGCCGAGATCGCCGGAATGGGATCCATGAAGAAGGTGACCGGCACCAGCAAGGCCGTCGCCATCGTTGCCGTCAAACCGGGTATAGCCCCGACGAAAAGCCCGAACGTGGCGGAACATACAATCACGAACAGAACGTACGGATTGACCACCAGATCAAAAGCTTGAAGCCAGGGTTCCACGACCGTTCACCATGCGACGGGTTGAAGGATTCCCCACGGAAGGGGGACTCGCAGGACGTTGTAAAAGGCGGTGTGCATGATCAGCGTGACGATCACGGCCGAGGACAAGGCAAAGACGATGCCCTTGCCGAAGCGGTACGTGAGGAGGGCAAGGATCAGGACCGATGTCGGGATAAAGCCCAGAAAGTCGGAGACCAGGACGTAGAAGACGAGCAAGCCGATGACGAGCACGAAATTGACCACGCGCCTGGGCGAACGCACCCATTCGCCCAGGCTCGCCAAGGGAATGGTCCGTCGCTTGGCGATGCCCTGGAACGTCAGGACGGCGCCGCACGAGAAAAGGACGCCGCCGATGATCACAGGAAAGAACGCCGGGCCAAAATCTTGGCCCGGCAGTCCTGGAAAGGTGGTTTCCGCGTGGATCATCACGACGGCCGAGAAGACCATCAGGATGATCCCGAAAACCGCGTCGTTGAAACGCATGCTTTGGCGTCTTCCGTAAGAGAAACTACTTCGTCAGACCGGCCGCCTTCATGGTCGCGCCGAGAGAGGCGTCGTTGGCCTTCAGGAACGCCGTGAAGTCCGCCGGACCCTTGTAGACGCGCCCGAAACCACGCTTGTCGAGCACTTCGGTGAAGGTCTTGTTCTCGGTGACCCGCTTCATCGCCGGGACCAGGATGTCCAGGATCTCCTTCGGCGTGCCCTTGGGGGCGGCAATGCCGCGCCAAGTCTCGAGCGACCAGTCGACGCCCTGCTCCTTGAGCGTTGGCAGGTCGGGGTAGAGCTTGCTGCGCTCGGGCGCCATCAGGGCGATCGCCTTGACCTTGCCGGCGTCGATCATGGACTGCGCCTCGACGCGGCTGCAGGTGACCACGTTGACACCGCCCGCGACCAGTTCCTTCAGCGAGGTGGCGGCGCCGTCGGTGGGCACCCACGGAACAGCGCTGGTCTGGACGCCGGCGGCGTTCAGCATCCCGGCGAGCGCCAGGTGCCAGATGCCGCCCTGGCCGGTGCCAGAGCCCTTCAGCTTGCCCGGGTTGGCCTTGACCTGGGCGAGCAGGTCGGCGACGTTCTTGTAGGGCGAGTCGGCGCTCACCTGAACGCCGGCGGGATCGATGTTGTAAAGAGCGATCGGCGCGTACGAATCGGCCCCGGTCAGATCGGTCAGGCCCATCCAGTGCAACTGGTTGATCTCGACGGTGATGACGCCGATCGTGTAGCCGTCAGGCTTGGCCTGCGCGATGGCGGCATGGCCGACCACGCCCTGGCCTCCGGTGCGGTTCACCACGTTGACCGGCTGGCCGAGTTCTTCTTGAAGAACAGCCGCGATCGCGCGGCCCGTGGCATCCGTGCCGCCGCCGGCGCCCCACGGAATGATCAGGGTGATGGGACGGTCCGGATACTTGGCGGCGGCGGAGGAAACCGCCAAGCCAAGGGCGACCACTCCCAGAGTGAGCGACTTGAGAAGCGATGATGTACGCATGGTTCTCCCCTTGCTGATTGGTTGCACGCGTTCCTTGACGGACGTTCTTGTTCATTGAAAGCGGGCGATTGAGACAAACTTGAGCCGTCAGCCGCCCCCCCGTCAAGGACTTTGACGCGAATATCAAAACTCCGTTCCAACAGTGGAACGCATGGCGCCATCCAGGGCTTGCACACAGGAGCCGGCGATGCGAAATGAGGGGCCGTGCGACCGACCGTCGTTTTCTCAAAGCGCCCCGGGATTTTCCATCCATGCACCAGACCGCCCCGTCTTCCCGCGCCGCTTCCCTGCGTTTGGCCGTTTTCGACGTGGACGGCACCCTGATCGACAGCCAGAACAGCATCGTTTCCGCCATGGGGCATGCCTGGCAAAGCCACGGCCTGATGCCGCCCGAACGGGCGGCGGCATTGAGAATGGTGGGCCTGCCGCTGGCCGAGGTGATCGCCGGTCTGGCGCCGGACGAGCCTCCGGAACGCTGGGAATCGCTGCGCGCCAGCTATTCGACCGAATGGGGCCGCATGCGCGAAGAAGGTCGTTTGAGCGAGCCCCTGTTTCCCGGCGCGCTGACGGTACTGGACGATCTCGACCAGGGCGGATGGCTGCTGGGCGTCGCCACCGGCAAATCGCGCCGCGGCCTGGATCTGGCCCTGAAGGGGCACGATCTGGCCCAGCGTTTCGTCACCCTGCAGACCTCCGACGTGTCGGCCGGCAAGCCCAATCCCGAAATGCTGATGAAGGCGATGGCCGAAACCGGCGCCACGCCCGCCTTTACCGCCATGATCGGCGACACCACCTATGACATCCGGATGGCTCGCAACGCCGGGACCTATGCGGTCGGCGTGTCGTGGGGATACCATGAGGTGGGCGAACTCAGGGCCGCCGGCGCCCACGCCATCATCGACGATTTCGCCGACCTGCCTGGGACCCTGGCGCGCCTCATCGAGGTAGGCATCCCATGAAACGCAAATCGCGCATCGCCTTCGCCCTCGTCGTCGTGGTGGTCGGCGTCATCGTCGCCGGCGTCGCCATTCTCAAGTCGCTCGACGTCAACGCCTATCGCGGGACCGTCGCCGCCGAGGTGGAGAAGGCCATCGGCCGCAAGCTGACCATCGCGGGCGACCTCGAACTCGGCATTTCCCTCGCTCCCAGCCTGGTGGTCGAAGGGGTCTCGCTGGCGAACGCGCCCTGGGGCTCGCGCCCGCAGATGGTGACGGCCGAGCGGCTGGCCGCCGAGGTGGAGCTCTGGCCGCTGCTGTCGGGAGAGGTGCGGCTGACCCGCCTCGAACTCGACGGCGTCGACGCCCTGCTCGAGGTGGACGGCCAGGGCCGCGCCAACTGGCGCTTCGAAACGGTCGCGTCCGCCCAGGAACCGGCGACGGAGGGCGGAAAGCCGGCCGCCGTGCCGTTGGTCAAGGAAGTGGTCCTGCGGAACGCGAAGCTGACCTATCGCGACGCCAAGGGAACGGACGCCGAGGCCGCCATCGAGGAATTGCGGCTGGCGACCGAAGGACGGAACGAACCGATCTCGGTCGACGGGCGCGGCCGGATCGGCGGCGCGCCGATGGCGATCGAGGGCAAGGTCGGCTCGCTCGACAGGCTTCTCGACGGCGCCGGTTCCTATCCCGTCGCCGTCAAGGCCTCGGCCTTCGGCGGCGAGGTTTCGGCCGACGGCGCGATCGCGCTGGCGAACCCGACCTCGGGCCTGGATGTCGCCGTGGCGGCCAGAATCAAGGACGTGGCCGCGACCCTGCGGGACGCCGCCCAGTCGCTGCCGGCGCTGGCCGGCATATCGGCTCCGGCGGCTCCCTTCTCGTTGAACGCGCGGCTGCTTCCTTCCGGGCGTGGCCATGCCCTCGAGGCGATCCAGGCGACTCTGGGTGGCAGCGACCTGGCCGGCCGCGTCGCCTTCGAGACGGCTGTCGGCGGCCGCCCGGCGGTGACCGCCGAGCTGACCTCGCGCAAGCTCGACCTGGCGGGCCTCAAGTCCGCCATGCCGGCATCGCCGGCACCGGCGGCTCCCGCGCGGGGAGCGGCCGGCGGCGCGGAATCCGGCCGGCTTTTCCCGGACGATCCCTTGCCGCTCGACGGACTCAGGGCCATCGATGTGAAGGCGTCGCTCAAGGCCGACGAAATCGTGCTGCCCGGAGGCGCCGAACTGGCCAGGACGACGTTCGACCTGCGGCTGGAAAAGGGGCGGCTGCGGATCGAGCCGTTGCAGACGACGGTGTCCGGAGGAACCCTGAAAGGGGCCGTTGCGCTTGACGCCGCCGGGAAGGTGCCGGTCCTCGATCTTGGACTGGCCGGCCAGGGCGTGGAAACGGCCGCGTTGCTGGAGAAACTGGGGGTGTCGGGCTTTCTGCAAGGCGGCTCGACCGACCTCGACGTTCGCCTTAGGGGCGACGGGGCGTCGATCCGCGACCTCATGGCCGGCCTGGATGGCGAAGTGACGGTCCGCATGGGTGATGGCCGCGTCCGCCGCCAGGCGCTCGAACTGGCCGGCGCCGACGTGGCCATGCAGCTCCTCGACGCCCTGAACCCGCTGGCCAAACGGGCCGAGTACACGCCGCTTTCCTGCGCCGTCGCCCATTTCCAGGTGAAGGACGGCATCGCCGGCGCGCAAAACGGCGTCGCCATCGAGACCGACAGCGTGAACATCGTCGGCAGCGGGGCCGTCGATCTTCGGACCGAGCGGCTGGATTTCACGGTCAAGCCCGAGGCGCGGGAAGGGCTGGGCATCAATGTCGGCAGCTCGCTGGCCGGTCTGGTGCGGATCAGCGGCCGGCTGGCCGAGCCCACCATCGGCGTCGACAGCGAAGGGGCGGCGAGGACGGCGGCCTCGGTCGGTGCCGCGCTGGCGACCGGCGGACTGTCGGTGCTGGGTCAGGCCCTGCTCGACCGTACGTCCAGGGACCCCCATCCCTGCCAGACGGCGCTGGGCAACGTCCTTCCCGCCGAAGTGTCCGGCAAGTCCGGCGCGGGCGCGGGGCCGCTCGAAGGCATCGGCAACGCCATCGAAAACCTGTTCGGCGGCGGCAGGAAGTAGGGGAGGCGCTTCGTGAACTGGGCGGTCAAGCGGTTCTATGCGGCGGTCGACGCCAGGGCCGTCGAGGATGGCTTCGCCATCACGCTGGACGGGCGGATCGTCAAGACGCCGGACGGCGCCCGTCTGGTGGTTCCGACCCACGATCTGGCGATGGCCATTGCCGGGGAGTGGGCGGCCCAGGAAAAGACCGTGCGGCCCGACACCATGCCGCTGGCCCGCCTGGCGGTCGCCGCCATCGATCTGGTGCGGCCGGATCGCCAGGCTGTCGTCGATCGCCTGCTGGCCTATGTCGGCACCGACCTCGTGTGCTACCGCACCGAATCGCCGGCCGATCTGGCGGCCCGCCAGGAGGCGGCCTGGCGGCCGCTGCTCGAGTGGACGAATGCGGCCTGCGGCGCCTCCTTCATCGTCACCAAGGGGATCATGCCCATCGCCCAGCCACCAGCCACCAGACGGGCCCTGCAGGCGGCGATCGAGCCCTTCGACGACATGGAAGTCGCCGCCCTGGCCAGTGCCGCGGCGGCCACCGGTTCGTTCGTCATCGCCCTGGCGCTGGCGGCCGGCTGCGTGGATGCCGAGGAAGCGTTCGCCGCCGCCATGGTGGACGAACTGTTCCAGGCCGAGCGCTGGGGTGAGGACGCCGAGGCGGCGGTCCGCCGCCAGGCCCTGCATCGCGAGATCCAGGCCGCCGCCCGCTTTTTCGACCTGGTCCGCTGAGGCTCCGGGGGCCGGCAACCCGCGTGCATCCGCCGCCAGATGGTGTATAAACGCCGGACACCGCCTGAACTTTTTTTGCCGCTAGTGGGAGACATCCATGAATTCGGACAAGATCGCTCGGGCATCGGCCCTGCTCGTCGATGCGTGGAAAAATCACAAACAGCTGCCCGGGCTGCCCGAGGATTGCCGGCCGACCAGCCGGGCCGAGGCCTATGCCATTCAGGACGCCATGGCCCGCGGGCTTGGCCTGACGGTGGCCGGCTGGAAGCTGGGCATGAGCGCGCCGGAGACCATGAAGAAGTTTGGCGTCGACGAGCCGGTTCCCGGCCGCATTTTCGGCGAATGCGTTCATCGGGACGGCGCCACCATCGCCGCCGGCAGCTATGCCGGCCCCAAGGTCGAGCCGGAATTCGCGGTACGCCTGAAGGCGGCACTGCCGCCCCGCAACGAGGCCTACAGCCGGGCCGACATCGTGGCCGCCACCGAGACCATCCTGCTGTGCTTCGAGGTGGCCGACAACCGCGTGGCGCCGCCGAAGCCCGATCCGCTGAGCATGATCGCCGACGACGGCGGCTTCGCCGCCTATGTCGTGGGACCGGCGGTGAAAAACTGGCGCGATGTCGATTTCAAGACGGTGGGCATCGAGTTGTTGATCGACGGCAAGCTGGCCGCCAAGGGTCTGGAAGGCGAGGCTCGCGTCGATCCCATCGACGTCGTCCTGTGGACCGCCAACAACCTGTCCAAGCGCGGCCACGGTCTGGCCGCCGGCGACCTGATTTCGACCGGCAGCGCGACCGCTCCCACGCCCATGAGCGTGGGCTCCTCGGCGGTTGGCCGGTTTGCCGGTCTGGGCGAGGTGCGGGTCACGTTCAAGGCCTGACCGACTCGGTTTTCCTAAGGAATTGGGCCCCGGGTGCGGCGACTGCCGCATCCGGGGCTTTATTTTGTCCAATGAATTTCTACCAGTAGTTATGTCTCGTGCGGCCCGTGGCGGATTTCCGCGGCTTCCAGCCCTGCGTTCCCGGCATGACTGGCGCGCGGATTCGGAATTTGTGGCGCGCAAGGAAAACGGGTACTCAAAATACCATAAAGAAGAAGAATCGGAGGAACCCCCATGGGCACGGACGACGTGCTGACGGCCCGGGGTAATCATAGGGATGACGACCATCCCCACCGGGCACACGGCGACGCGACCCCAGACTCTTCCTATCCCGAGGCGGCCGGCGATGCCGGCGACGCCGCCGACGGGTATGCCTGAAACAACAGGACCGATTTCCCCAAGAAAAATCATGTCCAAGAACAGCCATTCCGTTCCGGCAGGATTGACGGGCATGGAATCCCAAGATTCCGAACGCCCGCTTCTCACCCGCGAGTGGAGGAAGGGAAAACCAACATGAATAAAATGCTAGGGTCGGATCGCGATGCCGTGATGGCCGCCGCCCCCAAGGTCGACCGCCGATTCTCGCCGACGCCCCGCACCATGGGTCTTCTGGTGGGATTGGTCGTCTTCGTGGGAATGCTGGCCATGGACCCGCCGGCCGGCATGCCGCCGAAGGCGTGGGCGACTGCCGCCGTCGGCATCCTGATGGCGATCTGGTGGGTTCTCGAAACCATTCCGATTCCGGCGACGTCCCTGCTGCCGCTGGCTCTCTTGCCGCTGTTCGGCATCAAGTCGATCACGGCGGCCTCGGCTCCCTATGCCAATCCGCTGATTTTCATGTTCTTCGGCGGCTTCATCCTGGCGCTGGCCATGGAGCGCTGGAACCTGCAGCGACGGATGGCGCTGAACATCATTCGCTGGGTGGGGACCAATCCGACGGCGCTGGTCGGCGGCTTCATGGGGGCCACCGCCTTCCTGTCGATGTGGGTCAGCAACACGGCGACCGCGGCGATGATGCTGCCCATTGGCCTGTCGGTGATCGCGCTCTTCAACGAGAACGCCGCCAAGCAGGGCGGTGGTGATCACGGCAAGGCCTTCTCCTCGTCCCTGCTGCTCGGCATCGCCTACGCCGCCAGCATCGGCGGCGTCGGCACGCTGATCGGCACGCCGCCAAACGCCTTGCTCGCCGGCTATTTCTCGCAGACGTACAAGGTCCAGATCGGTTTCGCCGACTGGATGGTCATGGCCGTGCCGATGGAAATCATCCTCATGGTGGCGACGTGGTTCATCCTCACCCGGGTGGCGTATCCCGTGCACAGCATCAAGATGCCGGGCGCCGCCGACATCATTCGCTCGGAGATCGACAAGTTGGGGCCGATCTCGCGGGGCGAGGGCATGATTGCCGTCATCTTCTTGATCACGGCGTTGTTGTGGACGTTCCAGCCGATCATCAACGGCTGGTTCCCGAAGTTGCGCCTGGGCGATACGGAAATCGCCATTTTCGCGGCGCTTGCCATCTTCATCATCCCGGTCGATGCGCGAAAGAAGGTGTTCCTGCTTGACTGGAAGGCGACGCAAGGCCTGCCCTGGGGCATTCTTTTGCTGTTCGGCGGCGGTCTCAGCCTGGGCGCCGCCATCCTCGATACCGGCCTGTCCAAGTGGATTGCCGAGTCCATGAGCATGGCGGCCGACTGGCCGTCCTGGGTGATGGTGGTGATCGTCGTCCTGGCCGTGATGACGATCAGCCACTTCACCAGCAACACGGCGACGGCCGCCGCCTTCCTGCCGCTGACCGCGGCCCTGGCCGTCAGTCTTGGCGAAAATCCGCTGTACCTGGCCATTCCCACGGCTCTGGCGGCCAGTTTCGTCTTCATGCTGCCGGTGGCGACGCCTCCCAATGCGATGGTTTTCGCCTCGGGTCAATTGACCGTCGGGGAGATGGCCAAGGCCGGCTCCTACATCAACCTGGTGTCGATCGTCCTGATCCTGGTGATGGCCTATACCCTGATGGGCATTGCCTTCGGGGTCGAGGCCGGGGTCATGCCCGACTGGGCGATGCTCAAGAAGTAAGCGCTCGTTCGCGACGAGGGCCGGAGGCGGCTTTCCCCGGACGGGGCGGCCGCCTTCGGCTTGTCTGCCGCCCACCAACCGCTGGCATCCCGCCGCGGTTCTTGCCATACTGCGCCGGTTTCGCGGGGCCGGCCGGCTTGGGAAAGGGGCCGGACGCGGCGGGCAGACAGGCTGGCGTGGGGGCGATGGCGGTCTCGAAGGATCTGCTGGATCAACTGACGGAACGCCGCGTGACGGCCGAGGCCGGAGGCGGCCTCGACAAGGCGGCGGGCCGGCGCGAGCGCGGCCTGATGACGGCGCGCGACCGGCTGTTGGGCCTGTTTTCCGCCGGCACCTTCCAGGAATTCGGGCTGCACGCCCATAACGGCGCCCAGCCTTCCGCCGCCAACGGCAAGGCCATGGGCGGCGACGGCGTGGTCACCGGCGTCGGCTATGTCGACGGCCGGCCGGCCGCCGCCTTCAGCCAGGATTTCACGGTGGCCGGCGGCTCGCTCGGCAAGACCCATGCCGGCAAGATCTGCGCCATGATGGACTACGCCGAACGGGCCGGCGTTCCGCTGGTCGGCTTCAACGATTCCGGCGGCGCCCGCATTCAGGAAGGGGTCGATTCCCTTTCCGGCTACGGGCAGGTGTTCTATCGCAACGTCCGCCTGTCCGGCGTGGTGCCGCAGATCGCCGTCATCGCCGGGCCGTGCGCCGGCGGCGCCGCCTATTCGCCGGCCTTGATGGACTTCATCATCATGCTGCGCGCCCACGCCCACATGTTCATCTGCGGGCCCGACGTGATCAAGGCGGTGACCGGCCATTCCGCCACCATGGCCGAGATCGGCAGCGCCGAAAGCCACGCCACGGTCAGCGGCAACATTCATTTTGTCGCCGAGGATGACGCCGACGCCATCGCCATCGTGCGGCGGCTGCTTTCCTACCTGCCGGCCAACAACATGGCCGAGCCGCCGCACCATCTGGCCGACGCGATGTCGGGTGCCGACGATGCCGGCATGAACGGCCTGGTGCCCGAGGACGCCAAGCAGCCCTTCGACGTCAAGGCGGTGATCGGCCGTCTGGTCGACGCCGGCTCGTTCCTCGAGGTACAGGAAGGATTCGCTGCCAACCTGGTGGTCGGCTTCGCGCGCATCGAGGGCTGCGTGGTCGGCATCGTCGCCAACCAGCCGATGGTCAAGGCCGGCACGCTCGACATCGACGCTTCCGACAAGGGCGCCCGCTTCATCCGCACCTGCAACGTCTTCAACATCCCGCTGGTCACGCTGGTCGACGTGCCGGGCTTCCTGCCGGGCATCCCGCAGGAGCGCGGCGGCATCATCCGCCACGGCGCCAAGATGCTGTTCGCCTATGGCGCCTCGACGGTGCCCAAGATCACCGTCATCATGCGCAAGGCCTATGGCGGCGCCTATCTGGCCATGTGCAGCCAGGACATGGGCGCCGACATGGTGCTGGCCTGGCCGACCGCCGAGATCGCCGTGATGGGGGCGGAAGGGGCCATCCGCATCCTGCATCGCCGCGAGCTGGAGACCGCCGAATCCCCCGACGAGCTGGCCGCCCAGCTGGCGGCCGACTACCGGCGGCGGTTCGCCTCGCCCTACCACTCGGCCGCCAAGGGCTTCGTAACCGACGTCATCGAGCCGGCCCAGACCCGGCTGCGGGTGGCGTTGGCGTTGCGTGTGCTGCTGTCGAAGCGCGAAACGCGGCCGCCCAAGAAGCACGGGAACATCCCGCTGTGAGTATCCTTGCCGACCTCAAGATCGTTGCCACCGGCTGCACCATCGTTCTGGGAGCGCTGGTCCTGCTGTGGGCGTTGACCGCCGCGCTCGGCCGCCTCGTCGCTTTCGGCCATGGCCTCGGCCGTTCGCGCCCGGCCGCCGTTGCCGCGGAGGGCATTCCCGCCCATCACCTGGTCGCCATCGCCGCCGCCGTCGAGGCGACGCTGGGCGAAGGCCACCGGATCGCCGGCATCGCGGCTCCGGCGCACCGCGTTCCGGGCTGGGCGTCGTCGGCGCGCTACCCGCAATCCCACCGCCGGCCGGCGCTCGGCGGTTCCTTGCACGAGCGGACGGACGGATCATGAAAAGATTGCGCATCACCGTGGAGGGCAAGACCTACGACGTGACGGTGGAGGTGTTGGACGGGTCCGGTGCCGCCGCCCCTCACGCGCTTCCTCCCGCCGCAGCCCACGCCGTCCGCCCCGCCGCCGCCCACGCCGGCGAGGCGATGAGCGTGGTCAGCCAGCTGGCCGGCACCGTGGTGTCGATCCAGGCCACGATCGGCCAGGCCGTCGCCGCCGGCGAACAGCTGCTGATCGTCGAGGCGATGAAGATGAACACCGCCATCACCGCGCCCCGGGCCGGAACCGTCACCGCCATCGCGGTGGAGGCGGGGACGGTGATCGAGGAGGGCCAGGTGCTGGTCACTCTGGCCTAGGGCGGGGAGGGAAAGAAGGCGCATGGACGCGCTCGGCGATCTCCTGCAATTGACCGCCGTCGCCAGCGTCACCTGGCGGATGGCGGTGATGTGGGGCGTCGTGGCGGCGCTGCTGTACCTCGGCGTCTTCCGCAAGTTCGAGCCGCTGCTGCTGGTGCCCATCGCCTTTGGCGCGCTGTTGGCCAACCTGCCGACCGAGGGCGTGCTGAATGCGCCGGTCGGCGACCATCCGGGCGGCCTCTACTATTACATCTCGCAAGGGATCACCCTTGAAATCTTTCCGCCGCTGATCTTTCTCGGCGTCGGCGCGCTGACCGATTTCGGGCCGCTGATCGCCAACCCGCGCACCCTGCTGCTGGGGGCGGCGGCGCAGCTTGGCGTTTTCGCCACCTTCGCGGGCGCCCTGATGCTGGGCTTCGATGCCTCCGAGGCGGCCTCGATCGGGATCATCGGCGGCGCCGACGGGCCGACCTCCATCTTCCTCGCCAACAAGATGGCACCCCACCTGCTGGGGCCCATCGCGGTGGCGGCCTATTCCTATATGGCCCTGGTGCCGGTCATCCAGCCGCCGATCATGCGCCTGCTCACCACGCAGAACGAGCGGCGCATCCGCATGCACTCGCTGCGCAAGGTGTCGAAGGTGGAAAAGCTGGTGTTCGTGCTGATCGTCACCATCGCCTGCGTGCTGCTGGTGCCGGCCGCCTCGGCCCTCATCGCCATGCTGATGTTCGGCAACTTCCTGCGCGAGTGCGGCGTCACCGAGCGGCTCAGCCAGGCGGCGCAGAACGAGATCATCAACGTGGTGACCATCTTCCTCGGCTCTTCCGTCGGCATCACCATGACCGGAGAGCGTTTCCTGCACGCCGAAACGCTCAAGATCCTGGCCCTGGGCGTCGTCGCTTTCGCGGTGTCGACCGCCGGCGGCGTGCTGATGGCCAAGCTGATGAACCTGTTTTTCCGCAAGAACCCCATCAATCCGCTGATCGGCTCGGCCGGCGTGTCGGCGGTGCCGATGGCGGCCCGCGTCTCGCAGGTCGAGGGGCAGAAGGCCGATCCCCACAATTTCCTTCTGATGCACGCCATGGGCCCCAACGTCGCCGGCGTCATCGGCACCGCCGTGGTGGCCGGCTACTTCATCGCCCGGCTGGGCGGCTAGGGGAAGGCGATGGGCAAGCCGGAGACCCGGACGAAGACCGTGCATGCCATCATCCGCGGCCGCGTCCAGGGCGTGTGGTACCGCTCGTGGACGGTGCAGGAGGCGACCCGGCGCGGCCTTTCCGGCTGGGTGCGCAACCGCGCGGATGGCACCGTCGAGGCGCTGTTCTCGGGCCCGGCCGGCCAGGTCGAGGACATGCTCGCCACCTGCCGCGAGGGCCCGCCGGCCGCCTGGGTGGACAATATCCTCACCGACAATGCCGTCTCGCCGCCAACACCCGGCTTCCGCCAGTTGCCGACGGTATAGGGCGCCTTACGTCCCCACCGGTAAAACGAGTTGAAGCCGCCCGACGACCGTCCGCGGCGGGAGCAGCGAGCCCGGCGACAGGACGGCGTTGGCGCCGATGGCCGAACCGTCGCCCACCACCGCGCCGAACCTGGTCGTGCCGGTGGAGATCACGCGCCCCCGGTCGGCCACCGCGATGATCTTGTCCGGGCGTTCGTTGAAATGGTTGGCGATGACGGCGCCGGCTTCCAGGTTCACGTCCCGTCCGATGAGGGAATCGCCGACGAAGTTGAAGTGGGCGAGGGTGCTGCCGGCCATGATAAGGCTGGCCTTGACCTCGCAGCCGGGACCGATCCGCACCCCCGCGCAAATCAGCGTGCCGCCGCGCAGATAGGCGTGGGCGGCGACGAAGGCGCCCTCCTCGATCAGGGTTGGGGGCTTTATCACGGCGCCCGCTTCGATCAGCGCGCGGCGGTGAATGCAAATGCCCGCTTCGTCGAATCGGTACTGGGCGCGATCCAGCCGGTCGATCCGCGCGTAAAGCAGGTCGCCCAGGCGAGACGTGACGTCCCACGGCGTCGCGATCCCATCGAGAAAGGGCAGGGCCTCGCGGAACCCCGGAATATAGGCGTCGAAATCGAAGGACATGGCGGCCTCCTCCCCGGGGCAAGTAGAGCATGCCGTGGTCGGCCCGCGCGAGTCCGTTGCGGCGTTTCGTCGTCGTCCGTGGCGGAACTCGACAGTTGGAAAGCGTTGTAAGAGTTTCCCCCGTCGGTTTGGCCGTTGACACCACTCTTCGGCGTCCCAACTTCTAAACCATGCGTACCGACGATCCTCATTCCTGTCCGCTGTCCCCCCGGGAGCGCCTCAAAGTGGGCCTCTAGCCCCGGCCGGCCGGCGTGCCGCGGTGGGGCGGCGGCGGGGCGGTTCGGGGCGAGGAATGGCATCGATCCCAAGCGGGGCGGGGAATGCCCCGACGCAATGCACGGGAACGGAGGATGGTCCATGCCCAGCAGACAGCCTCGAATTGTCGTCACCCGGAACGATCACGCGCGCCTTTCGGCCTTGGCCTCGGCGGTGCTGAAGACGCATCCGGAAATGGGTGCCGCCCTGATGGACGGCTTGAACCGCGCCAAGGTGGTGGCCCCGGGCAAGATTGGCCGCGGCGTGGTGACGATGAATTCCCGGATCAAGTTCCTTGACGATCAAACCGGCGAGAAGCGCGTTGTCACCCTGGTCTTCCCGGCCGAGGAGGATGGGGCGGCGGGGCGGATTTCGGTGCTGTCTTCGGTGGGCGCCGCGTTGCTGGGCCTGGAGGAGGGGGAATCCATCATCTACGTCGGGTCCGACGGCAGCGAAAAGAGCCTCACGGTCACCAAGGTTCAGTACCAGCCGGAATCCCACGGCCGTTTCGACATGTAGTCCAAGAGCCGCGTCACTCGGTCTTGAGCGGCGCCAGCAGCGCCATCACCCGGGCGATGGCATCGGCGCGCGCCGCCGGGTCGGTACCGGTGTGGGCGTTGCCGCTGCCGTCGGCGGTGGCGGACAATCCCGCGTGCAGGCGCAACGTCAGCTTCGGATGATCGAAATCGTGGTAGGCCCCCGGATAGACGACGAGGTCGAGCAGGGCGTTGCCCGGTTTGGCCCTTTTGGCGGCGCGGGCGGCCAAATCGCGGCAGGGGGCGGCGGGCGTCCAATCGTCGGCTTCGCCGATCAGCACGGTGAGCGGCAGGCGGTTCCGCCAGCGGCTTGATCGGGCCGACGTGCTGCACCCCGGATAGAAGGCGACGGCGAGGCGGAAATCGGGACCGGATTTCATCGGCCGTCCTGGGGCGGCCCGGTCCACGGTGGATAGCACCGTGCTGCCGCCGTTCGACCAGCCGATCACGGCGATCCTGTCAGCCCGCGCCCAGCTTTGCTGGGCCAGCCAAGCCAGGGCACCGTGGGCGTCGCGGGCCCGCTCGCGGCTGGGCGAGATCGGGCGTTCCTTCATTCTGCACAGCGAACCCAGCCCGCGCGGCGTCAGGCTGTCGACCAGCAGGGCGGTGAAGTCGGCGGCGGCCAGACGATCGGCCCAGTCGCGGTCGCGGGTCCCGAGTTTTCCGCTGGATGTCCACATGCCGCCGCAGCCGTGCAGCATGACGACCGCCGGAAAGGGACCGGCGCCGGCCGGGCGGAACAGCACGGCCGAAAGCTCGGTTGGCGCGCCGCCGGTGAGATCGGCGTCGAGGGAAGGAAAGCGGACCGTTTCCTCGGCCGCAGCCGTTCCGAGGAGGGAGAGCATAACGAGCAATGCGCCGGTCCACCGTGCGGCCATGGCGCCTGCCTCAATGGGGCCGCGCCGGCGGGGTGCCGGAAAGGCCGGTGGCGGACATATTGGCGGAATCGACGGCGCCGGCCGCCGTGACAGCGGGCTCGGGCCGGTCGCGCAGGACCACGATGAAGCCGGGGACGCCGGTGCCCGCCTCGGTGCGCGATACCGCCTCCTCCAGCCGTTCCACGACGAAACCGGCAGCCTCGGCGGCGGCCCGCAGGTAGGGGGCCGAATGGGAATAGCGGTGATCGCCCCCCAGCACGAAGCCGTCGCCCGCCGCCTTCTGGGCGGAAAAGGCAAAGCAGCCGCCGGGCACCAGGGCGCGGCGCACCGCCGCCAGCAGAGGTGCCAAGTTGCCGAAGTAGATCATCACATCGGCGGCGACGACGCTGTCGAAGCGATCCTTGGCCCCCATCAGTGCCGCCACGGCGTCGCCGATCTCCAGGCGGTCGTAAATTCCCTTGCGCCGGGCCTGCTCGACCATGGCGGGCGACAGATCCACCCCTTCGAGCCAGGCGGCGCGATGGCGCAGCGCCTCGCCGGCCAGGCCGGTGCCGCAGCCGAGGTCGAGCACCCGGCCCTCGGGCGCGGTGACGGGGGCGACGGCGTCGAGCGCGGCGCGCAACTGGAAGGGCGCCTGATAGGCCAATTGGCCGATCAGCGACTCCTCGAAGCGCGGCGCGTACTGGTCGAACAGCGTCTTCACATAGGCCGGGGGCAACTGTTCGGGCTGCGGCGCGGCGCCCAACAGGGCCAGGCGGATGGCTGCGCCCATGACGTCGGCGGCATCGCGGGCCAGATAGGCGGCATAGGCCGCCACCGCATCGTCGCGCCGCCCGGCGGCGTGCAGGGCGTCGGCCAGGGCGAAGCGCGCTTCCGGCCATTCGGGGGCCAGTTCCAGGGCCTGTTCGAAAACCGAAACGGCCGCCATCGGGTCGCCCCCCGCCATCAGCGCAAGGCCGAATTCCAGGCGCCGATGGGCGGCAAGATCGCAGCAGGACATGGGAAAATCCGCAAAACACGCCGGACTTCGCGGCGTGGGTGGGCGTGTTGATGCGCCTGCGCGGGATACCTGTCAATGGGCGCGCGCGGGTGGCGGGGCGGCAAGAGACCGGAAAAAAAGTACGGAAATTATCTTGCGTCTTCCGAATGCGAGTGTATATTGGAAGCGTTCTAAACAATGATCCTTTCGGAGAAGACAGAGATGGACTCGCAAAATCAGGTTTATGGCTTGCCGCGGCTGAACGAGCCGGCACCCCAGTTCACCGCCAACACCACCCACGGACCCAAGAGCCTGGGCGACTACAGGGGCCGCTGGCTGATCCTGTTCTCGCACCCGGCCGACTTCACGCCCGTCTGCACCACCGAATTCATGGCCTTCGCCAAGGCCCACAAGGATTTCCAGGCCATTGGCTGCGACCTGCTGGGGCTTTCCATCGACAGCCTGTTCTCGCACCTGGCCTGGACCCGCAACATCAAGGAAAAGTTCGGCGTCGAGATTCCGTTCCCGGTCATCGACGACCTTTCCATGAAGGTGGCCAAGGCCTATGGCATGATCCACCCGGAAGCCGGCGACACCTCGGCGGTACGCGCCACCTTCGTCATCGACCCCGAAGGCATCCTGCGCGCCATGGTCTACTATCCGATGACCAACGGCCGCTCGGTGGCCGAATTCCTGCGCCTGGTCACGGCCTTGCAGACCTCGGACGCCAAGGGCGTCGCCACCCCGGAATCCTGGAAGCCGGGCGACATGGCCATCGTGCCGCCGCCGCGCACCGCGGCCGACGCCGAAGCCAGGGCCAAGAAGGGCTACGAGTACACCGACTGGTACTTCTGCAAAACCGCGGCCTGACAGCATCCCGCCCAAGCTCACTTGCCGGCGCCCCCTCAAGGGCGCCGGTTGCGTTTGGGAAGACTGTTAAGGTGAACCACTGAGAACACCGAGAACACCGAGGTTCACAGAGGAAGGCGAACGCACGGGCATAGCCCGCGCAACTTTTTCATTCTTCTTCTCCGTGTCGCCTCGGTGTTCTCAGTGTCCTCTGTGGTGATTCCTTCTTCCGATCAGTCGGCCAGCGTCTTCATCACCGCGAAAAGCTTGGCCTTCATCTCGATGCCGAGGCCCGGGGCGTCGGGCAGGGCGACGTAGCCGGCATCCACCGGCACGCCGTCGGCGAAGCCGCCGTAGGGCTGGAACATCAAAGGGTAGGTTTCGGTGCCGCCCAGTTGCAGGCCGGCCGCCATCGAAAGGGCCAACTGGGTGCCGCCGTGCAGCACGATGCGCCGGCGCGGCCAGCCTTCTTTTTCCGCCGCCTCGATGATGCGCAGGCCCTCGGTCAGGCCCATGGCCAGCGCCGGGTCGGGCATGATCCAGTCCTTCTTGGGGTCGAGCGCGCCATAGCGCAGCAGGTTGCGGATGTCCTGGTGCGAGAACAGGTTCTCGCCGGTCGCGAACGGCCCGGAATAGTGCTTGGCCAGCTTGGCCTGCAGGGCGTAATCCAGCGGATCGCCCGCTTCCTCGTACCAGAAAAGCCCGTAGGGGGTCATGGCCTTGCCGTAGGCCAGCGCGGTTTCGAGATCGAACTTGCCGTTGGCGTCGACCGCCAGCCGGCTGCCCTCGCCAACGACCTCGATCACCGCCTCGATGCGCGCAATATCGGTGGCGAGATCGGCCGCGCCGATCTTCATCTTGACCACGGTATAGCCGTCGTCGAGATAGCTCTGCATCTCGTCTTTCAGCTTTTGCATGTTGCCGTCGGGGTAGTAATAGCCGCCGCCCGGATAGACCAGCACCTTGTCGTCGGCTTGGCCCTTGTTGAAGCGTTCGGCCAGCAGCTTCCACAGGGGCACCCCGGCGATCTTGGCCGTCGCGTCCCACACCGCCATGTCGAGCGCCGCCACCGCCACCGCGCGGTCGCCGTGGCCGCCCGGCTTTTCGTTGGTCATCATGGCGGCGAACACCTTGAAGGGGTCGATGTTGGCGCCGTCGGCGTCGAGCAGCGTCTTGGGATCGGCCTTCAGGATGCGCGGGATCAGCCGCTCGCGCAGGATGCCGCCCTGGGCATAGCGGCCGTTGGCGTTGAAGCCGTAGCCGACCACCGGATGGCCGTCCCTGATGACATCGGTGACGACGGCGACCAGGCTCACCGTCATCTGGCTGAAGTCGATGAAGGCGTTGCGCATGGTGGTGGCCAGCGTGCCGGTCTTCTCGCGGATGTCGACGATACGCACGGGTCGGTTCCCCCTGTTGGTGTTGGTGCCTCCGGCGCCGCCGGGATGGGCTTTTTGCCTGCCGATTCCTACAGGATCGGCGGGGTGGCGGCAAACACCTCGTTGAAGGCGGCTTTCAGCGCGGCGTCGATCTCGGCCATCGAGACCTCGATGCCGAGGGCCTTTAGCGAGGTGACGCCATAGGTCGAGATGCCGCAGGGCACGATGCCGGTAAAATGCGACAAATCGGGCGCCACGTTCAGCGCCACGCCGTGGAAGGTCACCCAGCGGCGGATGCGCACGCCGATGGCGGCGATCTTCTCCTCGGTGCCGTTATGCGCCACCCAGATGCCGACCCGCCCCTCGCGCCGCTCGCCGGTGATGCCGAAGCGGCCCAGCGTGCGGATCAGCCATTCCTCGAGATTGCGCACATAGACGCGCACGTCGCGGCCACGCCGGTTCAAATCGAGCATCACATAGCCCACCCGCTGGCCGGGGCCGTGGTAGGTGTACTGGCCGCCCCGCCCGCTGGCGTAGACCGGGAAACGGTGGGCATCGATGAGGTCGGCGGCATCGGCGCTGGTGCCGGCGGTATAGAGCGGCGGGTGCTCCAGAAGCCATACCGTTTCGGGCGCCAGACCGGCGCGGATGGTCTCGACGCGCTCCTCCATGAAGGCCACCGCTTCGGGATAGGAAACGGGAGCGCCGTCGGTGCGCCAGTCGAGAGTCGCGTCGTCCATGATTTCCTTGCCGTCGGTCAAAACGCCGAAGGCCATGCCACGGCGCTTGATTGATGCGAAAGGATTTGGTATTCCCGCGCCTATATGGCGGCACCCGGTGGTGTGCCGCAAGGGATTTCGCGGTCGTGGCGGAACTGGTAGACGCGCAGCGTTGAGGTCGCTGTGGGGGAGACCCCGTGGAAGTTCGAGTCTTCTCGACCGCACCATCCATTGCTTAACTGACAAGGCCCGCTGAACCCAGACGGGCCTTGTTTTGTAGGGGCAGGCCCTGCGAACCGCTGCCCGCTCGCATCCGATGGCGACGCCCCGCGTGCGGGGCGGGAAGGGAGGCTCGGACGATGGCCGATCCGGAAACCGAGTCGCAAAGGACGGCGGAAGAGGCCGAGGACGCCGCCATCGGGCTGACCCCGGCCGTCGAGCAGGACATCGTCGAGGCGCTGGACGAGGGCGACGCCGAGCGCGCCCGCGACCTCATCGAGCCGCTGCACGACGCCGACGTCGCCGACATCCTGGAACGTCTCGATACCGATGGCCGGCGCGCCCTCATCGAGGTCCTGCGCGAGGACTTCCACCCCGACATCCTGGCCGAGCTCGACGACGCCGTGCGCGACGACATCATCGACGAGCTGGGCGTCGCCGAAACCGCCGCGGCGGTTGCCGAGATGGACCTCGACGACGCCGTGCAGGTCATCGAGGAACTGGAACCCGAAGAACAGCAGCAGGTGCTCGACGCCATTCCCGTCGGCGACCGTGCGCTCATCGAGGAGGCCCTGGCCTTCCCCGAGGACAGCGCCGGGCGCATGATGCAGCGCGAGGTGGTGACGGTGCCCACCTATTGGACGGTGGGCGAGGCCATCGACTTCATGCGCGAGGCGGCCGACGACGGGGCGCACGCCGACATCCTGCCCGAGGTGTTCTACGACATCTTCGTGGTCGATCCGGCGCGCCGGCCGGTCGGCATCATCGGACTGTCGCGCCTGATGCGCAGCCGCCGGCCGGTTGCCGTCTCCGACATCATGAACGAGGAGATGCACCTGATCCCGGCGACCATGGACCGCGAGGAGGTCGCCTTCCTGTTTCGCCAGCGCGACCTCGTATCGGCGCCGGTGATCGACGATGGCGGCAGGCTGGTCGGCAGCATCACCATCGATGACGTGGTCGACGTCATTCACGAAGAGCACGAGGAAGACCTCATGCGCATGGGCGGCGTTGCCGAGGGCGACCTGTATTCGGCCGCCGTCGACACCGCCCGTTCGCGCTTCACCTGGCTTCTGATCAACCTCGGCACGGCCTTTCTGGCGGCGTCCGTCATCGGCCTTTTCCAGGCGACGCTCCAGGAGATGGTGGCGCTGGCCGTGCTGATGCCGATCGTCGCTTCGATGGGCGGCAATGCCGGCACCCAGACCCTGACCGTGGCGGTGCGCGCGCTCGCCACCAAGGAGCTGACCGCCACCAACGCGCTTCGGGTCATCGGCAAGGAAATGCTGGTCGGTGTCTTCAACGGCATTATCTTCGCCGCGCTCACCGGCTTCATCGCCTGGCTGTGGTTCGGCAACCCGGCACTGGGCCTGGTCATCGGCATGGCGATGGTCGCCAATCTGGTGGTCGCCGGGCTGGCCGGCTCGGCCATCCCGGTGCTGCTGGAACGCTTCGACATCGATCCCGCCATCGGCTCCAGTGTGCCGCTGACCACATTGACCGACGTCATCGGCTTCTTCGTGTTTCTCGGACTGGGGACCTTGCTGCTGCTGTAGGGGCAGCGCCTCCACTCCACCGATACGCGCCCCGGCCTATTTCCCTGGTGGGCCGCCGGCCAGGAAGGCCTTGATCCGCTGGGCGGCGTTGGCCTTCAGGTTCATGTAGAACAGGTTATAGTCGTATACGTGATAGACCCCGGGGCCAAACGGCAGGACTGGGAGCATGCGGGGGTCCGCGGGCGCCACCACCAGCCCGCCGTCCTGGTTGCGGGCCGATGTGAAGTGGGCGAAGGTTTGTTGTCCACCCTTCTCGTCGAAGATCACCGAACCCAAATTCTCGGAAGCCGGAGCCAGCCCGTCGTCGGCGCTCCAGGATAGGGGATTCACCGACACCGCGCCGGGCAGGATGGTGGGGGCCTCGGCCTGATGTCCGGCGGCGACGGAGTTGTAGGTGACGATGCAGCCGGTCTGGCTGGCAGAGCGGCAGATATCCAGGAAGGGATAATCCTTCAGATCCTGCCGGGTGATCGGCCAGCCGATGATATAGGCGGCCACCATCTTGCCCCGCAGCTCGGGCCTGTCCAGGTTTTTGCGGACGATTTCGGTCAGGACCTCGGCCCCCTGGCTGTGCCCGGCCAGGATGAAGGGGCGGCCGTGGTTAAGATTTTTCAGGTAATACGCGAAGGCCTTCTCCACGTCTTCCCGGCCCACGCTGAAGTAGCGCTCCCGGGTGGCCCGATCCATCGACACCACCGAAAGGTTGGTTTGGCGGTAGAGGGGGGCGAAGATGTTGGCGCTGTCCTCGAACACGCTGGCCTGGACGAGCAGGGTAAACTCGGCACCTTGGCGCATCTGGGCGGAGTCGATGGCGGCGACGACCGGTTTTCCCTGGTAAACGGTGGGGTAGACCCAAAACACGTCCACCGCCTTCTGCGGAGCCTTGGGCAGGCTGACCCAATCCTGCGCGAGGGCGTAATCCGGTTCCGGCGCGCGTGTCGGAGGCTCCAGCGAACAGGCCGCCGCCAACAAGGGCAGGACCATTCCGATGGCGACGGCAAGCTTCTTGGACATCAAATCGCTTTTTCGAATGCCTTCAACGTGCAGATTCTTGAGTATCATACATCGCGACGTTCGTTCAATCGGTTGCCGGGACAAGGCCACCAAAGCCGCGCACCTTTTTTTGCCGTCGCCGGCTTTTCGCCCTCCTCGGACTGGGCGCTGGCTTCTGCTATAAGAAGCGGCTTCCCCTGGGAGGAAAGGAAAAAGCCGATGGACGACCTGCCGATCACCCACCGCGGCGCCGTCATGCCGTGGGAGTGCGACTACATGGGCCACATGAACGTCACCTTCTATACCGCCAAGTTCGACCAGGCGACCTGGCCCTTCTTCGCGGCCATCGGCTTCACGGTGCGTCACATGCGGGAAAACAACGTCGGCGTCGGCGCCGTGCGCTACGACATCCGCTACAAGCGCGAACTGCTGTCGGGCGACACCCTCACCGTGCGTTCGCGCATCCTCGAGGTGAGAGACAAGGTGATCCGCTATCTCCACGAGATGACCGCCGACCAGAGCGGCCAACTGGCCGCCACCGCCGAGGTCACCGCCGTGCACATGGACACCGTCAGGCGCAAGTCCTGCCCGTTTCCCGCCGACATCCTGGCCAAGGCCCGCGCCCTGATGGCCGAGCACGCGAAGGTTCCCGCGGCGGAGTAGGGGACGCCGCGCCTTAAGGCTTCCACCACGTGTCCCGTTCCTCTTCCTGCTCCGGCTCGTCCTCTTCCGGTCTCAGGTCGTCGGTCGTCCACCCGATGAACAGCAGGACGACCCAGTCCGTCTTGTCGGAGGCACCGTATCGCGGGCCGCTGGAATCGACGAGAACGCCGCTTTTGGCGTCGTAGGCGGTCACCGCCAGCTTGGCCACGCCCTTCCATTCGTGCTTCTTGAACAGGGCGATTTCCGGCGTCTTCAGCTGCCCCGCCAACGGAACCGGCAGCTCGGTGTCGGGAATCCCGATCAGTTTCCGGCGCTCGTCGATCGACAACGCGCCGACCCGCGCCTCGACGATGGTGTCCGCTTCCGGCCGCGCGCCGACCAGGCGGATGCCCTGTTTCAACAGGGCATCCCGGATGGTGCCGATGGCGTACTTGCTGTCGTAGCCCTCGACGTACTGGGCATCGACGAAGACCTTATTGTCGCCGGGAATTTTCAAGACAAGCTGCCGCGCCGCCCGGTCGACGGCGGAAGACAGCAGCAACTGTTCGGTCGCGGCCCGGGCCGGCTGGGTATCGCGCGTCGTCGAACAGGCGCTGGCGATAAGGATCAGGGCGAGAAGGGCGATCAGGCGCATCCATCCCATTTTCCCGTCCAGGCGGCTTCGCGCAAGCCGCAGTTTCCCGGGTCACAGAGTGTTCACTGGCGGGTGACGGCGGCGGCGTGTTGGATCGAAGGGTCGGCGGTGCCGTGTTGGCGCGCCGTTGCCGTCGTCGGCTTGGCGATTCCATGGCCGGTTGTTCAGTCGGTGGTTTAACAAGAGAAAGGCGGATCGATGTCCAAGAAGGTCGCATTGATTACCGGCGTCACCGGCCAGGATGGGGCCTACCTCGCCGAGTTGCTGCTCGGCAAAGGCTATGAGGTGCACGGCGTCAAGCGCCGCTCGTCGTCGTTCAATACCGGGCGGGTCGATCACATCTACCAGGACCCGCACGAACGCGGCGCCCGGTTCACCATGCATTACGGCGACATGACGGACGCCACCAACCTGGTGCGGCTGGTCCAGCAGGTCCAGCCCACCGAAATCTACAACCTGGCCGCCCAGAGCCACGTGCAGGTCAGCTTCGAGACCCCCGAGTACACCGGCAACGCCGATGCCCTGGGCCCGCTCCGCCTGCTGGAGACGATCCGCATCCTGGGGATGGGCGAACGCACCCGGTTCTATCAGGCGTCTACCTCGGAACTGTTCGGCAATTCGCCGGCGCCGCAAAGCGAGGTAACGCCGTTCCAGCCGCGCAGCCCCTATGCGGTGGCCAAGCTCTACGGATACTGGATCACCGTCAACTACCGCGAGGCCTACGGATTCCACGCCTCAAACGGCATCCTGTTCAACCACGAAAGCCCGCTGCGCGGCGAGACCTTCGTGACGCGCAAGATCACCCGCGCGGTGGCCGCCATCGATCTCGGGCTGCAGCAGCAGCTCCACCTCGGCAACCTCGATGCCGAGCGGGACTGGGGCCATGCGCGCGACTACGTCGAGGGCATGTGGCGGGTCCTTCAGCAGGACAAGCCGGACGACTATGTGCTGGCCACCGGCGAAAGCCACACCGTGCGCGAATTCGTCGAGCTTGCTTTCGGATGCGTCGACCGGCAGATCGAATGGCAGGGCCGGGGTGTCGAAGAGAAGGGCCTGTGCACGCAAACCGGCAAGGTCCTGGTGACGGTGGACCCCCGCTATTTCCGCCCGACCGAGGTCGACCGGCTGTTGGGCGACGCCCGCAAGGCGCATGCCCGCCTCGGCTGGCAGCACAAGACCCGTTTCCCCGATCTGGTCGCCGAAATGGTCGCGGCCGACCGATCGATGTTGATGCAAACAGCCAACCGGAGTGGTGTCGATGCCTGGTCCGATCTTCGAACTGCATGGCAAACGGGTGTGGGTAGCGGGACACCGGGGAATGGTGGGCTCGGCATTGGTGCGGCGGCTGGCGACTGAGGACTGCGAAATCCTTGTCTCGCCATCCGGCCAGGTCGACCTGCGCCGGCAGAAGGAAACCGAGGAGTGGATCGCGGCCGCGAAGCCCGATGTCGTGTTCATGGCGGCCGCCAAGGTGGGTGGCATCCTGGCCAACGATACGCGGCCGGGCGACTTCATTTACGACAACCTGGCGATTGCCACGAACGTCATCCACGGCAGCTATCGTGCCGGCGTCGCCAAGCTGGTCTTCCTGGGGTCGTCCTGCATCTATCCGCGCCTGGCGCCGCAGCCGATGGCCGAAGAGGCGCTGCTCACCGGCCCGCTCGAGCCGACCAACCAGTGGTACGCCCTGGCCAAGATCGCCGGAGTCCGCCTGTGCCAGGCCTACCGGCGGCAGTACGGCTGCGATTTCATCTCCGTCATGCCGACCAACCTCTATGGCTCGGGGGACAATTTCGACCTTTCCACCAGTCACGTCCTGGCCGCCCTGCTGCGCAAGATCCACGAGGCCAAGGCGGACGGGCGCGGCGAAGTGACGATATGGGGCACCGGCCAGCCGTACCGCGAATTCCTGTATGTCGACGATTGCGCCGACGGGCTGGTCTATCTGGCGAAACACTATTCGGACGATCCGCATATCAACCTGGGGACCGGCTCCGAAATCACCATTGGCGATCTCGCCGCGACCATCAGCCGGGTGATCGGATACACCGGACGTTTCGTCTTCGACACCAGCAAGCCGGATGGCACGCCGCGCAAGCTGCTCGATGTCTCGCGTCTCCACGCGTTGGGCTGGCGCCACGCGGTTTCCCTGGAGGACGGGCTGCACCGAAGCTATGCGTGGTTCCTCGATCATGTGGCCGATGAAACGCTCGCCGCCAGCGCCTGAGCCGCCGGACGGTTCGCCCAAGGCCGATCGCCACCTGGGCACCGACCATCTGCACCACGATCTCGTCGCGCGCTCGGTGCGTGGCGGGATGGTGACGATGGGGGCGCAGGGGGCGAAGGTCGCCATCCAATTCGTGGCCGTCGTCCTGCTGGCGCGGCTCCTGGCTCCGGCGGACTTCGGGGTGTTCGCCATGGTCGCCGCCTTCCTGGGCGCGCTCGAAATCCTCAAGGATCTGGGGCTGTCGACCGCGACCGTGCAGCGCCCGCAGATCACGTCGCGCCAGGTGAGCACCCTGTTCTGGCTGAACGCCGGGCTGGGCGTCACCGTGGCGCTGGGATTGGCGGCCTGTGCGCCCCTGCTGGCATGGCTTTATAGGGAACCCATCCTGCTCGACATCGTTCCGATCGTCGCCGTGGCGTTCGCCTTCAACGGGTTCGGCACCCAGCACCTGGCTCTGCTGCGCCGTCAGATGCGCTTTTCGTTGATCGCGCTGGTGCAGGTCAGCGGCGAGATGGTCGCCCTCGTCGCCGCGGTCACCGCCGCCTTGGCGGGGATGGGGCTGTGGTCGCTGGTGATCCAGCGCCTCGCCTGGGCCTTTTTCACCACGCTGATGGCGTGGATCGCCTGCGACTGGCGCCCGGGCCGGCCGGGAAGCCTTTCCGACGTCAAGGGAATGATCGCCTTCGGCGGCAACGCTACGGCCTCCATGGTCGTCAGCTTCCTGGCCAGCAGTCTCGACAAGGTGCTGATCGGCTGGTGGTGGGGGGCGGCGTCGCTTGGCTTCTACGAGCGGGCGCAGAAGCTGCTGCAGTTGCCGATCCAGAACCTCAACACCCCGCTGGCGACCGTCGCCTTGCCGGCGCTGAGCCGGCTGGCCGACCAGCCGGCGCGCTATCGGGACGCCTATCTGGCGGCGGCCGAGCGGCTGACCATGCTGATCGCCCCCATCGGGGGGCTGTTCATCGCCGCCGGCGACCTCGTCGTCACGCTGCTCCTGGGCTCGCAATGGACGGAATCGGCCGCCGTCCTGAAATGGATGGGAGTGTCGGCGATCTACATGCCGATCACCTATAGCCTGAGCTGGCTCTACATGAGCCAGGACCGCACGTCCGAGATGTTGCGCGCCGGATTTGTCAATGCCAGTCTGTCGGTGGTGGCGCTTCTCGCCGGCCTGCAGTTCGGGGCGGCCGGCGTCGCCGCGGCCTATGCGATCAGCGGCATCACCCTTCGTGCGCCGCTGCTGTTGTGGCTGGCCGGCCGTCGCGGGCCAGTGCGGACGCGCGATCTCGTCCGCGTCCTGCTGCTGCCGCTGTGCGCGGTGGTGGCGGTGGCGGGGGTCGGCATTGCGGTGCGGTCGTGGTCGGCGCTGGCCGCCCTGCCGATTCCGGCGGAGGCCGCCGTTCTGGTGACGGCGATGGGCACCGCGGCGCTTCTCGTCTACGCCGCGTTTCCCCGCGGGCGGCAGGTCTTTCGCGACACCGCACGGCAGATACGGACCATCGTCAGGGGAGAGGCCAGGGCGTGAAAATAGCCATCACCAATACGGCGGCACTGAACACCGGGGACGCCGCCATTCTTTTCGCGACGGTCGACATCCTGCGCCAGATGACGGGGTCGCGCCTCGACGTCGCGGTGTTCGATCAGCAGGCCTCGGCGGCCCGCCGCTATTATTCGGACTTCGACTTCCATCCCGGCCTGTTCGACCAGGTCGTGGCGTGGACCGGCGCCCGATGGACCAAGGCGGGCATCCTCGTCCTGCTGGCGGCGGCGGCGGCTTGGCGCACGCCCTTGCGACGGTTTTGCGCGTGGCTGCTGCCGCCCTCGCTCGGCGCCAGCCTGGAGCGCTTCGCCGCTGCCGATCTGGTGGTTTCGGCCGGCGGCACCTATCTGGTGCCCCATTACCGCGTTTTTCCCAAGATTCTCGACCTTCTGGTCGCCCTGGCGCTCCGGCGCCCGTTCGTCCTCTTCACCCAGAGCCTTGGGCCCTTTCCGTCCCAGCGCCGAAGCTGGCTGTTGCGCTACGTGCTGCGGCAGGCCCGCGTCATCCTGGTGCGCGATGATCGCTCGCGGCGCCATCTGATGGACTTCGGGGTGCCGGTGGGGCGCATCGCCCAATGTGCCGACGCCGTGTTCGCGATGGCCCCGTTGCAGCCGCCGGGGCTGGCCGCCGGGACCCGTCGGGACGGCACGCTGCGCGTCGCCATCTCGGTGCGCGATTGGCCCCACTTCAGCACCGGAACGGCCGAGGGCATGGCGGCCTATTATGCCGCCGTCGCCGCCCTGGTGCGCCGGCTGGTCGAGGGGCATGGGGCGGAGGTGACGTTCCTGTCGACCTGCCAGGGTGCCCTCGAATACTGGACCGACGATTCGCGGGTGGCGGAAACGGTGGTGGCACTGCTTCCCGCCGACGTCCGCCGGCACGTGCGGGTGGATGGCGATTTCCACACGCCGCAGGCGCTGCTGGCGCTTTACGGGGGTTTCGATCTTGTCGTCGCCACCCGCATGCATGCGGCCATTCTGGCGTTGTGCGCCGGCGTTCCGGTCCTGCCGGTCGCCTACGAGTTCAAGACCGTCGAGTTGTTCACGGCGCTGGGGCTGGGCGACTACGTGCAATCCATCGAATCGCTGACCGGCGAGCAGCTTTGCCGGGCGGCCGACCGCATGCTGACGGACCGCTCGGCGCTGCGCGCCGCCCTGCCGGCGCGGGTGGCCCGGGCGCGGTGCTCGGCCTTCGCCGCCGGTGGTTACGTCACCTGCGCCCTGGCCAAGGGCATGCCATGACCCGGCGGCTGCGCATCGCCATCTTCGTGCACGAGTTTCCTGCCTTGAGCGAGACGTTCGTTCTCAATCAGGTCACCGGGCTGATGGACCTTGGCCACGAGGTGACCGTCCTGGCCGTCGGCCCCCGCCCGGAATCCCGCGTTCACGCCGATGTCGAGCGGTACGGCCTTCGCGAGCGCGTCCTCTATCCCGCCCTTCCGGTCTCCCGTCTCGGGCGGATCGCGCGGGCCGCCTGGCTGTTCCTGCGTCATGGCTGGCGGCACGGGCGGGTTCTGCTGCGCTGTCTCGATGCCCGCCGCTATGGACGGGACGCCACCTCGCTGCGCCTGTTTTTCTGGGCGGTCCGGCTGGCCGGCGAGGCCCCGTTCGACGTCATCCATTGCCATTTCGGCCCGGTCGGCCAGTTGGCCGCCAAACTGCGCGACGCCGGGGCCCTGGCCGGTCGCCTGGTCACGGTGTTTCACGGGGTCGACGTCAGCGCCTATGTGCGCGACCGGCCCGACTATTACCGCTTTCTGTTCGCCAGAGGAGAGCTGTTTCTCCCGATTTCCCGGATCTGGGGCCAAAAGCTGGTCGAACTCGGCTGCGATGCCGGGCGCATCCGGGTCCACCGCATGGGCATCGACGTCAGACGGTATCCCTTCCGGCCCCGCCACTACCGGTCCGAGCGGCCGTTGCGGGTGGTGACGGTGGGCCGCATGGTCGAGAAGAAGGGGATCGAGTACGCCCTCAGGGCGTTGGCCGAGGTGGCGCGTCAGGGCATTGCCGTCGAATACGACGTGGTGGGTAACGGTCCGCTGCGCGGCGATCTCGAACGGCTGGCCGGGACGTTGGGCCTCGCCCCTTCGGTTCGCTTCCACGGGTGGCAGGAGCAGGCGGCGGTTTCGGCGCTGATGAACGAGGGCGACGTCCTGCTGGCGCCCAGCGTCACCGCCGCCGACGGCGACCAGGAAGGCATCCCGGTGACGCTGATGGAGGCGATGGCGACCGGCATGCTGGTGGTCTCGACCTATCACAGCGGCATTCCCGAACTGGTCGAACATGAACGCTCGGGGCTTCTCGTCCCCGAGCGGGATGTCGGCGCGCTGGCCGGCGCACTGGTTCGCCTGACCCGCTCCCCCGACGACTGGCCATCCATGAGCCAGGCGGCGCGCCGCCGCGTGGTGGCCGATTTCGAGATAAGCCGCCTGAATGCCGCCCTTGTCGATCATTTCGAGGCGTTGCTGGGGACATCCCGGGCGCCGAGGCCGGTCCATGCCGGTCACAAATTGATCACCGGCGGCGTTTTGCTACCTCAGGTATTGGATAAGCAGGGCAGAACAAGAACGAGGGGCCGCGCAAATGGCTAGCGCAGCGTCGGTTCTGGGGATCACCAGTATCTTTGGGCAACCGCGCGATCCGCGGACGTGGTCCAGCGCGCCGGCCAACGTGGCCACGGCCCTGGAGGGGCAGGGCCTCGAGATCGTCGGCATCGACGTCTCGATGGGCCGTCTTCATTACACCGTCTTTGCGGGGGCTCACCTGCTCACCGGCCTCGGACGGTTCCGCTACAGCGAAGCCATCGCCAGGGGGCCGTCCATGCGGCGCTACCGGGCGCGAAAACTGGCGCGCGAATTGCGCCGGCTGGGCATCGAGCGGGTTCTTCACACCGGAACCCTCGACATGGCGCCGGTCCCCGACGACACCGGCGTGACGCACTACCTGTTTTGCGATCACACGTGGCACCTGTCGTTGCAGTACCGGCCCGATGCCGCGGACTACAGCGCCAAGGCGATCCGCGAGTTCGACGACCTGGAGTGCGCGGCCTATCAGGCATGCCATCACGTGTTCACCTTCGGCGAATACGTCCGCCAGGACCTGATCTCGCATTACGGAATGGCGGAGTACCGCGTGAGCGCCGTGGGATCGGGCATGGGGCGCGTGAAGCCTTACGCCGGCGCCAAGGACTACGCCGGCGGCCGCCTTTTGTTCATCGCCAAGCACCTGTTTACGGAAAAGGGCGGCGATCTGCTGATCGAGGCCTTCCGGCTTGCCGTCAGAGAGCGGCCGGACCTCACGCTGATCATCGTCGGCAATGAAAAGGCCGTGCGGAAGGCGGCGGGGTGCCCGAACGTCGAGGTGCGGCCGTTCGTGCCATGGGAAGAGCTGGAATCCCTTCTGCAGCAGGCCGCGATCCTGGTCCAGCCGATGCTGAACGACCCCTGGGGGCAGGTCTACCTGGAGGCCCTGGCCTCCCGGACGCCGGTCATCGGCCTTCGGCGGAACGGCCTGCCCGAGATCACCCAAGACGGGCGCTTCGGCTTCCTGGTCGACAAGGCCACGCCGCACGCCCTGGCGGAAGCCATCGTCGAGGCCGCGTCGCGGCCCGAGAGACTGGCCGAAATGGGGACCGCCGGACAACAGCACGTATTGAGGAATTATTCGTGGGATATCGTCGGACAGCGGATGTTCGACGTCATCGAAGGCTGGAACGCGACGCCCCGCAAGGCGGCTTGAAGCAGGCGGTATACCGCGGCTCGTCGTTTACTTGGGTGTGGCAGCACGACGAACGACCTCGTCCACTTGCCGAAAGGAGACCGAGCCATGCGCCTCGCCTTCGTCGACATCTATGATGCCAACTCGGTCCGCACCTGGTCGGGCACCCCGTACCACATGTATCGAAGTCTGGTCGAAAGCGGCGAACCGGTTGAACCGATATTTCCCCTATCCAGGCGGTTTCCTGCAAGCGCCATCGCCAAGAAGCTTTTCTTCAAGGCCACGACCAAGACCTATCTGGTGGATAACGAACCGGTCATGCTTCGGCGATATGCGGCGGAAGTTTCGCGCCGGCTGAATGGCTCCCGCGCCAGTGTCATCCTTTCACGGAGCAGTATCCCGGTTTCTTTTCTCGACAGCGACAAGCCGTTTGCCTTTTGGACCGACGCGACCTTCGCCGGCATGGTCGGCTTCTACGACGAGTATTCTCGGTTGGCGCCTTCGAGCGTCGCCAACGGACACCGCTACGAAAAGGCGGCCCTGGAACGCTGTGCCGTGGCTTTATATTCGAATGACTGGGCGGCAAGAAGCGCCATTGAGAACTACGGAGTATCACCCGAAAAGGTGGCGGTTATACCCTACGGCGCCAACGTCGACCATTCGCTGACGCAGGCCGACGTTCACGAGGCGGTAAAGGCGCGGCCGACCGATCGCATCAACCTGATCTTCATCGGGGTGGATTGGCATCGAAAAGGGGGCAGTATTGCCCTGGAGGCCGTCAACCAATTAAATGAATCGGGCGTCAACGCGAAGCTGACCATCATCGGGCCTAAAATCCCGGAGGGAACGATTCTTCCGGAATCCGTCGAGTACATTCCCTTTCTCGACAAATCGGTGCCCGAGCAGAGGCGCTGCTTCGAAGAAAAGCTTCTTCAATCGCATTTCATGATCCTGCCGACGCGCGCCGAGTGCGCGGCCGAGGTCTTTTCCGAAGCGTTCTCCTATGGCGTTCCGGCCGTTGCCCCCGATGTTGGCGGCGTCTCGACACTGGTGAGCGAGCGCAGCGGCGTCCTGTTGTCCGCGAATGCGACGGCTGACGACTATGCCAACGCAATCGTCGCCTTGTCGGAAAAACCATCGGATTACATGGCGCTCGCCTTGTCGGCGTTCGACGAATACCATCAGCGGCTGAATTGGACCGTCGCCACGAAAGCCGTTATTTCCCGGCTTCGCGAAGTGTCGGACGCTTCACTGCAGACCGCAGCCTAGACCTGCCGGCTAACTGCTCGCCCCCACGATCGATCCGTCGTCGTCGCGCCGCGGGGCGCCCCGCTTGATGCGGAGTTGCCCTTTGCCGTCGACCCACAGGCAGTGATCCCCCAGCCAGGCGAGGCCGGAGCTGTCCCACTGCGAGCCGAAATGGGCGCTTCCGCCGACCGCTCCGAACTCAAGCGCCGAGAGCTTGCCCTGGCGGTCGACGCCGCCGTAGCAGCCGACGAGCGTGACGGAGGCCTCGGACTTGCCGTGCAGGGTGGCCAGGCGCGCCTGGTCGGCGTCGCCATCGCCTTCCCCGGTGCAACCGATCATGACCAGACGGTTGGTCACGAAAGCGCGGATCAGGTGCGTCTGGCGGTAGATCGAATAGCCGGTGCAGCCGATCAGCGTGCCGAACACCATCAGGTCGATGCCGGCGCCTCCACTCGCGAAATTCTTGGCATGCATGTGATTGTTCTCGAATCCGCAATTCGAGAGCAGCGTGCACCCTGATCTTGCCGACAGCCCATAGTATTTGTTCAGCAGGAAATAGCAGCCGTGGAAGCTGACGTCCTGGGCCCCGTTGACCATTTTGACGCCGTTGACGCCGTTGCCGCCGAAGACGCAGCCGAAGCAGTGGACGGCCGACAGGACCGTGTTCTGCTCGCCGTGGCTGAAGGTGGCGCCGTTTCCCTTGTTGTCGCGGAAATAGCTGTTGAAGATCTGCCCCTCGAAGATGTTGCCGGTGAGGTTGCAGCCATCCCCGCCGCATCCTTCGACGATGAGGTCGCGCAGGCAGAAATTATAGAAATACGTCCCCCGGGTCTGGCACTCGATGTGAAGGCCATGGCCGTCCTGGCCGGAACCCTTGATCTGCAGGCCTTCGATCAGAAAATAGCGGATCACCGCCCGGCTTTCGATCTTGATCACCGGGGCGCCGCCGCGGATCTCCGAAATCAGCAGCGCACCCTGCGCCAGGATGCCGGCCCGCTGGGTGACGTTCCCTTCGGGGCTTGTCCCCGAGGTGACGCCGATGGTGCGGGTCACCCGGTAGCGTCCGGGCGGGATGACGACCAGCGCGGCCTGCCGCCCCGCCAACGCGGCCTCGAACACGCGCTGCAGGGCTTCGGTGTCGTCGGCGACGCCATTGCCGACGGCGCCGAAGTCGCGCGCCGACATCATGGTCGTCGCGACCGGTGTGGCGGAGGAGGCCATGCGGCCAGTTCCGGCGGCGGCCAGCACGGCGAGACCGGCGCCGCCGGCGAACAGGCCACGACGGTCGATGCCGTGGCCGCTCATGCCGCCCGTGCCAGAATCGAACTGTAGAGATCGTGGTAATGTCGCACGACGACGCTCATGTCGAAGTCCTCCTCGACGCGGCGGCGGGCCCGTCGGCCCAATTCCTCGGTGCGGCCCGGCGATTCCAGGCACCAGGCGATGCCGTGCGCCAGATCGGCCACCTCGAAGGGGCGGGCGAGATAGCCGTTTTCCCGGTGCGTCACGATATCCACCGGCCCGCCGCTGGCGAAGGCGACGACCGGCGTCCCGCAGGCCATGGCCTCGATCAGGGTCTTGCCGAAGGCCTCCTGCAGCGAGGGGACCACCATGACGTCGGCTGCGGCATACAACTGGGCCAGCCGCTCGTCGTCGTTGATGGGCCCGAGGAAACGAGTCTTCAGGCCGAGCGGAGGCGACAGGTTTGGCGCCAGATCGCCGAAGACGAGCATCTCGGCCCGGCTCGTCCAGCACGCCGCGGCCAGGATGTCGGCCGCCTCGACCAACTGGCCGAATCCCTTGCGTTCGTCGCTCAACGCCCCGACCGCGCCAAAAAGAATATAGCGCTTGTCCGGAGCCAGCCCCCAGGCGGCGCGTGCCTCGGCGGCCGGGATCGGCCAGAAACGCCGCGTGTCGACGCCGTTGGGGATCACCCGCGACGGCACGTCGGCAAAGAGGCGGCTGCGCTTGGCGCAATCGGCCAGCCAGTTGCTGATGGGAACCAGCCAGAGATTGAGATCGGCCCACGCCTTGCCTTTGTGGCGCAACATGACGCGGCTGAGGTCGTTCTCGCGGCTGGAGCCCAGTTGCGGACAGCGGCCGCATTCCGTCCGGTAGCCGGTGCAGCCCCCGGTGTAGTGGCATCCCCCGGTGAAGGCCCACATGTCCCGCAGGGTCCACACCAACGGGCCGGGAAGGCTGCTCAGCGCGCTGATCGGCATGAAGCCGCCTCCCATCCAATGCAGATGCACGAGGTCCGGCCGCAGGTCCGTGACAGACCGGCCCAGCCCGCGCGGCACCCAGCCGACCGTCCAGAACGACTCGTCGGTCTTGCGATAGCCGCGCAGCGGCAACTGGTCGAGGGAGTCGCGGACCCGCTCGCGTACGCGGGCCGTGACGCCGTTCAGGGGGATGACCCGTTCGTCGTCGCTGTACTTGCGCCCGACCAGCATCAGCGAGTCGACACCCGCCTCGCACAACGCCTGGTGAAGCCAGTAGGAGCCCCGAGCGGCGCCGCCCCGGGTGTCGCTCGTGCTGATATGCAAAATTCTCATTGTGCCGCCATGATCAGCCGTCGCCGCGCCTCGCGGACAGGTTGCGGGAAGAAGCGCGGCGATCGTGGGATGCGGCCGGCGTCGGCGGCCCTGGCTTCGCGTTCGTAGATGACGGAAACCGTGCACGCCAGCAGCAGCACGATCCAGGTGCGCGGATCGACGTAGCCGCCGGATGACTGGCCGAAGACGACCCATACCGCCCAGCAGAACAGAAGCGACGGCGCCCCCAGCGACCGCAGGAAACCGCTGAGCGCGATCATCACGAGGGTGCCCCAGAACAGCCCAAGGAAGATCCAGTGCAGCCAGAAGTAGTTGGTGATGGATTCCGCCGCGCTGCCGAATTTGTAGTTGCTGGCCAGGGCGGGGGCGTTGGCGTAGATGTGCTGGACCGTCGGTTCGATGAACTCCCAGCCGGTCAGGCCGGCGCCGCCCAGCGGGTGGTCGGAGACCACGCTGATGGCGGTCAGCAGGGGGGCGATGATGCGCGAGAAGAAGCTGATATCGTGCCCGCTGAGAATGGTGCTGATGCGCTCGTGGTACAGGATTTCCCCGGCGAGAACGGCGGCGGCCGAGAGGACGGCGGCGACGGCCACCGCGCTGGCCGCCGCGGGGATGTTGTAGCGCACCGCCCAGGGGGGGCCGCGCCGGGCGGCGAGCAGCACCTCGTAGAACGGAATGGCGGCGATGCCGAGGAAGAGCGAGGGCCCGCGCATCAGCACGTAGCCCGCCGCCAGCAGGCCGAGGTAGACGAACATCTTCAGCCGGGCCTTGGCCAGCACGTACCAGGCGAAGGCGAAAAGCGTGTAGGCGAAGGTCACGGCCGAAGGCTCGGAGGTGAAAAGCTTGGGGCGGATGCGGCCATAGAACAACTGGTCGCGCACGTCGGCGACATAGACGCCTTGCGCGAACACCTGGGCGCGGAAGGCGTCGCTCAGATTCCTGAAGGCTGTCGTGAAATTCTCGAGCGCGCAGCCGACCAGCACGAGCAGGCAGAACCAAAGGAACACGCGCGACAGCCGCTGGCGGTCGTAGCGCGTGGCCGCGAGGAAGAAGGCGTAGGCGATGGTCAGCGAATAGCTGAGCTGGATGAAGCCTTTGAAGCGTTCGCCCAGATAGGCGTAATTCGGCGCCGTCAGTGCCGACAACAGGAAAATCACCAGCGCGACCGTGAGCGCGACGATATGGCGTTCGGCGATGCGGCCGGCATTCTTGAGCAGAAGCAATCCGCCGGCGGCCCCCGCCACGATGCCCGGAATGGGAATGCCGCCTGGCAGGCGCGCGTCGATGCCGAGATAGATGCCGAGCAAAAACAAGACGACCAGCAGGTGGTCGATCATGGACGGGCGCGGCGCGGAATACCAGGTTGGCTTCATGGGGATGCCGTATATGCCAGAAGCCGCTCGCCACGCTTGCGCCACTCGAATTGATCGGCGCACGCCGCATAGGCCCGGTCCTGAATGCTGTTGAGGAGGGGCAGGTCGTCGATGGCCGCCACCACGCCGCGAGCGAGGGCCTCCAGGCTTGGGAAGTCGAGGAGGGATTCGGGCGCACGCAGCGGCACGCCGGTAACCGAACCGGCGATGGCGGCGATCGGCAGCCGGTTGAAGACGTAGTCCAGGACCTTCAGCTTGAAGCCGCCGCCGGTGAGTTCGGGAACCACTGCGATGCGGGCCTCGGCCAGATGGGGTTCGATCGTCGGCACGGCGCCGACGAAGCGGGCCGCCGTGTACCGCCGGCGCAGATGATCGATGAAGGCGGGATCGCCGTTTCCGACGATGTGCAGTTCGGTTCCGCTTGCCGCGAACAGGGGATCGGCGACGGCCAGGAACCGCTCCAGGTTCATGCGCTTGGCCAGCCAGTCGAAGCTGCCAACGACGATGGCCCGCCGGGGATGGTCGGCTGTGATCAGCCGCCTGGGAATGCGCTGCCCGGCATATCCCGGGGGCAGCACGATGACGCGCTTGTCCGGGCGCCGCTCGATGAACCGCTCGGCGTCGTCGGGCGTTATGGCCGTGACCAGGTCGGCGCGGTCGACCATGCGCCGCTCCAGCCGCCGGACCTTGGCCGAGTCGAGACGCAGGGCGGCCTTCATGACGGGGTTCCCCCGATAGTCGGTGGCGACCCTGGTCCGGGTGCTTTCCTCGTGATTGTGGGCAACGTAGGCGACGTGCGGCGGATGGCCGCCGGGCCCGCGCAGGTTCGCCAGCAGGGGCAGCGCCCAGCCCGCCCACAGCCCGTCCAGGACCACGGCGTCCCATACCCGCTCGGCCGCCGCCCGCCGAAGGGCCTGGCGCATGGGGGCGGAATCGGCCCGGTAGGCCAGATTGGGCAGGGGCGAAAACAAACTGGCCCACCCGGGCCGCGAGGCGCGGGGGGCCGGCCACCATGAGACCCGCCCTTCCACCGTGCCGTGTCGTCTTCGCGATCCCTCGCTGACATAGCACAGCACGTCGACAGCGGCCCCGGCGTTGGCCAGCGCATCGATCAGGCGGCCCGAATAGATGCGCTGGCCGTCATGTTCCGGCTGCGGGTCGGTCCATGTGAGCCATAAACAGTGCACGGTCTTCCCGTTGCCGGGCGCGGTCCGCAGGTCAGTAGGCATTATGGCCGATCAGCCCCTTGAAAGGTGTCAGCAGGATGATCTTGAAGTCCAGCCACAGGGACCAGTTCTCGATGTAGTACAGGTCGTGCTCGACGCGCTTCTGGATCTGGCGCACGGTATCGGTCGGCCCCCGCCAGCCGTTGATCTGGGCCCAGCCGGTGATCCCCGGCTTGACCCGGTGCCGCGCCCGGTACTGCGAGACGGCGTCCTGATAGAGCAGCCCCGCGGCCTTGGCGGAAACGGCATGCGGCCGGGGACCGACGATCGACATCTCGCCGCGCAGCACGTTGAGGAACTGCGGCAGCTCATCCAGGCTCCACCGCCTGAGCAGCCGGCCGATCGGCGTGACGCGCGGATCGTCGCGCTGGGTCAACTGGTCGCCGCGCAGGTCCTGGCGCTCGTGGTACATGGTGCGGAACTTGAAGACCTCGATCAGCTGGTTGTTGTAGCCGTACCGCTTCTGGCGGAAGAGGACCGGCCCCGGGCTGTCGAGCCGGATCAGGCCGGCGATCACCAGCAGCAGCGGCGCGATCATCAGCAGGATGAAGGACGCCAGCAGGCGGTCCTCGATCTCCTTGGCGGCATACCGCCAATCGGCGAACGGCCGGTTCGCCACGTTGAACATGGGAATGTTGGCGTAGTGCGAAATGCCCCCCTGCATAAGGCGCAGGGCGGCCGGTCCGGGGCAGAGCCGGATGTCGACCGGCGTCTCGGCCAGTTGAAGGAGGATGCGTTGCAGGCGCCGCTCGGAAAACTTCGGCAACGCGATGACCACGGTATCGATGGTCCCGCGGCGGACGCGGGCGAGCAGATCCACCAGGTTGCCGCCACGGCGGGCGGGCACCCGGCTGGAGGGCGACGCCGGCCGGTTTTCGTCGGAGAAAACACCGGCGACCAGGATGCCGTCCGCCGGGTTGGCGGAGAAATGCTCGGCCAGACGGGTGGCTAGCGGCCCGGCTCCGACGATGGCGACGGTCCGCCGCAGTTTCCCCTGGGCGGTCCAGCGCGCGGCCTGGACGAAGAACAGCCAGCGCAGGCCGACCAGGGTGACCAGCGAGATCCCGAACCAGGACAGCGCCCACAGCCGCGAATAGTCTTCCGAGGTCTTGGTCAGGAAGCCGATGGCCACCAGGGCCGCGGCGACGGCCAGCCAGCAGGCCGCGGTCCGGCGGATGGCCCCTCCCGGCTGTTTCAGGATGTCGGGCCGGTAGAGGCCCGTCAGATAGAAAAGGTTGACCGCCAGCAGGGTGCCGAAGGCGGTGATCAGCCCATACTCCGTCCACAGCGAATACGGATCGCCGACCAGCCAAAGGGCATAGGCCACGGCCGCACTTGTCGCGAGCGCCAGGAGGTCCAGCGGCAGCATGAGGCTGCAAATCATCGCCAGCGAATAGGGTCGGGACGGATGAACGATCTGTCCGCCCGGTTGGCGATCGCTGCCACTGCGGCGACCGAATCGATACAGGCGCGACAACAGCAAACCGTTCTGGGCCATAGGGTGCTCCTCATCGGACGACGGAGGGAGGAGTTCGATTTTGCGAGATTTTCGCAGGTATGGCCTGTGACCAAGCCGTGCACAATGTGATCATTTCGAGGCAATCCGGGGCGCCGGCGATAGCGAATGGGCTATCGCCTGCGCAGGGTCCCGGAGTGCGGCGCGCAGAAGCGTCAGTGCGAAATGCTCGGCGGTATGCGAGGCGGCGAAGGCGGCCATCCGGACGGGATCGCCCAGCGCCGCCGGTCCGCGCCGGGCGGCCAGCGCGATGGCGCCGGCAAGGGCCCCGGCGTCCGTGGTGTCGGCCGTCAGGCCGAGCCCGTGCCGGCGCGTCAGATGGCCGAGAAGGCCATAGTCCTGGCAGATGACCGGGCGATGCGTCCTGGCCGCCCACATCAGGATGCCGCTCGATCCCACGAACCGCTGATAGGGGGCGAGGATGACGTCGCTGCGCCCGACCAGCCGGGCGAGTTCCTCTCCGGGAAGCCGCCGGTCCTCCAGACGGAACCAGATGTCCGGCCGCGCCACGGCCAGCCCGGCGGCGGCGTGTTGCACGGCCGGGCGCAGGGCGGGGTCGAGCCGGCCGGCGATCATGACGGCAATCCGCCCGGCGACGTCGGCCGGCAGCATCGCCAGGGCCTCGATCAACGGCATGACGCCCTTGCGCGCCGTCAGTTCGCCGAAAAGGACGAAAAGCGTACGCCCGGCGGGGATGTCGGCCATGAACGCCGGGTCCGCCGCCGGGGAGTCGGCGGGGATGGGAAACGCCGGGTCGGGCAAGGCGGCGACCTTCTCGCCGTGGCGGTAGCGCTGCCAGGCGAACTCGGGAAAGCAGGGATCGAGCGAAAGCACGGCGCGCAGCGCCGGATTGGCCAGCATCAGCCGATAGAGCACCTCCTTGCGGCTGTCGCGCAGCCGTTCCTTCACGGTCGGCCGATCGGGGCCGAAGGTGCCGTAGTGGACGGAGGGGCGGAAGAGGACGCCGGAGACCGGCCGGCTTGTCCCAAGGCCAAGGGCCAGCGGCAGGGAGAGATGATCGAACTCCAGGAACACGCCGCCGGTCGCGCCGGTCCGCCGCAGATGGCGGCGCATCGTCCACCAGCGGGAGAACGCGCTGACCGACAGCCGGCGGTGGGTGCACAGCGCCTGCTCGCGGTCCGTCAGCGCGACGACGCGCACCTGGCCGGCGGGGACCCGCGCCACGGCGTCGCCAAGCAGGCCGGCGAGATCGGCCGCGACGACGAGACTGAGGATCGGCCGCTCCGGACAGGTCGGCGCCGCGGCGAGAAGGTGTTCGATCCACTCGCAGGTGTGGCCGCGCGGATCGGGTTCAAAGATGAGAAGATGTGGCCGCATGTTCGCCCCGGCCGATCCTTTCGGACGCGCCGCCCTCAGCGATGGTCAGGAAGCGTTGCAGAACGATCGCCTTGTCGTGGCGCGTCATCGCGTAGTTGCGGCCGTTGCGGCCCAATTCGCGGCGAAGCGCGGGGTCCTGGGCCAGGCGTTGCACGGCGTCCGCCAGGGCGTTCGCGTCGCCAGCCGGAACGCACAGCAGGGCCCGCGACTCGTCCATCAGCTGCCACAACATGCTTCCCGGCCGCGCGCTGGCCACGAACGGCCGCCCGGCCGCCATGATCGTGTACACCTTGGACGGCACCGCGAAGTCGGCGGCGTCGCCGTTCTGCGGGACCAGATGGATGTCCCCTTCGGCCAAGCCCTCGACCAGGGCGTCCGCCGGGACGAGGGGCGCGAACCGCACGTTGCGAAGGCCCCGCCGCGCCACATCCTCGGCCAGCCGGGCCGCCTCGCCGCCGGCTCCGCGCAGGGTGATGCGCACATCGCTGCCCCGCTCCTCCAGAAAGGCGGCCATCGCCACGATCTGGGGCAGAGCCTGCTTTTTGCCGAAGTTGCCGCTGTAGAGCACGTTCACCGCTTCGGTGTCGGCTTTTTCGCGGGGCGCGATCGCCTTGGTGTCGACCCAGATGGGCAGCAGGTCGATGGGCGCCTTCACCCCTTGCGCCCGAAGACGCCGGCGCATGTTCTCCGACAGGACCAGGACCACCGTCGCGCGGTTGAGCACGACCCGCTCCGCCCACCGCATGAGCTTCACCAGCGGGCCGGCCCCGACCATGCCGAGGCCCGACGCCAGACCCGATTGGATGTCGTGGACGACGGCGATATGGCGGCCGCCCCGCCGGGTCGCCAGCACGCCCAGCAGGACCGTCAGGATCGACGGGCAGAGCGAGACCACCAGATCCGTCCGGCGGATGCGGCCGCTCGCCAGGGCCGCCGTACCCTTCAGCAGGAAGACCATCTCCGCGAAGATGCGCCCAAGGGCGTTGCGGCGGCGCGGCAGCCAGGGAGTCACCCGTTCGACGTGCACGCCGTTCAGGCGTTCCCGGTCGTGGCTTCCGCCGGCGTAGTCCGGCGGCACCACCCCCTCCGGATAGTGCGGCCGGCAGGTAAAGACGGTGACCGGCACGCCATGCGCGGCCAGGCAGCCGGCGATGTCGGTGCAATAGGGGGCGGAACCGAGCGCCTCCGGCCAGTAGTGCTGCGTCACGAACAGCGATGTCGGGCGGCGTTCGCGGGTCATCGCCCTCAGCCCGCAGTATGGACGAGATGCCGGGGGTTGAGATACCCGGCGTCGTCGTAGCCGTATTTCCGGTACCGCCGCGGATTGACCTGCGAGAGGACGACGCCGGCGATGCGTCCCCCGACGCTGTAGAGGTTGCGGATTTCGCTGGAAACCGCCCTTCTTGGCGTGCTCGCCCACTTGACGACCAGCACCGTCCTGTCGACGAGCCGGGCGAGATGCAGCACCTCCGGCGCCAGCAGGGCGGGAGACGTGTCGAGGACGATCAGGTCGTAGTGCCGGGACAGCGTGTAGAGCAACATGCGCAGCCGTTCGATCCAGGCGACGTATCCCGGAAAGCGGCCGACGTTGCCGGCGAACATCACGTGGGCGCCGGAGGCCGGATCGTGATAGACCGCCTGTTCGGGCGTGATGTCGCCGTTCAGGAGATCGGCGAGGCCGGCTCCCGGCGGCTGGTTGAACATGCGGTGCAGGTTGGGCCGCTTCCAGTCGAGATCGAGCAGGATGACGCGCTGCCCCTCGGTCGCCATGAGCTGGGCGAACGAGCTGCTGATCCGCGTTTTCCCCTCTCCGGGCAGGGCCGAGGTGAACATCATGACGCCGCCGGGCGCCGCCGAATTCTCGTTTGCCAGCGACAGCCGGGCGTTCAGCATCCTGAGCGAGCCGGTAAACGTCGAATAGGGCTTCTTGACGACGTGTCCCGGGGCCTTGCTGCGGCCCCTTACGATCGGGACCAGGGCGAGCGAGGGCAGGCCGGTGTACTCCTCCACCTCCTCCGCCGTGCGAAAGGTGCGGTCGAGATTTTCCAGCAGCAGCGCCAACAGGATGCCGGTGCCGGCGCCGACCAGGGTGGCCATCACCAGGATCAAGGTGACGGGCGGGAAGCTGGGATTGCGCGGCACCGTTGCATAGGAAATGATCTCGGCGTTCGATGTCTGGATCTCGCGCTGATCGACCGTTTCCTTGGAACGCTGCATCAGGGTCTGGAGCATGGTGCGGTTGGCCTGGGCCTCGCGCTCCAGCTCGCGCAGCTTGACCGTCATGTCGTTGGACTGGCCCATCTGCCGCTTGAGCTGCTCCATGCGCGCCGTGATGCGCGTGTAGCGGTCGTCGGCCATCTTCGCCTCATGGCGCAGGCCGCGCACGATCCTTTCGATCTCCTCTTTGATCTTGGACGTGTTGTCTTTGATCTGGGCGCGGATGTCGCGGACCTTCGGGTGCTTGCTGGTATAGGTGGAGGACAGCTCCGCGGCCTGCCTTTCCAGCTCGGCCTGCTGGCCGCGCAGGGTCGCGATCAGGGGCGATTGGAGCACGGAAGGCAGGCTGTCCACGTCGCCCGGGTTGTTCAGCCGCGGTGTCGCCTGGGCAAGGCGGACCTGGGCGTCGGCCTTGGCGTTCTCCGCGGCGACGAGGTCCGCGTTCAAGGTGCCCATCTGTTGGGCGATCACGGTGTCGGACTTGGTTTCATAAAGCCCGTTCTCGCGCCGGTACTGTTCCACCGCCCGGTCGGACTCGTGGGCCGTCTGCTGCAACTCGCCGATCCGCGTCTGCAGCCACGCATTGGCGCGATCGGTCGCCCGCTGTTTGCGCATCAGTTGCTGTTCGATGTAGACGTCGGCGAAGGTGTTGGCGATGCGCGCCGCCGTGACCGGTTCCTGGGATTCGGCCGAAATGCCGAGGACGTGCGAACGGTTGAGCGGCGTCACCTCGATCCGGTTGAGCAGGGCGGCCTCGATATGCTCCTCCAGACGCTGCTCCTCGGTCATCGGGGCGGAATCCGCCGTCGGCACGGCGGCGCTGTCGTTCCGCTTGGGTGCGATCAGCGCGACCAGCTCTTTCAACAGCCGGGAAGGCGAAACGGCGTGCCACCACCCCTCCTTGGGCTGAAGGGCCGGGTTGAATTCCGGCGACTTGTCGAGGGCCAGACGATAGGCCACCTTTCGCGCCACTTCGCGCGACGAGATGACATAGGCCTCGCTCTGCGTCGTCTCGCTGTTGGGCAGGATGGTTCTGAGGACCGCCTCGATGTTGGCGACGTTCGGATCGGGCAGGCCGATCAGGACCCGGACTTCCGCGGAGTAGCGCGGCGTCATGACCATGGCGGTTCCGGCCCCGGCGACGATGAAGCCGAATGTAATGCCCATGACCAGCCATTTGCGGCGCCATATCTTGCGTACGACGTCCCAGGTGTCTTCCTGGGATGGGTCGGGCGGGGGGGCCGCGTCGTAATAGGGCGGTTGCCACTGCGTATCCGGCAGGGAAGAGCCGGAAGGGATTTGGCGTATCTCTCGCATGGTGCCTCAGAAAAATCTTTCGCGCACGATGATCACGTCACCGGGCAGCACGGGGGTTGCGGGACGCGCGTCGATCTGGCCGCTGGGTTTGCGCTGGATGTAGAACTCGCCTTCGCGGGCCCGGTAGGTGAACCCGCCGGCGATGGCGACGGCATTGACGACGGTCATGCCGTCCACATACGGGTAACTGCCCGGCTTCCTGATCTCGCCGACGATGTAGAATGGCCTGTAGTTCAGGATCTCGACGCTGACGTTGGGGGTCCGCATGTATTCCTTGAGCTTGGTTTCCAGGGTGGATTCCAGCTGCGTCGACGTCAGGCCGCCGGCGTTGATGGCACCGATCAGCGGAAAGGTGAAGGCGCCCCGGCCATCGACCTGGTATTCCCCGGAGAGCGTCTCGTCGCCAAAGACGTGAACGCGCACCTTGTCGCCGGCGCCCAACTGATATTCCTGCGCGGAGACGGGGGTGGGGGCGGCGACGTCCATGGGAGGCGGCGCCTGGCACGCGCCCAGGGGCGCGGCGAGCACGAGGGCCAAGACAAAACGACGCCACCCGCGTGGGCGGCGGAAGGATATCTGGGTCATCGCTGTCCTCGCATCGGTCTTACCGGGGCACACCGAAACGTGGCTCCTTGACGATGCTAGCAAGCGCAGCAAGGGGGATAATGTGATCAATCGGTGGTCACTCCGGCGATGGGCGAGGGCGACCGTGACGGCGCCGCGACGGGATGGCGCCGACACAGCCATTTCCAGGCGTGCTCCAGTTGGGTTTCAAGCGCCCCGAAGGTGGGGGTCCAGCCGAGCTCGGCCTTGGCCAGTGTGGCGTCGGCCAGCAGAACCGGTGGATCGCCGGCGCGAGGCGGATGCCGGCGCGTCGGAATCGGGCAGCCGGTCGCGTGTTCCGCCGCGCCGATCACCTCCAATACCGTGAAACCCTGGCCGTTTCCCAGGTTGTAGGCGGCGACGACGGCGGCGGCTTCCATCTTGCGGAGCGCCAGAACGTGGGCCGTCGCCAGGTCGGCCACGTGGATGTAGTCGCGAACGCACGTTCCGTCGCGGGTGGGGTAGCCGTCGCCATAGACGTCGATGCCGTTGCGAAGGCCGGCGGCCGCTTCCAGCACGAGCGGGATCAGGTGGGTTTCCGGTTCGTGGCACTCGCCCAGTTCGCCGTCCGGGTCGGCCCCCGCCGCGTTGAAGTAGCGCAGCGAGATCGACCGGATGCCGTAAGCCACGGCATAGTCCTGCAGGATCTGTTCGCACATGGCCTTCGAATGGCCATAGGGGTTGACCGGCCGGACCGGGGCGGTTTCCTTGATCGGCACGCTTTGCGGCGCCCCGTAAACGGCGGCCGTCGAGGAAAAGACGATGCGCTCGATACCGTGCCGGCGCATGCCGTCGAGCAACGTCAGAAAACCGCAAAGGTTGTTCCGGTAGAACTTGGCGGGCGCCACCACGGATTCGCCGGCGGCGATGAAGCCGGCCAAGTGGATGACTCCTTCGGGGTCGTGCTTGGCAATGCACGCAGCCAGGCGGCTCTCGTCCTCCAGGCCGCCGACCTCGAGCGGGCCCCAGCGGACGGCTTCGCGATGGCCGTTTGAAAGATCGTCATAGACGACCGGCAGGTAGCCTGCCCGCGCCAGGGCCTTGCAGACATGGCTGCCGATGTACCCGGCGCCGCCGGTGACGAGGATGGTTCCGGGCATGGCTAGGCTCTTCCGTAGTTGTCTTCGAAGCGGACGATGTCGTCCTCGCCGAGGTAGGTGCCGATCTGCACCTCGATCAGGTGCAGTGGAATGTTGCCCGGGTTCTCCAGCCGATGCAGGGAGCCGATCGGGATGTACACCCACTGGTTCTCGTAAAGCAGCCGAGTCTGGGTGCCGCAGGTGACGCGGGCGGTCCCGGCCACCACCACCCAGTGCTCGGCGCGATGGTGATGCATCTGAAGGCTCAGCTGCGCCCCCGGCTTGACGACGATGTGCTTGACCTGGAAGCGTTGCCCGAGGTCGATGGATTCGTAGTGGCCCCACGGCCGGTATGCCCGCCGGTGCTGGATCGACTCCGGGTGGCGCATTTCGCTCAGCCTCTGCACCAGTTGGCCGACATCGGCCGCCCGGGAGGCGTGGGTCACCAGCAGGGCGTCGTCGGTGTCGACCACCACGACGTCGTCCAGCCCCAGCACGGCGACCAGGCGGTCATCGGCCCGGATGTAGGAATTCTGTACGTCCTCGACGAAGACGTTGCCCTGCAGCACGTTGCCGTCATGGTCGGCCTGCTTGACGTCGCGCAGGGCGCGCCACGACCCGATGTCGCTCCACGCCATGTCGGCGGGAATGATGACGGCCCGATCGGTGTGTTCCATGACCGCGTAGTCGACGGACAGGTCCGGCGAGGCGGCGAAGGCGGCGTCGTCGAGGTGAACGTAGGGATCCTCGACCCGGCGCCGGGTGATCGCTTCGCCGGCCGCCGCGGCGACTTCCGGGCTGTACAGGTTCAACTGCTCCAGGAACGGGCCGACGGGAAGAACGAACATTCCGCTGTTCCAGAAATGGGCGCCATCGGCCACCAAAAGGGCGGCCGTCGCCGCATCGGGCTTTTCGACGAACCGTTCGACCGAAAAGACCCCCTCGGTGCCACCATCCAACGCCGGGCCGCGTTCGATGTAGCCGTAGCCGGTTTCGGCGTGGGTGGGCTTGATGCCGAAGGTGACGAGCCATCCGTTGGCGGCAGGCTGGACGGCGCGGAAGGCCGCCTCGGCGAAGGCGGGCCCGTCGCCGATGTAATGGTCGGCGGGCAGGGCCAGCATGATCGCCTCGGGGTCGCGCTCCTGCAGATAGGCGGCGGCGGCGGCCAGCGCGGGGCCGGTGTTGCGGCTGACCGGTTCGCACAGGATGGCTTCCGGGATCATGTCGATGGCGGAAAGTTGCTCGGCGACCAGGAAGCGGTGTTCCTCGCTGCACAGCACGACGGGGGAGCGCAGGCCGATCAGGGTCCGCGCCCGCTCCGCCGTTTCCTGCAGCATCGTGCGTTCGGACGCCAGCGGCAGGAGTTGCTTGGGATAGTTTTTTCGCGACAGCGGCCACAGGCGTTTACCCGCCCCCCCACACAGGATTACGGGGTACAGATGCCGGGTCTGATTGAGCGAGGAACGCTCAGCCGACAGAATGATGTTCATTGTCGTCTCCGCGCGCAGTTCGGGGTCCTGGCAACTTTTTCGATGTCGGCATCCCTTGACGATCCCGGCGTTCTGACGCAACGGGATGATCCCCTCACGCAAAGGCGTTAACCCGAAGGCGTGGGGGAAACGGAGACCAGTCCGCCGTCGGGCCAGAGGACGTTGGAAAATCCCTTGGCCTTGGGCGCGGTTGCGGCTTGGCTGCCGTCGCCGCGCGATTGATCGCGCCAGCGATACCCGAAGCCCGGATAGTTTTCGATCTCCAGGAACTGCGGGTCGATCGCCCGAAAACGGTTGCGGATCTTGCGGATCAGGGACCGCACGTTGCTGCGGTAGCCATGCTGGCCGTCTCCGGCCACGAAGCCGGCGCCGTGCACGACGTCGTAGATCTCGCGGTACGACACCTCTTCCCCGGCCCGGCAGACCAGCAACCGGACGATTTTGAACTCGGTTACGGTCAGCGGGACCAGGGATTTCCGCCACAGGGCACGGTGGCTCTGCAACTTGAGGTCCAGATCCCCGACCGTGACGGACTGCGGCGAGGGCCGTTCGGCCGTCGCAACGAACTTGCGGCCGCCGATCAGCAGGCGCATCCGCTTGGCGCCGATCGACGGGCTGCGGGATTTGCTGAGGAAATCCGAGGCCCCGTGTTCCAGGGCGATCTCCTCGATCTCTTCCTCGCTATCGTCGGCGACGATGGCGGCGGGGGCCATCCCGCCCAGGCTCCGAAAGCGCACAAGAAGGTCGATCCCGGATGCTTGGGGCAGGTCGGCGTCGATCAGCACGGCGTCGATGCCCCCGCCATTCGTCACATAAAGAAGGGCGGCCCGGGGATCGTCGAATTCGATGACAAAAAGCTCCTGCGCGCGCAGGCAGGCTGCCAATGCGGTGCAATACGGATCGTCCGCATGAATGAGCACGACGCGAGGAGCGGTCCCCGCCCAATGGATCGCCGAGGAGGATTTCTCCGTCCTGACGGGCTCGCGCTGCGGCGCCGGCCGTCCAAGAAAGGGCGGAACGTCCGTATTCGAATTGATCCATGCTTGTCTCATCACGTCACCTGTCTTGCCTCGGCGGCCATGCGATCTCAAACGCGTGATCGCGGGGGCGCCGTTCTCGCATGAAAGGGAGGAATCGGACCGGCAGTGGCCGCACAGCCATCTGACAACGTGATCCCATGCCCCCCCCCTCGACCTAGATCGAGGCCACAAAACGCTTCCATTCCATGCATCAACCACCGGTTGATCCGCCGTAACGGCTCATGGAGGACGCGGTCCTCGAAGTAACAGACGGAATTGCTGGCGGGATTATTCCCATGCCGGCGGACACGTTCTTTTTGAACTTTTTGAAGCGAACCGGCTGGACGGCCGGCGGAATAAATCGCGCGCCGAACAGTCTTCTGTTAGAGGGGCGGAACCTGTAGCCGCAAGGGGGGGCGTGCGCGCGAGCGCGACACGCCCGTTCTTGCCTGAGTCAGCCGTGACGCCCCGCGACCGGAGAAGAAGGCGTCCGACGCTATGATCATCTGGCTCACCGCTGCCGCCGGACTTGGCATCCTTGCCGCGGCGATCGCGTATGCAAAAGGCCGTCCTCCGTTGTTATGGGGCGTGGGCGGTACCTTTCTCGGCATCGTCGTGGTGCCTTATCTTCTGCTGACCAAGGATCGGCGGGACGAGCGCGGCTGGCGCCCCGAGCGTTTCGGACTGCCCAGCCGCGGAAGCAGCTGCCCCCATTGTGGTGCCAGGGCCGACGCCGAGGCGGTGGTATGCCGCGTCTGCCGGAAATCCCTCATCAATTATTCGCCCGCCGAGGCGCCGTCCTCCGAGGATCGCAAGACCGACCATGACGAACGGGCGGCCCCGCGTGAGGCCCGGGCGGCGGCGGCTTCGGCCAAACCGGCGGCGCGCACGACGGAAGAGGCCTCGCGCGACCCGATGTTCAGGCGCCTCGACGACGCCTTCGCGCGCATAACGGTCGAAATGCGCCGCCCGGCAGCGGAACAAGGCGGCGCGGGCGCGGCTTCCGACCCGACCCGGACCGATGGGAAGGTGGCCGCGGCTCGGCGGCAAGCCGAGGCGGGGCGCCAAGCCGAGGCGGAGCGGCAGGCTGCGGAGCGTCAGGCGGAAGCGGAGCGCCAAGCCGCGGAGCGCCAAGCCGCGGCGAGGCGGCAGGCCGAGGCGGGGCGCCTGGCCGAGGCGGAGCGTCAGGCCGAGGTGGAACGCCAGATCGCGGAGCGCCAGGCGGAAGCGGAGCGCCAGGCTTTGGCAAGACGCCAAGCCGAGGCAGAGCGCCAGGCCGAGGTGGAGCGCCAGGCTGCGGAGCGTCAGGCGGAAGCGGAGCGGCAGGCCGCGGCGAGACGAGAGGCCGAAGCGGAACGCCAGGCCGAGGCGAGGCGTCAGGCCGAAGCGGAGTGGCGGGCCGAGGCGGAGCGGGTCGAGGAAACGCAGCCGCATGCCTCCGAGGAGATGAGGCTGGAACGCCATCCGGCACAGCAAAGAGAGGACGAACGGGACGACGAGAGAGAGGAACCGCGCTTCGATCGCTTGGGCCCAAGGGAAGAGGGTGCCGACGATGAGGATGAGGCGGATGATGGTGTCGGCATCGATCCCCGAATGGGGAAGGGCGATCCGCGCCTGGCCGGCGCCTGGCGCGAAGGAAGGCCCGGATTCCCATCGATGGGTCGCCCCGGCCGCGAGCGCCAGCCTTGGGGCCGCCGTGCCTCGCTTGCGTTGGTGGGCATGCTTGCCGTCGTGGTCGTTTTACTGGCGCCCTATACGGGCGATTGGATGTCCCGTCTGTCGCCACCCTCGGCGCCCTCGCTGGGGGAGATCGCCGACGCGCCCGCGCCGGCCGGCGATCCGACGAACGAGTGGGAAACCGCGTCGGGAGGGCCGGACACGGACGAGCCTGCCGACGCCAAGCCGTCCCCTCCCGCCTCGGGACAGACGGCCGGGCCCGATGTCGAGGACGGTCCTGTGGACCGGCCATCCCAGGCCGACCGACCGGCCGACGAGGCCGAGCGGCGGCAAAGCGGCGAGGAGAAGGCCGTGGCGCTGACGCCCCCGCCGCCCAAAGTCCCGCCACAGCCGACGGCGAGCGCGCGGCCGGCGCCCGCGGCGCCCGAGAAACGCGCCGTCGCGACGGCTTCGGCGCCGCGCGCTGGCCGTAGCGTCGAGCGCACGGCGGCTCCCCGCCGGGAAGCCGTGGAGGCGCCCCTGCCCGAAGATTTCGCGACGGCCGTCAGGAAGGCGCTGAGCGAACACCGCAGCCGTGGATCGGTTCTCGGGGCGCTGGAAGTCACTGGAATCACAGCCGCCGGCGAGATTGTCAGCCTCGTTCAACAGCGGCTGCGCGAGCGCGGTTACGATCCGGGAAGCGTCGACGGCCGGGCCGGTCCCCGCACGCGGACGGCGATCGAGAAGTTCCAACGCGATCAAGGCCGCACGGTGGACGGCGAAATCAGCGTCACCCTTCTCCAGCACCTCGGCATCCTTGGCCAGCAGATCCATGCCTTCGGCGGCGAAACGGCGCCGACGATGACCCCCTGAATCGATCCGGGGTCCGCGTCTGAACGCGGACCCCGGCGCAAAGAGCTCGAAGGCTTCGTTCGTCTAGTACTGGGTAACGAGCCGAAGGAAGACGGTGTTGGTGTCGTAATCGGAACCGGCCGCCGTGGAGTCGCGGGTTTCGTAGGTATAGCGGAGCCGCAGCCGGACATAGCGGTTGAGCAGGTAGTCGCCGCCGCCGCCGAAGGAGATGATGTCGTCCTCCCGCGAGATGCCTTCGTAATCGTTGTTCTCGTACGCGGCGTCGGCCGAAAGGATGACGTTGCGCAGCAGTTCGTGGTCGACGCCCACGCGGACCTGGGTCGACAGCGACCCGGCGGCCCCGCCGAGCGTCGTTTCCTCGATCGTCCGCTGGGCGGCAAATTTGGCCGTCGTCAACCGGGTGGGGTTCCACGTCAGGTCGCCGCCGAAACCGGGGCCATCGATGGTTTCCAGGGTCGGATCGTCGAAATCCTGGCTCATGTAGCTGACGAAAACGTTGCCGAACATGAGGCCGCCCAGATCCAGGGCCACGCCCGCCCGCCCCTCCCAACCCTGGGAGTCGCGGTTGACCGTTCCCGTCTCGTCGTAGTCGCGCTGGTTGACGGCGCCCTGGACGAAAGCTTCGTATTGCGGGACGATCTCATAGCCCATACGGAAGCTGCCTTCCGTCTCCATGCGGTCGCGCCCGTCCTGATCGCGCGTGCCGCCGGCGTTGGTGGTCGCGTCATCGTAGTCCAGCACCTTGAGGTCGCCGCCAAGGCGCATCGACAGGCGGTTGAACCGCTTGAAGATCGCCGCCTGCGGGCCGTATTCACTGTAGGTTACGGGTTCCGCGGCGTCGGTCGGGCTGTCGGGCGAAGAGCGGTTCTCGTGCCGTTCGGCGAACTGGAAGCCGCCGGTGATGTTGGCGCTGCGGTCGATATCCACCCGCCCGTCGAAGCCGGTCCGCCAGTCCTCGTAGTCTTCGTCCGAATTGTCCATGTGCCGCCCGATGTCCGCGTCGGCGAACAGGTTGAGGGCGTGGTTGTTCCAATTCGACTTGAGCAGGAGGCTCGGCGAGAGAACGGTGATGAAGTCCGACTCCTTGTTGCCGTCCGAATAGAAGATGTTGTCGCGATAGATTTCCGAGAGTTCGGCCTGGGGGTACAGGAAGAACCCGCCCAGGCGGACGCCCAGCGGATCGTATTCGGGACGCTGGCGCGTGGTCACGGTGTCCCGTTCGCCCGGTTCCGGTTGAACCTCCATCTGCTCCTGCGGGGTTGCGGGCGGCGTCTGCGCCCATGCAGGAACGCCGGCAGCCACCACGAGAGCCGGAACGACAAGACCAAGAAGCGTGCGCATGAACCCCCCTTTTTCCCCAGGCGCGGGTAATGGATCGCCGCAAGTTTACCCGCTGCATTTCAATTTAGGAATATAAATTGTTTATGAAAGGGTATTCGCGGCGCGGATTTCGGCGGCCGCGGGCCATTTTTGCCACGCCGCCCACGGGCCTCGACGCGGGTGTATTGGGGGCGGTCCGTCAACCGGGAGGCGCCCATAGATAGGTCCACGTTTCGGTGAGCGCGCCGGTCTTGAGGCGCAGGTAGCACCGGAGTTCGACCGGGTCGCCGCCATCCCGGCGGAGGTCGAACGCGGCGCGCCACGCCGGCAGCTCGTCGACCAGGTAGGCGGTGGCACCCTCGATCCGGCCGCGCGAGGCGGTGATGACCGGCTCGACCTCGGCGTTCTTGGCGAGCAGGTCGAGGGGGCCGCCCGCGAAATCGACGACGAACTGGTGGGCATTGCTGTCCGGTTGCCGATGGAGCCCGCGGCCGACGCGGGTGGCGATCACGCGGCCGACCGTGGACTGGGTGTCGGGAACCTCGCTGCCCCACGAAAGACGATAGGCCAGGGACAGTTCCCGCCCCGGTTCCGGCGATTCGGCGGGCGACCAGAAGGCCACGATGTTGTCGAAGTCTTCGTTGTCGGTTGGGATCTCGACAAGGCCGACGGCGCCCACCCCCCAATTGCCTTGCGGTTCCACCCACAGGTTCGGCCGCTGGTCGTAATAGGTGCGGTCGTCCTGATAGTTCCGGAAGGCGCGGTCGCGCTGCAACAGTCCGAAGGCGCGCGGATTTTCGTCAAGATAGGTGGTGACGCGGAAGCCGGCGGGGTTGGCCAGCGGCCGCCACAGGCGCTCGCCGTTGCCGCGCACCAGGGCCAGGCCGTCGGAATCGTGGACTTCGGGCCGGAAATCGTCGGCGGCCCGGCGGTCGTTCTCGCCGTGGTGATACATGCTGGTCAGGGGCGCCAGGCCCAGCTGGCGAACCTTCTTGCGCGGATAGAGGGATGCCTCGACGTCCATCAGGGTCGTCCGGCCCGGGCGGATGACGAACCGATAGGCGCCGGCGACGCTCGGGCTGTCCAGCAGCGCGTGGACCGTGAGGTCGGCCTGCTCGGGCCCCGGCTTCTCGATCCAGAAGGCCGTGAAGAGAGGAAACTCCTCGCGCCCCGGAAACACGGTGTCGATGCCGAGGCCGCGCGCCGAAATGCCGTACTGCATCTGCCATCCGACCGCGCGGAAATAGCTGGCCCCCAGGAAAGCCGCCATGTCGCGTTCGAAGTCGGTCCGGTAGTGGACGCGAAAGCCGGCGAAACCCAGCGTGTCCGGCACCGGCGGCTCGAATCGATTCGGACCGTAGTCGAACATGGCGGGAGAGAAGCGGACCGGATGGGATCGGCCGTCGACGACCTGGTGGATCGCCACCGGCTGCGCATAGCGGCGCCCCAGGTGAAAGAAGCGAAGCCGGAAGGCGAGGTCCTGGTCATGCCAAAGCGCGTGGTCCGCCCGGAAGCGGATCTGCCGGTATCGTTCGGGAGTCAGGTCCACGAGCTGGCGAGGAATGGCGGCGGGCGGCCGATACTCGGCGGCGCCGAGGCGGCGGGCTTCCTCCTGGAGCCACTCCCGGCTGAAGGGCTGGCCCTCGGCGGCGGGCGGCGTGGCGTCCGCCGCAAAACTTCGCGGGGCGGCGAGGTGGGTGGCCAGCAGCAGGGCGGTCCGGCATAGAAAACTTCGCCGGTTCACGGTCGGGGGCCCGCCGAAAGCATCCGCTTCTCCGAAGGGCTGTACGGGGCCGCCATGGCCGGAACGGGCGGAAGAACGGCGCGGATGTCCTGCTGGACCGCGCAAAGTTTGCCGAACTCGCGAACCTCGGGCGACTGGCGGACCTCGGCCGGCGTCAGAAGAAGTCCCAGACGGCGGAGGGTCTCGCCCCAACTCGTCCGCCCGGTCAGCACCGAAATGGGGGCCGCCAGGACCAGGGGCGCGGTAATCGGCAACAGCCACCACAACAAGCCCGGCGCGAACACCGCCGCCAGGGCGCCCAGTCCCAATCCGGTGGCCATTTCGACCCAATGGCTCGCCCACGCCGTCCGCCAGTCGACCTCGGCGGCGCCCCGGCGCGGCGGGCCCCATCCGGAATCGCGGCCGGCGAGGACGGCGAAGACGAACCGGGTATGGAGAACCGCCATCAGGGGGGCGATCAGCGCCGAGAAGAACGCCTCGATGGCGATGCTGAGGGTCAGCCGAAGGCTCCCGCCGTGGTCCCGGCGGGCCCGGCGGTTGGCCAGCGTGGCCCCGAGGCCCAGGAACTTGGGTCCGAAAAGGAGGGTCACCGTCATGCCGAGCACCAGGAAGCCCGGCAGGCGGCTGTGGGCGTCTTCCGGCCACAACCAGCCGCCGAAATCCCCTGGAAACGTCAGAATGGACAGGGCGAGGAACGTCAGCCAGAGCGGACCGGAGAAGTAACTCATGATGCCGATCAGGAAGGTCATGCGGCTCATTACGTGCAGGCCCCGCGCGAACAGCAGGCGCCAATGCTGCAGGTTGCCCTGGCACCACCGGCGGTCGCGCCTGGCATGCTCGATGAGGTTGGGCACCCCCTCCTCGTAGCTGCCGGCGAGGTCGGGGGCGAGGCGGACGCGCCATCCCGCCTTGACCAGCAGCGCCGCCTCGACGAAGTCGTGGCTCAGGATCTCGCCGCCCAGCGGCTTGCGGCCCGGCAGCGGCGGCAAGGCGCAGTGCTGCGCGAACGCCTGCACGCGGATGATCGCGTTGTGCCCCCAATAGGTTCCGGCGCCCATCTGTATCCAGGTCAGGCCGGCGACGAACAGCTTGCCGTAAACGCTGCCGGCGAACTGCTGCAAACGCGAGAACAGCGACTGCCCGCCGATGGAGACGGGCCACGTCTGCAGCAGCGCCATGCCCGGATCGGCCTGCATGCGGGCCACCATCGAGACCAGGGTGCGGCCGCTGATCAGGCTGTCGGCGTCCAGCACCACCATATAGGTGTAACGCCCGCCCCAGCGCCGGCAGAACTCCTCGATGTTGCCGCTTTTGCGGCCGCGGTTGTCCCGACGGCGGCGATAGAACAGCCGCCCGGACGCCGACAGATCGCGGCAGGCATCCTGCCAGGCCCGGATTTCGGCACGCCCCGCCTCGGGGTCGCGTGAATCGCTGAGCACGAAGAACTCGAACTTCCCAAGTTGTCCGGTTCTCTCGAGCGATCGATACATCACCCGCAGCCGGTCGAAGACGTTGACCGGGTCTTCATGGTAGATGGGCATGACGACGGCCGTGCGGGGAAGATCGCGCGGCGCCAGGATCGGTTCCGCGGACGGACGGGCTGCGCCGCCGATCCTGGACAGGGCGCCGATCACGAACAGCCAGAAGCCGGCACTGATCCAGGCCAGCAGAAGCGCATAGATCCCGACCAGGATCGCCTCGCCCCAGGTCAGCCCATCGGCTGACATCTGGATATCCACGATCCCCGCGGTGCTGCCGAGACTGGTGATGGCGACGAGACCCGCCAGCAGCTTGCGGCGTTGCGACGCTGTCGTCATTGCAAAACGATCCGTTATCCGTGGGGGGCGGCCGGCGGCGGGGCGGCGGCCAGCGTCGACGGCGAGCGATGCCGCCTTCCCTGGGTGAGAAGGCCGAAGAGATCCTTCACTCCGACGAAATCGAAGGCCCGGGCGTGCATGGGAAGCGGCGATTCCGGCGGCACCTGGGGATAGGAGGAAAACGCGTCAGCCTCGGCCGGGGCAGCTTTCGCGGGACCCGCCGAGGCGGCGGAGAGAGCCGCCGGTCGGGTCGGCCGAGAGGAGCGCGACGCCTTGGCGGGAAGGGTGGAAAGGCCTTGACGTCCGTGAGGGGCCGGGCATGTCTGCGGCGAAACGGGGGACGGGGCAGCGGAACTCATCGCGGTCTCTCCGGATTGTGAGGGAAACGATTGCACTTTCGCGATTGGAAAGTCGGGGTTGAACGTCATGGCTGTGTACGTTTCCTGTCGTGATAGACTTGGCGAGGAGGCCGCGCATTCCCGCCATTCTCGTTCCCGCTGTAAAAATCGAAGACACGGCCTTCGAAGGACGGCGCTTTCCCGGGCGGCGCCGTGGTCGGGCGCGTTGGCTTCCTAGCGGGAAGCGGAGTCCGGTTGCAGAGGCACCAGGCCAAGCGGCTTGCGGGGCGGCGCCGTTTCCGAATGGTCGCCGGCCTTGAAGGGCGGCGCCCTGTCGATGTCGTCCCTGGTCAGCGAAACGCTGACGATGTTCGATTGCACGGCGCCTCCGACGTCCCGCCAGACGATGCCGATGGCCTTGCCTCCGAGGCCCATGACGCCCCCGGCCTCGACCACCAGTCCGGATACCTTCCCGTCCTTGTCGAGCACCACGTCGTCGACGATCCCCACTTCCTCGCCGGCCCCGTTGACGACCTTCATGCCGCGAAGCGTCTCGACGCGGACCAGCGAGGGGTCCTCGGTCGGGATGATCGTTCCGGGGGCGGTCCGGCCCCCGGCGGTGGTCTGTTCCGCGGGCTGCGCCAGTACGGGGATCAGTGCCAGCATGGCGGCGCCCGCCAATGGGAGCAGTCGTTTCGACATGATCTCCTCCTCCAACGGCGCGACGGCGTGGGGCTTGCCGAAAGAAGACTCCCGGGCGGCTTGCAATATTCCCGATCCCGGCGGTCCCGCCCGTCCGGATCGGAAAAAGGCCCCCGAAGCCGAAGCTTGCGGGGGCCAGTCCGATGTTGCAGGGAGGTAAGATCGCGAGAAGGAACGCTCCCATAGACCGAGCGGTTCCAACGGTTATTCCCCTTCGGGAGCGATCGGCCGGACGGCGCATATTATTACGGAATAATTTCACCCGCCGGCTGGTCTTGTCAGACAGGGCTAATCGAAAAGATGACCGCGGGGCAAACCCGGGCCGCGAGGTTGGGCCTCGCGTCACTGCCGCCGAATTGACATGGGATAGGGTGTCAAATGTTGGATAGCGCGTTCAGGCCGTGGAAGCCGCGCGGGAGCCGGACCGAAAAAGGCGGCACCGCCGCCTATCGCTTCGATGACTCCCTCGATCGCTGGTTGAAGACCGAACTCGACACCCTTTACCGGGACGTGCTCGACGCCCCCCTGCCGCCCAAGCTCGCCGAACTTGTGCGTCTTTGCCAGGCCAAACTCGATGCGAAGGAACGTAAACATGGAAGGAACCCATCGCAGTCCACGGGCCCGGACCAGCGTGCCCGGAAGCAACTTGGCGCTGGGGCGCCCCGGCCCGTCGCTGGGGGCGGCGGGGGAAGCCCATCCGCGAAATGACATCGTCCGCCACATCCCGTATCTGAGGCGGTATGCCCGGGCGCTCGCCGGCTCGCAGGAGGCGGGCGACCGTTACGTGAGGATCTGCCTGGAGGCGCTGGTGGAAGAGCCGGAAAGCCTTCGCCCCGGCCTCTTCCGCCGGCTTCAGCTCTATCATCTGTTCCACCAGACGTGGACGAGGATCGCCGAGCCGATCTTTCCCAGCGACCTTCCACCCGACCCGACGGCCGGCGAACCCCTGGACCCGCTGCACGGGCTTTCCTCCCGCCGGCGCCAGGTGCTGCTGCTGACGGCGGTGGAAGGGTTTTCCCTGGACGAGGCGGCGGCGATCATGGAGATGTCTCCGGAGGAGGCGGAAATCGAGTTGACCGCCGCCCGCATCGAGCTCAACGACCAGGCGGCGACGTCGGTCCTGATCATCGAAGACGAGCCCATCATCGCGTTCGATCTCAGCGATATCGTCAGCGAGATGGGCCATGACGTGATCGGCACCGCGGCGACGAAGGACGAAGCGGTCGCCCTGGCAATGCGCAGGCGGCCGGGCATCATCCTGGCCGACATCCAGCTGGGCGACGGCAGCTCGGGCATCGACGCGGTGGCGGAAATCCACCGCACGCGCGATGTGCCGGTGGTGTTCGTCACGGCCTATCCGGAACGGCTGCTGACCGGGGCGCGCCGCGAGCCGGCCTATCTGGTGACCAAGCCGTTCGAACCGGATGTCCTGAGGGTGACCATCTATCAGGCGCTGCTTTCGCAGAGGAAGCCCCCGATCCCCGGTACGGTGTGCTGAGGCGGCCGGGCCCGCGCGGGGGATGAGCCGTGGCGTTTTCCCGTCCCATCACCACCGGGTCGCTGACCCAGCGGCTGGTGATTTTGTTTACGTTCATCCTGCTGGTCCCGACCGTTCTCAACGTGTTCCTGGCCTGGGACGCCTTTTCGGAAAACACCAAACGGGCCAAGCTGTCGGTCCGCCAGTTTGCGGTGCTGGCGGCCACCTACGAACGGCGGTTTTTCGACGACACCCGTCGCGTCCTGCAACGGCTGGCCCACGAACAGGTCATCCGGCGCCAGCAGGCCGATCACTGCACCCGCCTGTTGAGGCAGACCCTGGAAAACTCCCGCGAGTTTTCCAACCTGGTCTATTCCGACGCCGACGGCCGGCCGGTTTGCTGGACCGCCGACAGCATCGAAAAGGTGCCGGCCCAGGCGCAGTTGCAGGAGCGCACGGCGGTGCGCGACTTCTCGCTCAGCGACTACATGTTCACGCCGGATTCGCCTTTTCCGGTGATCATCGCCACGCAGCCCGTGTTCGCCGACGACGGGCGGCTGGAAGGGGTGCTGAGCGCGTCCATCGAACTCTACTGGCTGACGACCTTCGTGCACGAGGCGCGCCTGCCCTCCGACGGCGTCTTTTTTCTTCTCGACAGCAACGGCAACGTGCTGGCCAATCGGGCCCTTTTCTTCGATAACTGGAATCCGGCCCTGCCCAAGACCGGATCGGGGCCGTCGCGCAACGAAACCCTGCGCTTCGCGGTCGGCCAGGATCTGATCGACGAGGTGGTCGGCCGGCGGCTGGTCGACTTCGAGGCGATCGGCAACGACGAGGTGCGCCGCGTCTACAGCAGCGTCGCGCTTCCGCACGGCAACGTGACGGTTCTGTTCGGCGTTCCCGCGGCGACCGCCCTGGGTTGGATCGAGAAGGACCTGGTGACCCGCATCCTGAGCGTCTGCGGCATTTGGTGGACCGGCATCGCCGCGGCGTGGCTGGGAACCAGGCTTTTGATCACCCGCTGGATCATGACGCTGAGAAGGATGGCCCAGGCGCTCGCCGGCGGCGACTACGCGGTGGCGGATTTCAACCTGAACGAGGCGCCGAGCGAACTGCGCAGCCTCGGCGAAACCATGATGCTCATGGCCGGCCGCATCGAGGCCCGCGAGGAGGAACTGTCCCGATCGGTGCAGCAAAAGGACATCCTGCTCAAGGAAATCCATCACCGGGTCAAGAACAACCTGCAGATCGTCAGCAGCCTTCTCAACCTCCATGGCAAGTCGGTCGCCGAGCCCGATGCGCGCAACGCGCTGGAAGACGTCAAGATGCGGGTGCGCGCCCTGGCGCTCGTTCACCGCTACCTTTACGAGGCCGACGACGTGCGTGTGGTTCCCTTGCAGATGTTCATGACGGAACTGTGCCGGACGCTCGTCAACAGCCTGTCGGACGCCCGGCGCCGCGTCTCGCTCCAGGTCGACATTCCCGAGATGACCATCGTCTCCGACTGGGCCGTCCCCGTGGCGCTCCTGGTAACCGAGGCGATCACCAACGCCATGAAGCACGCCTTCCCGGACGGACGGCCCGGCAAGATCTCGGTGCGCCTTGCCCTGAATGGGGCGACCGGGCAGGCGGTGCTGACCGTCTCCGACGACGGGGTCGGGCCGCCGCTGTCCGATCCGGATCAATCCAACCGCCACCTGGGGCTTCACCTGATCCAGGCCTTCGCCCGCCAGATCGGCGGCGATTTGGCGATTTCGGGGCCGCCCGGCATGACCCTCAAGGTCCGCTTCGGCATTGCCAAGCTGACCGGGGATGGCGACCGGCGCGAACTGCCCGCCCCCAGTCGCGAACTGGCCTTGCGCGGAACGGGGGCGGCAAGCGCCGCGTGAAGCGCGCCTGCCGCGGCCCCCGATCGCCTAGGCCGTGTCGGAGGAAAGCGCAACCTTGCTGCGCGACGACGATTCCGGGATGTACCCGCCCTCCAGCTGGGTCGAGACGAGGTCCACCGAGATGTCCTCGAGACGGAGGATCTTGCGAAGGTTCTTTCTCGCCCGGCTGAGGCGCGACATCACTGTGCCGATGGGAATTTGCAGCACGTCGGCCACTTCCTGATAGGCCAGTCCCTCGAAGCCGATCAGCAGGATCACCGCGCGCTGCTCTTCGGGCAGGCGGTTGATGGCGTCCACGGCTTCGCTGCAGACGAGACGGTCGGACTGATTGGGGCCGGAAGCAAGGAAGAGACAGGCATCGAAGGGGATATGCTCGCCCCCCCGGGACTCGCGCTTGGCGAGGTCGATCCGGGCGTGATGCAGGATGGTGAGCAGATAGTAGCGCAAGTTGCGGATCTCGCCGCCGCTGTCCAGATAGGTCAGCGCCCTTTTCAGGGTTTCCTGGACAAGATCGTCGGCGTCGTCCGGGTTCGCCGTCAGGGCCCGCGCGTACCGCCGCAGCGCCCGGATGTGCGATTCCAGATCGCCGTCGGCGAGATCAAGGGGAGTGGAGGCACGCTGCTGAAGGGAAGTGTGGATCGGCACGCTTGATCTCCCTCTCTCGATGCTCTTGAGAGGGAGTTGTGCCGGTGGCTGGGGCATCTCCTGGGCAATGGTGTGACAATGTTGTGGCATGCCCGGTCGTTCGCCCGGGGGCGGCATCTCCTCGCTACTCTCCCAGCCACGTTCGTCCAGCCATTCGATCTCGTGGTGCAATGATTCGTGCATGGGCCACCAGAATTATAGTTTGGAAAATGACTACAATTCGCATGATAGACTTAATAAAAATTAGGAATATTGCAAAAAAGGATATATGAATTGCCATTTAATACTAAGATAATGCTTTTTGATTACTACTATTGGCGTAGACATACCCCGATTGCGTCGGATTATATCCTTTTGATTATTTCAGAAAATTCAAAGGAAATGCGGAGGCGCAGAAGGGACGGGCGCAGCACGTCCTCTACGGCGTAAGCACGGCCTAGAGGCAGCCGTCCTGCTTGTCCCGGAAGGTTTTGGAGGGGGCGGGACCGTTCGCCGCCAAGCTAGGGCGTTACCCGATCACTCGAGCAATGGCGTCCCACAGGCTGGGGCGGGCGGCGGTCTTTTCGAGGAAGGCCTTTGAGCTTTGCGAAGGCCATCTCGATGGGGTTGAAGTCGGGGCTATGGGGCCGACTCCGCCGCAAGACGCCTATCGATCTGCCGTCGTTCGTGCCATATGTTATAATGTATCTTTCCATTTCGAACGCATGGCGTTAGCCAAACAGAATCGCGGCCGCCGGCTGGAATGGTCTGACTTTTGTGCCAGGATATCGACCACTCGAAGGGTCTGAAAGAATTCCCCAATGACAAAAATAGGAATCATCATCTGCGCCCGATACCGCGATTGCGGCGGCGGGAAGTGCTTTCGGGCGCTCAAGGAAAGGGTTGGGGCGTTCTCCCGCTATCCCGCCTCCGAGCCGGTGGAAATCGTCGGCTATACCAGCTGCGGCGGTTGCCCCGGCGGCAACATCGAGCTTGTTCCCGAGGAGTTCAAGAAGAACGGCGCCACGGTCATCCACCTGGCGACCGGTTTCATCGTCGGCTATCCGCCGTGCCCGGATATCCGGCGCTTCAAGGCTTTCATCGAAACGGCCTTCGGTCTGCCGGTCGTCGTCGGCACCCACCCGATTCCCCAGAAGTACGTCGACGTCCACGAGCGGCTGCCGTTCTGGAAGGAAACCGACATGGAGGAACTGATCAGGCCGCTCCTCCAGGAATCGGAGGCCATCAAGGCGGCCTACAACTGAACCCGTTCGCCGGGGCCGGCCTTGCCGTCCTGCTCCGGCGCGATCCCGGCCCAGAGGCCGTCGGCGATGGACAGGAAGGCCTGCGCCTGCGGGCTTTCCGGCTCGGCGATGACGATGGGGGTGCCGGCGTCGGAAGTCTCGCGGATGCGGACATCGAGCGGGATCTCGCCCAGGAAGGGCACGCCCAGGCGCTCCGCCTCGCGCTTGGCGCCGCCGTGCGCGAAAATGTCGGTGCGGGCGCCGCAATGGGGGCAGATGAAGTAGCTCATGTTCTCGATGAGGCCGAGCACCGGGACGTCGACCTTCTCGAACATGTGCAGCCCCTTGCGGGCGGCGGCAAGCGCGATGTCCTGCGGCGTCGAGACGATGACGGCGCCCGAAAGCGGCGCCCGCTGCGCCAGGGTCAGCTGGGCGTCGCCGGTGCCCGGCGGCAGGTCGATGACCAGCACGTCCAGCGGGCCCCAGTCGACCTCGGCCAGCAACTGCTCCAGCGTTCGCGCCACCAGCGGGCCGCGCCAGACGACGGGATCGGCCTCGCCGACCACGAAGCCGATCGACATGCAGGCGATGCCGTGGCTGACCAGCGGCTGGATGCGATCGCCGTCGGCCGCCATCGGCGTGCCGCCGATGCCCATCATGCGCGGGATCGAGGGGCCGTAGATGTCGGCGTCGAGCAGCCCGACGCGGCGGCCGCGCGCCGCGAAGGCGGCGGCGAGGTTGGCGGCCACCGTCGACTTGCCGACGCCGCCCTTGCCCGAGGCGACGGCGATCAGCGCGTGGACGCCGGGCATGGGGACGGGTGTGTTCATGGCTTTTCCTCCTGATCCCGCGGGTGCCGCGCTCCGACATGTTCCCTCTCCGCCCTCGGGGGCGGAGAGGGTGGGGTGAGGTGGGGGAGCCTCAGGCGACGGCGCCAGCCCACCTCACCCTCCCACGCCTTCGGCGCGGGCCCCTCCCTCTCCCCCCTGAAGGGCGAAGAGGGACGCTTCAGGTTCAGCGGATGTGGGCATGGATTCTCTCCCGTGTCTTGCGGGGCCTCGACGAGGGAGGCTTTGGGCCCCCTTCCGGCACCCCGAAGTAGAACACCCGGCCGCCGGCCCGGCAGCGCCCGACGGCGCCCTCGTCCTGCAATTCGCCCAGCAGCTTGATGACCTCCAGGCGATGGAAGCCCAGCGCCGTGGCGATGTCCTCGACCGTGCACGGCCGCCGGCGGAGCAGTTCGCAGACGCTGGTGCGGTCGGCGGAAGAAAGCACGGTGCGGGTCTTGCGGTGGTCGTAGTCCTCGATGACATCGACCGGGCAGGAAAACAGCTTGGCCAGGGCGCGCAGGCGGGCCGGCATGGCAGCCTCGGCGTAGGTCTCGGCGGTGGGGCGGGTGGCGGTGTTGATCTGCACGCGGTCGGGCCCGATGCGCTCCACGAGGGCGGCGATCTTGCGGACTTCCGCCTCGATGGCGGTGTGGCCGGCCAGCAGCATGACTTCCAGCCAGTATTGGCCGGTGAACTCCCGGCGGAAGGCGGCGAGCCCGTCCACGATACGATCGAAGTCGAGGTCGGGATGGGGCCGGTTGACCGCCGCAAACATCTTGGCGTCGCCGGCGTCCAGCGACGGGATGACGAGCGAGGCCCCCAAGAGGTCGCGGCGCACCTCGGGTTGCCACAGCAGCGAGCCGTTGGTCAGCACGGCGATGGGAATGGCGGTCATCGCCCGGACCGCCTCGATCAGCTCGCCGATGCGCGAATAAAGCGTCGGCTCGCCCGAGCCGCTCAGCGTGATGTAGTCGGGATGGCTGGAGAGCCTGGGGGCGAGGTCGGCCAGCACGGCCTCCAGCGGCACCCATTCGCGGCGCGCCAGGGTCTTGTCGGTGGTGCGCCCGACCTGGCAGTAGATGCAGTCGAACGAGCAGGTCTTGTGGGGCACCAGGTCGATGCCGAGCGAGCGCCCCAGGCGGCGCGACGGCACGGGACCGAACACATGGCTCATCGGGATGCCTCCTTCCGGCGGATGTCCGCCAGCTCTTCCTCCAGCAGGTCCTCGACGATCTCGACGGCCGAGCGTACGAAGGCCGTGCAGTGGGTGTGGTGGATGTTGCGGGCGTGGACCTCGTGCTCGCCTTCCGGCGTCGAGGGATCGATGCCGATCAGAAGCCGGCATTCGACGTTGCCGTGGCGCTCGGAAAAGCGCCGGAACAGCTCGCGCGTGCGCTTGTAGGCGGCCTGCCGGTTGGGCGGCTCGGCCTTGGCGTCGGTGGCGAAACCCAGCGCGATGGTCCCGGCGATCAGGGCGCCGCAGACGTTGCCCTGGTGGCCGATGCCGCCGGCGAAGGGGCGGCCGGCGCCGATCGCCGTCTTCTCGTCGATGCCGATGCGGTCGGCAAGCCCGACCAGGACGGCCTGGCCGCAGTTGAGCTTGAGCGTCCCCGGATCGTGGGGTTCGAAATGGGAAAGGGCCTTGGTGACGGCGCTGCTCATGGTCGTGCCTTTTCTTGGGGCGGGCCGGCCGCGACCGGCGCCGTCCGGGGATGGGTCAAGCCGTTGCTTCAACAGGGTCGGCGCGTCTCGCGGCTTGGCGAACGGCGGCGCGCCTCAGGCCGCCCGGCGGGCGGCGGTGAGTTCCAGAATGGCGCTCCAGGCGGCGCGCAAGGGGGCGGCTACGGCCTCGATGCCGGCCTCGGTCACGGTCTGGCCGGCGACCATGGCCGCCGTCACCCCCGGGTCGTAGGGGATCTCGGCGATGATCGGCAGGCCGCGCGCGGCGCAGGCCTCGCGCACCGCGCCGGCCGCCGGGCCGCCGAGGTCGGCCTTATTGAGGATGACGGCCGCCGGCACCTCGAAGCGGGCGGTCAGCTCGGCCACCCGTTCGAGGTCGTGGCGGCCCGACGGCGTCGGCTCGGTGACGAGCACGGCGAGCTGGGTTCCGGTGAGCGAGCTGATGACCGGGCAGCCGATGCCGGGCGCGCCGTCCGAGAGGATGATTTTACGGCCGGTGGTGACGGCCAGCTCGCGGGCCTCGCGGCGCAGTTCCGACACCAGCAGGCCCGAGTTCTCGGCGCCGGGGAACAGCTGGGCGTGGATCAGCGGCCCGAAGCGGGTTTGCGAGCGGTAGCGGCGCCCGCAGCGCCGCACCGGGAAATCGATGGCGCCGGCCGGGCACAGCGCCACGCAGGCCTTGCACCCCTCGCAGGCCAGGGGGTTGACGGCATATTCGCCGTCGGCGGCGACGATGGCGCCGAACCGGCAGATGTCCATGCAGAACCCGCAGGCGTTGCAGCGCGAGGGGTCGATCACCGCCACGTGGCCGGCCCGGAAGTCGACGGCGACCTCCCGCGTCGGCCTCAGGATGAGGGGCAGGTCGGGGGCGTCGACGTCGAGATCGCAGAGGACGGCGTTGCCGGCCAGGTGGACGAAGGCGGCCGTCACGGTGGTCTTGCCGGTACCGCCCTTGCCGCTGATGACGGTGATCTCAGGCATGGGCGGCCGTCCTTTCCTTCACCGACACCACGAGGCCGCGGATGGTCTTGGCCAGCACGTCGAAAATATCGCGGAGGCCGGGCGACACGCCGATGGCCGTCTCGCCCCGCGAATAGGCGGCGGCGATGGCGCGCTCGAACGGGATCTCGGCCAGGATGGGAAGGCCGCTCGCCCGGCAATAGTCGTAAACGCGGCGCTCGCCGGTTCCGGCGCGGTTGATCACCACGCCCACCGGCACGCCCAGCGCCGCGAAGGCGTGGCGGGCCAGCTTGAGGTCGTGCAGGCCGAAGGGCGTTGGCTCGGTGACCAGCACGACGACGTCGGCGCCGGAAACCGCGGCCACGGCCGGGCAGCTGGTGCCCGGCGGCGAGTCGATCAGCGCGTCGACGCGGCCCGCCGTCTTGGCCAGGCCCTCGGCGAGGCGGGCCTTGACCTGGCGGATCAGGGGCGGGCTCAGGGCTTCCCCGATGCGCAGACGGCCCATCAGGAAGCCGATGGCGCCGGCCCGGCCGTCCATGATCTCGCCAAGCACGCGCGACCCGGGCGTCAGCGCCCCGCTCGGGCAGACCTTCAGGCAGCCGCCGCAGCCGTGGCACATGTCGGGAAACACCGTGGGGAAATCGCCGAACAGCGCGATCGCCTTGTACTGGCAAAGCGCGACGCAGGCGCCGCACGCCGTGCAGCGGGCCGGATCGGCCACCGGCACCTCGATGACGGCGTCTTCCGGCGGCGACAGGCGGGGGTGCAGGAAGAGATGCAGGTTCGGCGCCTCGACGTCGAGATCGACCGCCACCAGCGGGCGCGGCCACACCTCGGCCAGCGCGGCCGTCACCAGCGTCTTGCCGGTGCCGCCCTTACCGCTGGCGATGGCGACGATCATGGCCGGCGTTCCGCCTTAGCCGGCTTGGCCGTGTAGCGGGAGACGGCTTCGCGGACGGTCATGCCGGCGCAGTCCTCCTCGACGGCGATGCCCGCCGCGGCGAGCGCCGATTGCGCCTTGGGCCCGACGCGGCCGGTCAGCAGCACGCGGGCGCCGGCCTTGGCGATGGTCTCGGCGGCGTGGATGCCGGCGCCGCCCGACATCGTCGCCGCCGCCGCGTTGGAAAGCCAGGTCATCCCCTCGGCCTCGGAATCGACGAGGGCGAAGCCGGCGGCGCGCCCGAAGCGCGGATCGACCGGCGCGTCCAGGGACGAGGACTCGGCCGTGATGGCGATAAGGGTCATGGGGTCCTCCGATGGGGGGGCACACTCTCCCAAGTCGTCATCCCCGCACTTGTTGCGGGGATCCACGTCTTCGGGCCGACACGAGAAAGAAGGCGTGGATGGCCGGAACAAGTCCGGCCATGACGAATCAGGATGAGGCGCCAGGCCTTAGTGGCAGCCGCCCTGGCCGCCGCCGCAGGTGTGGTCGTCGCCGAAGCGCGTCAGTTGGCCCTGGGCGAAGGCGACCATCGCCTCGCTCACCAAGCGGTTGCCGCCGTGGTGCATGACCATGATGCCGGCGTCGGTGAAGCCGGCCAGGGGCCGCATGCCCATGCCGCCGGCGATCAGCACGCGGGCGCCCTGCTCGGCCAGGTAGCGCACGGGCCCCAAACAGCCGCCTTGCTCGTGCGGCAGGTTGGGCACGATGCGCACGCCCTCGATGCGGCCGCCGTCGACGGAAACCAGGGTGAACACGTCGCAGTGGCCGAAATGGTCGGACACGGCGGCCTCGAGCCCGCCCGGATGGGCGGATGGCACGGCAACGATGGTGGTCATTTTGGACTTTTCCTTCCTTGGTCGGTGTTTTGTTGGTGTTGGACGGGATCGGTGTTGTCGGCGAGGCGGACGTTGCCGCCCTCGACGCGAAGGGCCATGCCCTCGACGATGGCCCGCGTCACGGTGCGCCGGGCGGCGCCGAGAATCCGCCCGAAGGTCTGGCGCGATATGCCCATGCGCTCCGCCGCCGCGCCCTGGTCCAGGCCCTCGAGATCGGAAAGGCGCAGGGCCTCGAAGCCGTCGAAGGCGAGATAGACCTCCTGGAGCGCGTGCATGGGAACGCCGCGCGGCTTGAAGTCGATGACGCCGGGCAGCGACTCGACACAACGGCACTTGCACGGCCTGGGCATGGACGGGGCATTCCAGTTATGATCAAAAGACTATAACCGTTGAGGCGTTCTCATTCAATAGCAACGGCCATTATAGTCTTTCGACTAAAACGTGGGCTGTCGGGGCGGCTGCGGCGGCGATCAGGATTCGCCCTCGCCGCGCAGCGCGCGCCCGATCCCCGTCAAAACGTCCTCAACCTCGCGCAGGCGCGACTTGAGCCTGTTGCGTTCGGCCTTGAGCACGGCGCGCCGTTCGTCCGGATCGGTTTTACCCTCGTCGAGGGTGACGGGCGCCGGCGTCGGAACTGCCGGGGCGACATCGTTGCCGCCGCGGCCACGGCCGAACCCCCAACCGCGACGCTGCCGTCGCCCCCTCGCTTGTCCGACAGCGGGATCCGTCGCCTGGACGTTCCGCTGGCCTCCGCACATACCCATGGCCCGACCGGTCATGGCTCCGGCCCCTCGCGGGCCCGTACGATCGAAATTCGGCATGATCATTCTCCTTCTTCCTGAAGCACTTTCCGCCAGCGCCGTCCTTGTCCGTGTCCACCGCCGCCCCGGCCATGCCGGCCCGGGCCGCCGCCGGCCACTTGGTAGTCGCCGCCGGCGATGCGCAGGCCCCAGCCGTTGACCAGGGCGCCAGCCACCGTGGCGTGCGCTTGGGTGAGGATGCGCGAAAAGGTGGGGCGCGAAACGCCCATCATGGCCGCGGCCGTGGCGTGGTCGTAGCCCCGTTCATCGGCAAGACGCAGGGCTTCCAGCCCTTCGACCGGCAGAACCACGCCTTGCAGGGTTTCGAGCGGCACGCCGCGCGGCGCGAAAAAGTCGGCCGTCGGATGGCATTCGACCCATCGGCACTTGCGGGGTCTGGGCACGCCACGCTCTCCTTTAAATGAACCTATGCTCATAACAATTATCCGGTTGTTGGCAAGAGTCAATAAAATAATGAACAAGGGTTCATAACGTAGAAGGGGGATGCGGGAACCGGATGACAAGTGGCGGCGGTTGCCTTACATGAAGGCCCGCCGGCGCAGACATGCCGGCCCGGGACGAAGAGGGGGGAAATGGCGCGCCGAAGGATTTCATCGGGCTCGACGTTCGAGGAACTGGCCGGCTATTCGCGGGCCGTGATTGACGGGCCCTGGGTGTTCGTGTCCGGCACCACCGGCTTCGATTACGCCACCGGCACCATCGCCGCCGATGTCGCGGCGCAGACCGAGCAGGCCTTCGCCAACTTGGCGGCGGCGCTGGATCGGGCCGGAGCCTCGCTGGCCGACGTCGTGCGGGTGCGCGTCTATCTGGCCGAACGGGCCGACTTCGAGACGGTGGCGCCGATCGTCGGGCGCCATTTCGCCGGCATCCGGCCGGCCAACACCACCGTTATCTGTACCCTCGTCGATGCGCGCATGAAGGTCGAGATCGAGGTGACGGCGCTGAAAGGGGACACCGCGGCGTGACGGTCCATCTGGTCAAGATGGCGGTGGGGGTGGAAAGCATCCCGCACCTCGAGGAAATCCAGGCCCGGCGCCTGCGCGCGGCGGTCGAGGCCGGCGGGCCGGCGGTGTTGCGCCACGTCACCCGCAACACGCCGAGGCGCGCCGAGGAGATCCTCGACGGGGGCTCGATCTATTGGGTGATTCGTGGTTTCATCCAGGTCCGCCAGGCGATCGTCGACGTCGCCGAGCATGCCGACAGCGATGGAACGCCGGCCTGCGCCCTGGTGCTGGACCCCCGCGTCGCGCGCACCGAATTGCGCCCGATGCGGCCGTTCCAGGGGTGGCGCTACCTGGCGGCCGAAAAGGCGCCGCCCGACCTGCCGGCGAACGGCACGGAAGCGGGGGACCTGCCGCCCGAGATGGTCGAGGAATTGAGGGCGCTCGGGCTTCTCTAGGCGGCGTGACGATAAAGGGGTAAGGGGAGGAACATGAACGATCCCGATTTCCACGGCGTATTTCCCTATCTGGTGTCGCCCATCGGCGACGACGGCCGGGTGAAGACGGCGGTGCTGGAACGCCTGGTCGACCATCTGATCGCGCGTGGCGTGCATGGGCTGACGCCCTTGGGCAGCACCGGCGAATTCGCCTACCTCGACTGGGAACAGCGCCGGGCCGTCGTCGAGACGGTGATCCGGGCGGCGGCCGGCCGGGTGCCGGTGGTGGCCGGCGTCGCCGCCACCACCACCGTCGAGGCGGTGCGTCAGGCGCAAGCCTTCGAGGCCATGGGGGCCAACGGCATCCTGGCGGTGATGGAGGCCTACTTCCCGGTACCCGACAGTGGGATCGAGGCCTATTTCCGGGCCGTCGCCGAGGCCGTTTCCTGCCCGGTGGTGCTTTACACGAACCCGCAGTTCCAGCGCTCCGACCTGTCGCTGCCGGTGATCGAGCGGCTGGCCCAGGTGCCCAACATCCTTTACCTCAAGGACGCCTCGACCAACACCGGGCGGCTGCTGTCCATCATCAACCGGGTGGGCGACCGTTTGCGCATTTTCGCCGCCTCCTCGCACATCCCAGCCTGCGTCATGATGATCGGCGGCGTCGGCTGGATGGCCGGTCCGGCCTGCCTGATCCCCGAGGCCAGCGTCAAGCTTTACGACCTGTGCCGGGCCGGCGCCTGGGCGGAAGCGATGGAGTTGCAGCGCCGCCTGTGGCGGGTCAACCAGATGTTCGCCAAGCACTCGCTGGCCGCCTGCGTCAAGGGCGGGCTCGAACTGATGGGCTTCGAGGTGGGCTCGCCGCTGGCCCCGCAGCCGGCGCTTTCCCCCGAGGGCCGCGACGAGGTGCGCCAGGCTCTGGCCGCCGTCGGTGTCCTCTAGAGCGTTATCCGATCACTCGCGGTCATATCCGGCAGCGGCGAAGTAGTTTTCGCATTCAGTCGGCGTGAATGTA